>NZ_JBBHER010000003.1:0-515981 GCF_037646705.1 Paludibacillus litoralis
TCATCGCCATCGAACGACGCGAAGTCATAGCCGAAGCCAGCCAGGCCGATCACGTCCAATGCGAGCTTGTTCGCATCAGCCGGCGGCCAGGCG
Source organism: Paludibacillus litoralis (assembly GCF_037646705.1). Classification (NCBI taxonomy): domain Bacteria; kingdom Pseudomonadati; phylum Pseudomonadota; class Alphaproteobacteria; order Rhodobacterales; family Paracoccaceae; genus Paludibacillus; species Paludibacillus litoralis. The sequence continues at coordinate 94 of NZ_JBBHER010000003.1, forward strand.
CCGCCGGGGGGCGCCCAGCGTCAGCTGTAGGGATCCAGCGCGTCCCGCAGCCCGTCGCCAAGGAAGCTGAACGCCAGCACCACCATGATGACCGGCGCGAGCGGCATCAGCAGCCACGGATAGATCTCCACCACGGTGAGATCGAGCGCGTCGTTCAGCATCAGCCCCCAACTCACCGCCGGCGCCCGAAGGCCGAGCCCGAGGAAAGAGAGCGCCGTCTCCCCGAGAATCATCGCCGGGATCGACAGCGTGGCGGACGCGACCAGATGCGACATGAAGTTCGGCATCATGTGGACGGCGATGATCCGCCGCGGGCGGGCGCCCATCAACTCCGCCGCCTTCACGTAATCCTCCTCCCGAAGGGCGAGAAATTTCGAGCGGACGGCGCGCGCGAGTCCTGGCCAGTCCAGGAGGCCGAGAATGATCGAGATGACAAAGAAGACGGAAATCGGCCCCCATGTCGCCGGAATCGCGGCCGAGAGCGCCAGCCAGATCGGAAGCTCCGGCAGGCTTCGGATGATCTCGATCGCGCGCATGGTCAGACTGTCGGTCAGGCCGCCGAAATAGCCCGCCATGCCTCCCAGAGTGAGGCCGATGGCGAAGGATACCGCGACCCCGATGAGGCCCACGGTCAGAGAGAGTTGCGCGCCATGCATGATCCGGCTGTGCACATCGCGCCCGAGCCGATCCGCCCCGAAGATGAAGAGCGTGCCGCCCTCCGGCGGGCACATCAGGCGGAAATTGGTCTCGAATAGGCCAAGCAGGCGGTAATTCGCGCCGCAATTCGCAAAGAGCGGAATCGGTTGCGGATCGCTCCAGTCGGTCACCGATTTCATCTGGAACGTTATGCGGTCAAAGGTCTCCGTCGTCGCATAGGTGTGAAGGCCGATGAAGTCGCCTTCCGGGGACCAGAGCCGGAGCGGCTGCGGGTCCGCGTAGATGTGGTCGACGTGCCGCTCCGCGTAGTGATAGGGCGCGAGAAAATCGATGAACGGCAGCGCGAGATAGATCGTCGCGAGGTAGATGGCCGAGATGACGCCGAGCCTGTGGCGCAGAAACCGCCGCCAGATCAGCAGCCATGTCGGGGCGTCGAGATCGGCGCGGTCGAGCGCCTGGATGTCGGCGGCCTCATCGTAATCGTCGTCGGCGACGTAGTGCCGATCCGGGTCGATCTTGCTCATCGCGCGCCCCCCGCCCGGCCCGCAAGCCGGATTCTCGGGTCGATCACGGCGAGCAGGAGGTCTGAAATCAGCATTCCGATCAGGGTCAGCGCCGAGACGAAAAGAAGGATGAACCCGGAGAGGAAGACGTCCTGGCTCTGAAGCGCGGACAGCAGGATCGGCCCGATCGTGGGCAGGCTCATCACCACCGAGACCAGAACCGAACCCGAGATCAGTTGCGGCAGAAGATTGCCGATGTCGGCGATGAACGGGTTGAGCGCCATCCGGAGCGGATATCTGAGCACCGTCCGCGTCGGCGACACGCCCTTCGCCGCCGCGGTGACGACATAGGGCTTTCCGAGCTCATCCAGCAGGTTGGCGCGGAGCCGCCGCATCATTCCGGCCATGCCCGCGGTGCCGATCACGACGACCGGCGCGATCAGGTGAAGCAGGATCGAGCCGAACTTGTCGAGGCTCATCGGCTGGTCCAGAAATTCCTTCGCCATGCCGCCCCCGATCGGCAGGCCGACCGCCTTGTTTCCATAATACATGAGGATCAGCGCGAGGAGGAAGTTCGGCGTCGCAAGGCCGATATATCCGGCCAGCGCGGCGAGATAGTCGATCCATGTGTTCGCCCTCACCGCCGCCAGGATGCCGAGCGGCAGCGCCGTGAGGTAGACGAAAAGGACGACCGCGAGATTGAGCCCGATGCTGAACCACATCGCCTCCGAGACGACCTCGGAGACCGGCCTGTCGAATTCGAAGGAATAGCCGAAATCGCCCTGGAGCAGCCCTGAAAAGCCGTTCGGTCCGGGCCAGAGGCCGACCCATATCCCGTATTGCTCCAGCAAGGGCCGGTCGAGAGAATATTGCGCGAGAAGGAACCGCGCCTTCGCGACCGAGCCCTCTTCGCCGGTCGCCATCAGCTCCCGGATCCGGTTGGTGAGATAGTTCCCCTCCGGCAGGTTGATGATGATGAAGATCAACCCCGAGATCACGAGGAGCGTGCCCAGCATGGTGAAGCAGCGGCGGAGGATATAGGCCGGCATCTCAGGCCCGTCTTTCTCTGACGGCGGCCGTCATGTTTCCGGGCCCCCTCATTCGGCGTAATACAATTCGTCGATCCGGTAGGCGCCGAGATGCGCGGCCGGCTCCCAGGCGTAGACGCCGCTCTCGGTGAAGTTGCGCAACCGTTTCGAGACCGCGATCGGCTGCGGCGCCCCGGAGACAAGCCCGATCGCCATCACCTGATTGGCCTGGATCTCCAGCATTTCCATCCAGATCGCGTTTTTTTCACTCGTCGTCGTGGCCGAGGACCAGCGCTCGAAGAGCGCGAGAAGCCGCTTCGCCGGCTTCGTCGCCGGCGGCTCGCCCGCGCCGCCGCTGGTCTGGAAATACTGCCCCCAGGCGGGCCACGAGAAGTTCGTCTGCTCCACCGGCGCCAACGCCGCGGGGCTGGCGTCCGGCGTCGGCACGCCGTTGTCCCAGCCATACCAGACCGGCATCATGCTTTCGCCCGCATAGGCCCGGTTCCGGAGGATGTCGCGGTCGAGCGGCCGGAAGATCATCTTCAGCCCGACATCCTTCCACATCTCCTGAACGAGTTCGAGCGCGTCGCTCTCCTCCAGCCGCTCGCCCGCGGTCTCGACGATGAGTTCCGCGCGCCGCCCGTCGGGGAGCAGCCGCCAGCCGTCGGAGTCGCGCTGGCCGAGGCCGACCTGATCCAGCAGGTCGTTCGCGGCCTGCCGGTCGAGATTGGCGTAGGCGTAGGCGAAATCCTCGTTGTAGAGGGGGCTTTCCGGCAGAGCGGCGACGTTGGTCGGCCGCGCGAGCCCGAAATAGATCGATTTGTTGATCGCTTCGCGGTTGATCGCGAAGCTGAGCGCGCGCCGGAAATCCATGTTGCGCATCAGATCGCGCCAGACCGGGTCGTTCACGGTCTGGTTCGGATAGAGCGCGATATCCGCGCCCGCGCCGTTGGTCCAGAGATAGGTGGTGTAGCCGCCCTCGGCTTCGCCCTTCTTCAGAACCGGCGCATCGGAGAAGGAGAGTCCGCGGACCTGAAGATCGGCCTCGCCGCGGTTCACCTTCGCCGGGATCAGCCCGCCCGCCGCGACGGTCATCTCGACCGTGTCGACATAGGGAAGCTGCCGCCCCTCCGGATCGACGCGGTGGTAATAGGGGTTTCGGGCGAGCACGTAGCGGGAGTTGTTCTTCGGCGTAGTGTTGACCCAAGGTTGCAGCGTGGGGAGATCAGGGTTGTCGAAATTATAAAGATTGTCGAGCCTGTTATGCAGCTGCGGCCAGTTGCGCACGGCGTTCTCCGCGACCAGCGCCTCGAGTGCGGCGGGGTCGGCGTAATCGGCGTGGAACTGCTTCAGGTATTTCGCCGGCCGGTAGATGAATGGCGGCCGCGCCGCGGCCAGCGCCGGCAGGAAGCGCGGGTTCGGCGTCGGCCAGGCGTATTGAACCGTGGTCTCGTCGATGACCACGAATTCCGGCGGCGCGTCGCCGACGATCATCAACTCGGGCGGCCCCGATGGCGACAACAGCGGATTGTTGGCGACGTCCTCCCACCAGTAGCGGAAATCCTCGCTGGTGAAGGGATCGCCGTTCGACCATTTGTGGCCCTTGCGAAGGTGCAGCGTGAAGACGCGCCCCTCCTTCACGTCGACGCTTTTCAGGATATCGGGTTTCAATTCGAAATCCTGATCGTACCCGACAAGCCGGGCGTAGCCGTAGACGACGGCGTAACGGACGTCCTTCGCGCGCGCGATGAGGGTGCGGATCTCTCCGCCCTGGGTTCCGATCGTGCGGCCGCGGCTTTCGAAGTCGACGACCAGCGGCTCGACCGGCGCGCGCTCGGCGACCGGGGGCAGCGCCCCGTCCGCGACCTGCTGAGCGAACCAGGGCGTCTCCTGCATCTCCAGCGCGGCCGCCGGCGCGGCGGCGAAAAGGCCGGCGAACAGGGCGGCGACAAGGGTCCGGGTGAGCGGTTTCATGCGGCTCTCCTCACGAAATGCCCGGTCTCGACCTCGACGAGGTTCGGTGCGGCGTCATCGGTGAAACCGTACGGGGCGGGCCAGGTCTCCGGCTCGCCGGCGCCGCGGGCGACGGCGGCGAGGTCGAGCGGGCGATCCATGTCGGGCTCCGGCGACGCGGCCATCAGCGCGCGGGTGTAGGGATGCGACGGGTTCTTGAAAAGCGCCTCGACCGGCCCCTCCTCGACCACGCGTCCGCGCCGCATCACCGCGACGCGGTCGGCGAGGTTGGCCACCACCGCCAGATCGTGGCTGATGAAAAGGTAGGAGAGCCCGAGATCGTCCCGGATCTGCTTGAACAGGTCCAGCACCTGGGCCTGAACCGACACGTCGAGCGCCGAGGTCGGCTCGTCGCAGACGAGCAGCTCCGGCCCGAGGGCGAGCGCGCGCGCGATCGAGATGCGTTGGCGCTGACCGCCGGAAAACGCATGCGGAAAGCGTTGCAGGTGATCGGCGGAGAGCCCGACGCGCTCCATCAGATCGGCGGCGCGGTCGCGCTGTTCGCGTCCGGTGCCGACGCCGTGAACGCGGAGCGGCTCGGTCAGGATATCCCGCACGCACATCCGCGGAGAGAGGGAGGAGAACGGGTCCTGGAACACGATCTGCACCTTGCGGCGGAACGCCGTCAGCGCCGCCCCCGAGAGCGCCGCGACGTCCACCTCGACGCCATCGGCGCCCCTGAAGAGCACTTCGGCGCCCGGGTCGGGCCGCTCCGCCCGGAGCATCAGCTTGGCGACGGTCGACTTGCCGGAGCCCGATTCGCCGACGATCGCCAGAGTTTCGCCGCGGCGGATGTCGATCCGGACGTCCCGCACCGCCTTCACCGGGGCGGAGACCCCGCGAAAGCCTTGCGCCTTGCCGGGATAGGTCTTGGACAGGTGGCGCGCGGAAAGGATGAAATCCTCGGACGACGCATGGCGCGGAGAGAGATCCGACGGCGCTTCGGGCGCCGCCGCGATCAGCTTTCGGGTGTAGCCGTGGCCTGGCGTGGTCAGCACCGCGCGCGCCGGCCCGCTCTCCACAACGCGGCCCTTGCGCAGGACGACGACCGAATCCGCCATGTTGGCGACGACGCCGAGATCATGCGTCACCATGATCATCGCCATGCCGGTTTCGCGTTGCAGCGTCTTCAGCAGGTCGAGCACGGTCGCCTGCGTGGTGACGTCGAGCGCGGTGGTGGGCTCGTCGGCGATCATCAGCGCCGGCTGGCAGACGATCGCCATCGCGATCATCGCGCGCTGGCGAAGCCCGCCGGACAGCTCGAACGGATAGGCGCGCCAGGCGCGCTCGGGGTCGGGGAAGCCGACATTCCTGAATGTCTCGATGCAGCGCGCCTTCGCCGCGGCGCCGCGGAGCGGAGAATGGAGCTTGACCGCCTCGACCACCTGGTCGCCGATGGTGTGGAGCGAGGACAGGGAGCTCATCGGCTCCTGGAAGATCATCGAGATGACGCCGCCCCTGACCTTGCGGAGCGCGGCCGGCTTCAGCGTCAGAAGGTCGAACGCGCCTTCGTCTCCGGTGTAGAGCGCGCGCCCGGAGACCACATGCGCGCCTTTCGGCAGGATGCCGATGAGCGCCTTTCCGGTCAGCGTCTTGCCGGAGCCCGATTCGCCGACCAGCGCCAGAGTCTCGCCCTTGCGAAGCGCGAAGGACACGTCTTCGACCACGGTCACCGCCGCGCGACCCGCGCCAAAGGCGACAGTCAGGTCCTCCACCGTCAGCAACGGCTGAGCCGCCATGCCTCCTCCCCCCCGGTTACACAGGGCCATTACTTGCAAGAGCGGGCCGCGGGAGCAACCGCTTTTCGCGGAACGTCTCCAAATGTGGGAAAAGCGCCGGCGTGTGGCGTCGTGGCGGGCGAGAGTCTATCAGAGAGACAGGCGAGAGCTGAGCGAAGGAGCGATCATGACCGGCCCGACCAGTGAGATGGTTCTCGATGCGCTGAGGACGGTCGTGGACAGCGACGGGGCCGGCGACGGGGACGGGCGCGACATCGTGACGGCGGGCATGGTCGCCGGGCTGGTGGTGAAGAACACCGCCGTCCGCTTCGCGATCAGGGTGGATCCGGAGCGCGGCGCCGGGCTGGAGCCGCTCCGGCGGGCGGCGGAGGCGGCGGCGAAGCGGGTTCCGGGCGTTCGAAGCGTGAACGTGGTGCTCACCGCGCCTGACGACGCGCCGATCCGCCGCCCCGCCCCGCCGAAGGGCGCGCCGCCCGATCTCGGCGCGCGCGGGGCGCCGGGCGCCGCGCCGCCCCGCCGCCCGCCGCCGAGCAGCGGCGCGGTCGACGGCGTCGAGCGGATCATCGTGATCGGCTCCGGCAAGGGCGGCGTGGGCAAATCCACGGTGTCGGCCAATATCGCGGTGGCCCTGGCGATGGAGGGCTGGCGGGTCGGCCTGCTCGATTCCGACGTCTACGGGCCGTCGCAGCCCCGAATGCTCGGCATAGACGGGCGCCCGGTCGCGCCCGATGGCGAGACCATCGTTCCGCTCCGCGGATATGGCGTCAAATGCATGTCGATGGGATTCCTGACCGGCGAGAACGAGAGCGTGATCTGGCGCGGACCGATGCTGATCACCGCCGTGACGCAGATGCTCTATCAGGTCGCGTGGAAGCCGCTGGATTTCCTGATCGTCGATCTGCCGCCGGGCACCGGCGACGTGCAGTTGACGCTGAGCCAGAAGACGAAACTGGCCGGCGCCGTCATCGTCTCGACGCCGCAGGACGTCGCGCTGCTGGACGCGCGAAAGGCGATCGACATGTTCGAGAAGATCCGGATTCCGATCCTTGGCGTGATCGAGAACATGGCGACATTCTGTTGCCCGAATTGCGGCCATGAGACGCCGATCTTCGGCCATGGCGGCGCGGAGGCGGAGGCGGCGAGGATCGGCGCGCCGTTTCTCGGCCGCGTCCCGCTCGCACTGGACATCCGGACGACGTCGGACGACGGCGCGCCGATCGTGGCCTCGAAGCCTGAAAGCGCCGAGGCGCTGCGGTTCCGGGAGATGGCGCGGGATCTTGCGGCCAGCGTCGGCGCGCATATGCCGGGCGAGTCCGCCTATTCGGTCTGAATGATGGCGTCTCCCGCCGGCGCGCCGTTGTCCTTTGCTTGAAATATCAGAGGATTTCGCATAGGTGCGTGCCTCCGCTGCGTGGCGGCGTGTCTTTGCATAGGTGGGTGGCGGGCAATGTCTGATCCGGTTCTTTCGATCATCGTCGTCAGTTACAACACGCGCGAGATGACGCTGGAATGTCTGCGCTCCGTCGTCCGGGAGACGCAGACCCCGCACGAGATCCTGGTCGTCGACAACGCCTCCAGCGATGGCTCCGCCGAAGCGATCGCGGAAGAGTTTCCGGACATCACTCTCTTTGCGGAGACGGAGAATCACGGCTTCGCCAGAGCCAACAACCTGGCCGCGAAGCATGCGCGGGGCGAATACATCCTCCTCCTGAACCCGGACACCGTCGTCCTGGATCGCGCGCTCGACCGGCTGGTGGAGTTCGCCCGCGCGCGGCCCGAGGCGCGGATCTGGGGTGGCCGGACCGTGTTCGGCGATCTCAGCCTCAATCCCAGCTCCTGCTGGCGGCGGATGTCGCTCTGGACTCTCTTCTGCCGGATGACGGGCCTGGCCGCGTTCTTCAGAAACAGCGAGTTCTTCAATTCCGAGGCCTATGGCGGCTGGGACCGGATGAGCGAGCGCCAGGTCGATATCGTCGTCGGCTGCCTGTTCCTGCTCAGCCGCGCGGATTGGGAGGCTCTGGGCGGGTTCGACCCGGTGTTTTTCATGTATGGCGAGGAGGCGGATCTCTGCCTCCGCGCGGCGCGCGATCTCGGCGCGCGGCCGCGGGTGACGCCGGACGTGGTCATCGTCCATTACTTCGGCGCGTCGAGCCCGGTGAGGGCCGACAAGTATGTGCGTCTCCTGCAGGCGCGGCGGGAGTTGATCCGGCGGCACTTCCCCGCCTGGAAACAGCCGATCGCGGTTCTCCTTGTCAATCTCTGGGCGGCGTCGCGCCGGATCGCGGAGATATTCATAAAGCGCCATGGCGTCTGGCGCGAGGTCTGGGGCCGCCGCGCAGAATGGCGGGGCGGCTTCAAATGACCGGCGCGGCCCGGCGCGCGCCGTCGCTTATTTCCGGCTGATTCCGAGCGCGACCCGCGCCTTCAAGGCGATATCGCCGGCCTCCATGCCCGCGCTTCGGTACATGGCGGCGGGGCTGTCCTGATCGAGAAAGACGTCGGGGAAGACCATCGACCGGAACCGGAGGCCGGCGTCGAACGCGCCCGCCTCCGCCAGAAGCTGCGCCACCTGGGAGCCGAAGCCGCCGCTCGCGCCCTCCTCGATGGTGATCAGCGCCTCGTGGCCGCGCGCGAGGCGGAGGATGAGGTCGCGGTCCAGCGGCTTGGCGAAACGGGCGTCGGCGACGGTGGTCGAGACGCCGTCCGCGTCAAGCGCCTCCGCCGCTTTCAGACATTCCTGAAGCCGGGCGCCGAAGGAGAGCAGCGCGACGCGGGCGCCCTCGCGGACGACGCGGCCGCGCCCGATCTCCAGCGGCGCGCCGCGCTCCGGCATCTCGACGCCGACGCCTTCGCCGCGCGGATAGCGGAAGGCCGAAGGGCCGTCGTCGATCGCGCGGGCGGTCGCGACCATATGGCGAAGCTCGGCCTCATCCGCCGCCGCCATCACGACGAATCCCGGCAGGTTGGCGAGAAAGGCGATGTCGAAACTGCCGGCGTGGGTCGCGCCGTCGGCCCCGACCAGCCCGGCGCGGTCGATGGCGAAGCGGACCGGCAGGCGCTGAAGCGCCACGTCATGCACGACCTGATCGTAAGCGCGCTGCAGAAAGGTGGAATAGATCGCGACGAAGGGCTTCATCCCGCCCGCCGCCAGCCCCGCCGCGAAGGTGACGCCGTGCTGTTCCGCGATGCCGACATCGAAGCAACGATCCGGGAACCGCTCCGCGAAGAGGTTGAGCCCGGTGCCGTCGGGCATCGCGGCGGTGATGGCGACGATCCTGTCGTCGCGCTCGGCTTCGGAGATCAGGCTGGTCGCGAACACCTTGGTGTAGGAGGGCGCGTTGGAGGCCGCCTTGGCCTGCGCGCCGGTCGCGATGTCGAATTTCGCGGTGGCGTGCCCGCGGTCGCTGGCCTGCTCGGCGGGGGGGTAGCCCTTGCCCTTCCGGGTCAGCGCATGGATCAGCACCGGCCCGTCCGCCCGCGCCTTCACCGCGCGGAGGACCGGCAGAAGCTGATCGAGATCGTGCCCGTCGATCGGCCCGACATAAGAGAAGCCGAGCTCTTCGAAGATCGAGCCGCCGAAGGCCATCGTCTTCATCATGTCCCTCGCCCGCCGCGCGCCCTCGCGAAGCGGCGGCGGCAGAAGCGAGGCGGCGGTCTTGGCGGCGGCTTTCAGATCCTGAAACGGCGCGCCGGCGTAGATGCGCGAGAGATAGGCCGACATCGCGCCGACCGGCGGGGCGATCGACATCTCGTTGTCGTTGAGGATGACGATCAGACGTTTGCCCATCCCGCCGGCGTTGTTCATCGCCTCATAGGCCATTCCGGCGGAGAGCGCGCCGTCGCCGATCACGGCGATGGCGTCGCCGGGGTCGCCGCCGAGATCGCGGGCCGCGGCGAATCCGAGCGCGGCCGAGATCGAGGTGGAGGAATGGGCGGCGCCGAACGGGTCGTATTCGCTCTCGGCGCGCTTGGTGAAGCCGGAGAGCCCGCCGCCCTGCCGGAGCGTGCGGATCCGTCCCCGCCGCCCGGTCAGGATCTTGTGCGGATAGGTTTGGTGGCCCACGTCCCAGATCAGCTTGTCGCGCGGGGTGTCGAACACCGCGTGAATGGCGACGGTCAGCTCAATGACGCCGAGCCCGGCGCCGAGATGCCCGCCGGTGACGGAAACCGCGGAGATCGTCTCGGCCCGGAGCTCATCGGCGAGGCGCCGAAGGTCGCGGTCCGAGAGCAGCCGGACATCGGCCGGACTCGAGACCCGGTCGAGAAGCGGGGTCGCGGGGCGCGCATGCGGATTTTCGGCCACCTGATGCTCCTCTCGCGGCTTGATCAACGCCGGCGGCTTACCGCAAAGCGCGCCGCGTGTCGAAGGGGTGCGGCGCGCGCGCCGAAGAGGTCGAGCCGGGCGGCCGCGGCGGCCGCGCGCGCGGCGGCGCGCGCGCGGGCGCCCTCCAGGCCGAGCAGGGCGACGAGGGTGGCCTTTCCGGCGGCCTGATCCTTGCCGAGCCGTTTGCCCGCGGCGTCCGCGTCGCCCTCGGCGTCGAGAATGTCGTCGGCGATCTGGAACGCCGCGCCGAGATCCGCGGCGTAGCCGGCCAGCGCCTGGCGCTCCGCGCCGCTGGCGCGGCCGAGAATCGCGCCGGCCTCGACGGCGGCGGCGATCAGCGCGCCGGTCTTCTTCGCCTGGAGATCCGCGATTTCCGGCGCCGCGAGCGGCGCAGGCGCGGTCTCGGCGGCGATGTCGAGCGCCTGCCCCCCGACCATGCCGGCGAAGCCGGAGGCCCGCGCCAGAACATGGGCGAGCTCGGCGCGCACGGCGCCGTCGGGGGCGGTCTCCGGGGCGGTCATCAGCTCGAAGGCCAGCGCCTGCAGCGCGTCGCCCGCCAGGACCGCCGTCGCCTCGTCCCATTCGACATGCACGGTGGGCAGGCCGCGGCGGAGGTCGTCGTCGTCCATGCAGGGAAGATCGTCATGAACCAGCGAATAAGCGTGAAGGCATTCGAGCGCGGCGGCCGCCCGGTCCGCGCCCGGCGCGTCGGCGCCGAAGAGCGCGGCGGTCTCGATCACGAGAAAGGCGCGAAGCCGCTTGCCGCCCCCGAGCGCGGCGCGGCGCATGGCGGCGGCGAGCCGGCCTTCGGCGCCCGGCGCCGCGGGAGGCAGCGCCGCGTCGAGCGCGGCTTCGACCCGGCGCGCGGAGGCTTCGAGAATCGCGGGGAAGCCCGCCTCATCCGGCGGCGTCACGGCGCGTCGAGCGGCTCCGCGCCCTTCGCCTCGCCATCCGCGCCCTGAATGATCTTTCGCACCCGGAGCTCCGCGTTTTTCAGACGCGCCTCGCAATGGGCGCGGAGCTTCTCGCCGCGTTCATAGAGGTCAATCGACTTGTCGAGCGGAACCTGCGCGTTTTCGAGCTGGCTGACGACGCTCTCCAGCTCCTCCATCGCTTGCTCGAAGCTCATGTCGGCGATCTTTTTCTCGCTCATGAAGCGCGCTCCATCAGAACCTTGGCGTGGCCGGCGACCGAAGCGGCCAGCGCGTCGAGGTCATACCCCCCTTCCAGCGTCGAGACCAGCCGCCCGGCGCAGCGCCGCGCCGCCAGGTCGGCGAGTTTCTCGGTGATCCAGACGAAGTCGGCCTCGTCCAGCGTCAACTCGGCCAGCGGGTCGCGCCGGTGGGCGTCGAATCCGGCGGAGATGATCAGAAGCTCGGGCGCGTGGGCGTCGATCGCCGGCAGGAGCCGCTCCTCCCACGCCTTCCGGAACGCGGCGCCGTCGCTCCGGGGCGCAAGCGTGGCGTTCAGGACGTTGCCGACTCCGGTCTCGTCCTCCATCCCGGTGCCGGGATAGAGCGGCGATTGATGGGACGAGGCGAAGAAGATCCGCGAATCGGCCTGAACCACGTCCTGCGTTCCGTTGCCGTGATGCACGTCGAAATCGGCGATGGCGACGCGGGAGAGTCCGTGCGCCTCCAGCGCGTGCAGCGCGCCGATGGCGGCGTTGGAGAAGAAGCAGAACCCCATCGCGGTCTCGCGCTCCGCGTGGTGGCCGGGCGGGCGGACGGCGCAGAAGGCGGAGGAGACCTCTCCGCCCAGCACCATGTCGACCGCCTTCACATTCGCGCCCGCGGCGCGGCGCGCCGCGTCCAGCGAGCCGGGAGAGAGACTGGTGTCGCCGTCGAGCGCCGCGAATCCCGCTGCGGGCGCGGCCGCCTCCAGCCGCCGGAGATGGGCGGCGGAATGGGCGCGAAGAATCGCCGCATCCCCGGCCAGAGGGGCCTCGACACGGAGCGCGGCGGCGAATTCGGGCGCGGCGAGCGCGGCGGAGACGGCCTCGATCCGGGCCACCCGCTCCGGATGGCCGGGCGGGGCGAGGTGGCGGAGAGAATCGGGATGGGAGAGGATCGCGAAGGTCATGGCGTGAGGAGGGTGGGGGCGCCGGGGGCGGGCGTCAAGCGGCGGCCGGCGCGAGGTCCCGGCGCCAGGGCGCGCGCGGGCGCGTCAGTCCGGCGTCAGCATGTACCCCTCGCCGCGCACGGTTTGCAGATAGCGGGGGTTCTTCGGGTCATTCTCGATCTTCCGGCGCAGCCGGGTGATCTGGACGTCGACCGCGCGCTCCTGCGCGCCGCCGGCGGAGCCGCCCAGCTCTTCGACCAGACGCCCGCGGGTCAGCGCCTCGTTCGGGCTTTTCGCGAAGACGCGCATCAGCGCCGCTTCGGTCGAGGTGAGCCGCACCAGCGACTCGCCGCGCCAAAGCTCTCCGCGGGAGATCTCGTAGCGGGTGACGCCGAGCGCGAGGGTCTTTGGCGGGTCGTCCTGAGTCGGGACGATCGCGGCGCGCCTCAGGATCGCGGCGACCCGAAGCAGAAGCTCCCGCGGCTCGAACGGTTTCGGCAGGTAGTCGTCCGCGCCCGATTCGAGGCCGGTGATCCGATCCTCGGTTTCGCCGCGCGCGGTGAGAAGCAGAATCGGGCATTCGGTGGTTTTCCGGATGGCCGCGGTCAGCGAGAATCCGTCCTCCCCCGGCATCATCACGTCGATGACCAGAAGATCGAAGGCGAGCCCGGCGAGGACCCGGCGCGCATGGGCCGCGTCCCGCGCCACGGTCACCAGATAGCCGTTCTTGACGAGAAACTGCTTCAGGAGCGTGCGGATGCGCTGATCGTCGTCGACGACGAGGATATGGGCGGTTGGCTCGGTGCTGGTGCTGGTCATCGCCGCCGTGGCCTCACCGTTCGGTTTTCGTCGCGAGCAGACGCTGCGCGTCCTTGTCCATCATTCTGTGCAGCACTTCGCGGAATCCTGCAACCGCTTCCGGTCCCGCTTCGAGATAGGCGCGGCGGAGCCGCTCGCGCTGGGTCTCCGACAATTGCGCCTCCAGGTCGCGGCCCGCGCCGGTCAGGTGCAGGAGCCTCTGGCGCCGGTCGGTCGCGCCGACGGTCTGCTCCACCAGCCCGTCCGCGATCAACTGGCGCAGGACCCGGTTGAGCGACTGCTTGGTGACGCCGAGAAATTCGATCAGCGCGGCCACCGTCAGACCGGGCCGGTGGCGGATGAAATGGATCGCCCGGTGATGGGCGCGGCCATAGCCCCGTTCGACCAGAATCCGGTCGGGGTCGCTGGTGAAGTCCCGATAGGCGAAGAACAGCAATTCGATCCCGCTCCGCAGCTGCTCGTCCTTGAGAAAGAGCAGCTGATCGGCACGCATTATCTGAGCGGAGCGCGTCGGAGAGTGCATGGTGCTCGCCTCCATATCCCGGTTGCGGCGCCCTCGTCGCCCCGCCGCCGTGCTTTATGTCAGTCTTATTGACTTAGAAATATCCGAATGCTACGCGGATCGCAAGGTTTTGGGTTATTTCATTTCCCTTGGCCGTCGGTTTGCGAAACTTTCGCGAAGATTTGGAAGAGTGGTGCGCTCCTTCGCTGCGGAGCGCCGTGATGAGAGGATGCGAAGATGGCGGGCGAAGCCTATGACGACCGTGACGGCGTTATCTGGGTCGATGGCGAAATGGTCCCCTGGCGCGAGGCGAAGGTGCATGTGCTGACGCACGCGCTGCATTACGCCTCCTCCGTCTTCGAGGGCGAGCGCGCCTATGGCGGCGTGATCTTTCGCGGCCACGACCACAGCTTGCGGCTGCTTTCCAGCGCCGAGGCGATGGATATCCCCTCGCCCTACAGCGTGGAGGAGATCGACGCGGCGAAGGCGGAGGCGCTGAAAGCCTCCGGGCTCGAAGATTGCTATGTGCGCCCGTTCATGTGGCGCGGCTCCGGCCCCGACATGGGCGTCGCGGCGGCGCAGAATCCGGTTCACATGGCGGTCGCGGTCTGGTCCTGGGGCGCCTATTACGGCGACGCGAAGAGGACCGGCGCGAAGCTCGACATCTCCAAATGGAAGCGGCCGAGCCCGGAGACGATCCCGTGCCACGCCAAGGCGGCCGGGCTCTACATGATCTGCACGATGTCGAAACACGCGGCGGCGGCGAAGGGCTGCTCCGACGCGCTGATGATGGATTATCGCGGCTATGTCGCGGAGGCGACCGGCGCGAACATCTTCTTCGTGAAGGACGGCGCGGTCCACACGCCGCTGCCGGATTGCTTCCTGAACGGGCTGACGCGGCAGACGGTGCTCGGCTTTCTGAAGGCGCGCGGCGTCGAGGTGATCGAGCGGCACATCATGCCGGACGAGCTTGCGGATTTCGAGCAATGCTGGCTGACCGGCACGGCGGCGGAGGTGACTCCGGTCGGCCAGATCGGCGAGCATATGTACGAGGTTGGCGAGCTCACGCATTCGATCGCCGACGAATACGAAAAACACGTCCGCGCCGGGGGGTGAGCCGATGGCCGCGCGCGCGGACGTTCTCATCGTCGGCGCCGGGGCCGCCGGCCTCGGGGCGGCGGCGCATCTCGCCGACGCCGCGAAGGTGATCGTGCTCGAAGCGGAGCGCGCGCCCTGCCATCATTCGACGGGGCGTTCGGCGGCGGTCTTCATCAAGTCCTACGGGCCGCCGGGCGTTCGCGCGGCGACGGCGGCCTCCGAGAGCTTTTTCGAGGCGCCGCCGGACGGGTTCGCGGCGGCGCCGCTGCTGTCGCCGCGCGGGCTCCTTCATCTTGATTTTGGCGGCGGCGGGCTGGACGCGACGGTTCGGAAGACGCCGGGACTGCGCGCGATCTCCGTCGACGAGGCGCTGGCGCTGGCGCCGTATCTCCGGCGGGAGGGACTCGTCGCGGCGGCGTATGAGGCCGACGCGCGCGACATCGACGTCGATCTCCTGACCGGAGGCTTTCAGCGGATGATGCGGGCGGGCGACGCGCGGCTCGCGCTCAACGCGCGGGTCTCCGGCGTCAGCCGCTCCGGCGGCGTCTGGCGGGTGACGGCGGGCGAAGAGACGTATGAGGCGCCGATCCTCGTCAACGCGGCGGGCGCCTGGGCGACGGGGATCGCCGAGATGGCGGGGGCCTCGCCGATCCGGATCCAGCCGAAGCGGCGCTCCGGCGCGATCATTCCCGCCCCGGCGGAATACGATGTCTCCGGCTGGCCGGTGGTGATGGACGCGCGCGAGACCTGGTACGCGAAACCGATGGGGGGCAAGCTCATGGTCTCCCCCGCCGACGCGGACCCGGTCGAGCCCTTCGACGCCTGGCCGGACGATATGGTGCTGGCCGAAGGGCTGGACCGGTTTTCGCGCGCCGCGAATTTCGAGGTGACGCGGGTGGAGCGCAGCTGGGCCGGGCTCCGCAGCTTCTCGCCGGACGGAGAGCCGGTGATCGGGTTCGACGCCGCCCGGAGCGGCTTTTTCTGGCTGGCCGGGCAAGGCGGGTACGGCATCCAGACCGCGCCCGCGTTGTCCGCGCTCGCGGCCGATCTGATTCTCGGCCGCGCGCCGGCGCTGGCGGCGACGGCGCCGGTCTTCGCGCCGGCGCGATTCGGCTGAACCAGCCGCGGCGATGGGGGCGTTTCGCCCCAGTCGCCATGATTGGTTGAGAACGTCGCCGGTTTTCCCTATATTCAGAGTGCGCCGCTACGGCGCGAACATCAGGAGGGTCTCGTTCTGCATGAACGGATTAACGCGGGCTCCATGACGGGTCCGACCCTAATGCCGCCGGTTGGCGGCGGCGAAGAGGCGGTGGCGACGCTGCTCGCCCATATCTGCGACAGGCTCGATCAGGACAAGGCCGAGGATATCGTGACCATCGATATCCGCGGGAAAAGCGCGATGGCCGATTACATGGTGATCGCCTCCGGCCGCTCGACACGGCAAGTGTCGGCGCTGAGCGACCATCTGATCGAATCGCTCAAGCAGGAGCTTGGCCGCACGACCCGGGTCGAAGGCAAGAACGCGGGCGATTGGGTGCTGATCGATGCGGGCGACGTGATCGTCCACATCTTCCGGCCCGAGGTGCGCGAGTTCTACCAGCTCGAGAAGATGTGGACGCCGGAACTCACCGAGGCCGCCGCGCGGATGGCCTGAACCGCAGGGGGAGCTTGCGGTGCGAATCGCGATTCTGGCCATCGGCCGCCGCAAGGGCGGGCCGGAGGCCATGCTCGTCAAGGATTACCTCGCCCGATTCGACGCGGCCGGGCGCGGTCTGGGCCTTGGCCCTGCGCGGCTCCTCGAGATCGAGGATCGAAAGCGCGCGGGCGAAAGCCGCCTTCTGCTGGAGGCGGTTCCGGACGGTGCGTTCATCGTCGCGCTCGATGAGCGCGGAAAGACGATGACGAGCCGCGGATTCGCGAAGCTGATCGCCGTCAAACGGGATGAAAGCCGGCGCGACATGGCCTTTCTGATCGGCGGCGCCGACGGGCATTCCCCCGCGCTCCGCGACCGGGCGGATCTGCTGCTCGGCTTCGGCGACATGGTCTGGCCGCACATGCTGGCCCGCGCAATGCTGGCCGAACAGCTTTACCGGGCGGCCAGCATTCTTTCCGGCGCGCCCTATCACCGGGACTGACGGCGCGCGCCGGCCGGGAGAAAGACCGGATCAGGCCGGCGGCAGCTTGCGGCCCTCGGCCGATTCATTGATCCGGCGGACCGCGCCCTCGCGCCGTTGCAGCCACCAGCCGTATTGCTCCGGCCAGGCGTCGAAGCCGTCGACCCCCATCGCCTTCGCCTGATGATGCGGCCAGAACGGGTCATAGAGCGCCTCGCGCCCGATCGCGATCAGGTCCGAGCGCCCGTCCTGAAGCACCTCCTCCGCCATCGGCCCGTCGAGGATGAGGCCGACGGCCTGGGTCGCGATTCCGACCTCGGCCCGGATCCGCTTCGAGAACGGCGTCTGGAAGGCGGCGCCCCGCGCCATCGGATTGGCGGTCGCGCCGCCGGCGGTGTTGCCCATGGACGAGCAGTCGATGACATCGACGCCGATGGCCTTCAGCTCATGACAAAGCGCGACGCTGTCATCCATCTCCCAGCCGCCATCGACGCCGTCGATTGACGAAATCCGGAAGAAGAGCGGCTTTTCCTTCGGCCAGGCGGCGCGCACCGCCTTCGCGGTGTCGAGCGCGAGCTTCATCCGCCCGGCGAGGTCGCCGCCCCATGCGTCGGTCCGCCGGTTGGAGAGCGGGGAGAGGAAGCTCTGGATCAGGTAGCCGTGCGCGCCGTGAATCTCGGCGAATTCGAACCCCGCCGCGTCCGAGCGCCGGGCGGCGGCGGTGAAATCCTCGATCAGTTCGGCGATGTCGGCGGCGGTCATCTCCTTCGGCGTCAGCCAGCCGTCGGCGAGCGGGACGGACGACGCGCCGACCACCTCCCAGGGCGCATCGCCGCGGGCGCGATCCTCCGGGCCGAGCGGGCCGTTGCCGAACCACGGCCGCTGCATCGCCGCCTTGCGCCCGGCGTGGCCGAGTTGAATGCCCGGCGCCGCGCCCTGCGCGCGAATGAAGGAGACGACAGGCTTCAGCGCCTCCGCATGCGCGTCGGACCAGACGCCGAGGTCGCCGTGGGTGATGCGGCCCCGCGCCTGCACCGCCGCCGCCTCGGTCATCACCGCGCCGGCGCCGCCCATGGCGAATTTCGCCAGATGGGCGAAATGCCAGTCGTTCGCCAGCCCGTCTTCTGCGGAATATTGGCACATCGGCGCGATCACGATGCGGTTGCGGAGGGTGAGGCCCCGCAGCGTGATCGGGGTGAAAAGCATCGGTCCGGTCATGTCTCGTCTCCTGTCGCGCGTCTGCCGCGTTCCTGAACGGCGCCGCGCCGCGCCTCGACCATGCCTGGCGCGACGCCGGCGAGGTGCGTGTCGAACATTTCAGCCTCCAGCGCCAGCCCGTCCGCCAGCGGCCGACCCTCGCCCGCCGCCATGAGCTGGCGGATGCGGCGCATCGCGGTCGGCTCGGTTCCGGCGATGTCGGCGGCGAGAGCCTGCGCGCGGGAAAGGAGATCTTCCGGCGCCGTCACCTCGGTGGCGAGCCCCCAGCGAAGCGCGACCTCCGCGTCGATGAATTCGCCGGTGAGGCTCATCCGCCGGGCGCGGGCGGGCCCGATCAGCCGCGGCAGGATCTGGGTCAGCCCCCAGGAAGGGGTGAGGCCGACGCGGGCGTGGGTGTCGGCGAAGCGGGCGGAGGCGGAGGCGACGATGAAATCCGCCTGCAACGCCAGCTCAAGCCCGCCGGTGACGGCGAAGCCGTTGACCGCCGCGATGATAGGGACCGGCGAGGCGCGCACGCGCGCGGCGAGGCTCTCCGGCCCATGCCAGGCCCGGGCCATCCCTGCGCCGACGCCCAGCTCCTTCAGGTCCACGCCGACCGAGAACGCCCGCCCCGCGCCGGTGAGCACGATGGCGCGGAGCTCCTCCGCCAGGGCCAGTCGGCGAAAGGCGTCGTGGAGCGCGCCCTCCAGCGCCAGCGAGAGCGCGTTCAGCGCCTCCGGCCGGTTCAGCGTGAGCGTGGCGACGGCGCCGCCCTCCGAAAACTCCAATCCTACGAGATCGGTCATGCATTCTCCCTTGGCGGAGGGGGAGGATAGCGCCGGCGGCGGCGGGCGCAATCGTCGATGGAGACGCCCGGACTGAGGCCGCGCCGGGCGCGCCGCTCCCCCTCCAGCGCATCCCGCGGGAGAAAGAGCATCGGCCGCCGGCCTCCCCGCGCGAAGGCGGGCGCCGCTCCCGACGCCTCGAGATTGGTGAAAGTGACGCGGAGGCCGCCCCGCGCGGACGGCTGGACGCGGAGGCGACGAAGACGTTATGCCGGGATCGGCCAAGGAGAGAGACGCGCATGACATTCGATCGTTCCATCAAGATCGCCCCTTCGATCCTCAGTGCGGATTTCGCCCGGCTCGGGGCGGAGATCGCCGCCGTCGAGGCCGCGGGGGCGGACTGGATCCATGTCGACCCGATGGATGGGCATTTCGTGCCGAACCTGACCATCGGCCCGAACGTCGTCGCCGCGATCCGCCCGCATGTGAAGACCTTCATGGACGTGCATCTGATGATCGCGCCCGCGGACCCGTATATCGAGGCGTTCGCCAAGGCCGGGGCGGAGATGATCACCGTCCACGCCGAGGCCGGGCCGCATCTTCATCGCACGCTCCAGAGCATTCGCGGCCACGGCGCGAAGGCGGGGGTGGCGCTCAACATGACGACGCCGCTTTCGCATATCGAGCATATCCTGGACGCGGTGGATCTGGTGCTGGTGATGACGATCAATCCCGGATTCGGCGGCCAGAAATTCGCCCATTCGATGCTGGACAAGGTGCGCGACGCGCGCCGGATGATCGGCGAGCGACCGATCCATATCGAGGTGGACGGCGGCATCTCCCCAGAGACCGCGCCGCTGGTCGCGGATGCGGGCGCGGACGCGCTGGTCGCCGGCTCGGCGGTGTTTCGCGGCGGCGAGGCGCGTTACGCGGAGAACATCGCGGCGATCCGCGCGGCGGCGGAAGCGGGGCGCCGGGCGTGACGCGGGCGGTCGTCTTCGATCTCGACGGCACGCTGATCGACAGCGCGCCGGACATGCACGCCGCGGCCGCCGCGATGCTGGCCGCGCTCGACCGGCGCGTCGTCAGCCTCGACGAGATTCGGCGTTTCGTCGGCAACGGGGTGCCGAAGCTGGTGGAACGATGCCTCGCCGCGACCGGCGACGGCGATTCCGAGGCGCTGAAAGAAGAGGCGCTGGGCCTGTTCCAGCGGGCCTATATTGTCGCCCCGGCGGCCTTGACCCGGCCTTATCCCGGCGTGGTCGACGCGCTGACGCGGCTCTCCGGCGCGGGCCTCGCGCTCGGCCTCGCGACGAACAAGCCCGCCGCGCCGACGGAGAAGATTCTCCGGGCGCTCGATCTCGAGAGATTCTTCGACGTCGTTCTCGGCGGGGACAGTCTGCCGGTGATGAAGCCGGACCCGGAGCCTCTCCTGACCGCGATCCGGCGGCTCGGCGGCGGGCCGGCGGTTTTCGTCGGCGACAGCGAGACGGATGAGGCGACCGCCGTCAACGCGGGCGTTCCGTTTCATTTCTTCACCGGCGGCTACCGGCGGAAACCGGCGGTGGAGTTCAGCGCCGCCTTCACCTTCGATCGCTTCGAGGATCTGGCCCCGAAGCTTGGCGCCTGAAGGTGAACGGCGGGCGGGTTCTCCCGGGCGGGGTTTCTGCTACCACGGATGGCGAGGGGTGGAGGGAGTCGCCGCGTGGCCGCCGTCATGATCGAGCTTTTCCGAAGCGAGGGATGCGGCGGCGCCCGCCCGTTTCCGTTGGTCGAGACGCCTTGATGCGCCGCGCCGCGTCATGATCGATGGCCGGGCCCGCGAGTTCGCCCTGCTCGGGCTCCTCGCGCTGATCTGGGGCTCCACCTATTTCTTCATCGGCGTCGCGATCAAGGAGATCCCGCCCCTGACCCTCATCGCGGTCCGGATCGCGATCGCCGCAGCATTCCTCCTCGTCGTGCTGCGGCTTCAGGGCGCGCGTCTGCCGCGCGACCGGCGGACATGGGGGCGGCTCTTCATCCAGTCGACGCTGAACGCCAGCGTCGCCTGGTGTCTGCTGGCGTGGGGGCAAAGCCATATCGACAGCGGCGTCGCGGCGGTGCTGAACTCCACCTCGCCGCTCTTCGTCTTTTTCCTGACGCTGGCCATCACCCGGCATGAGGCGCTGACGGCGATCCGGTTGCTCGGCGCGCTTCTCGGCATCGCCGGCGTGGCGCTGATCGTCGGGGTGGAGACGCTTTCAGGGCTGGGCGTGAGCGTCGCGGGGCAGTTGGCGGCGCTGACGAGCGCGGCCTTCTACGCCGGCGCCGCGATCCACGGGCACCGGCTCAGCCATCTGAAGCCGACGGTGACGGCGGCGGGAACCATGGTCTGCGCGCTGATCACGGTGGCGCCGGTGGCGCTGATCGTCGACCGGCCATGGACGCTGGCGCCCTCGGGCGCCGCGATGGTCGCGGCGGGCGCGCTCGGGCTGGTCTGCACCGGCGTCGCGCTCATGATCTATTTTCGGCTGATCGCGACCCTCGGCTCGCTCGGGGTGGCGAGCCAGGCCTATCTCCGGGCCGGGTTCGGGGTGATGCTCGGCGTCGCGTTCCTCGGCGAGCGGTTGACGCTGACGGTCGCGCTCGGCCTCGCCGCGGCGCTTCTGGGGGTGGCTTTGATCAACTGGCGCCCGGCGCGTCTCGCGCGCGGGGCGCCGGCGGGAGACGCCTGAAGCGCGGTGGGAGCGTTTTGCGCGAAATCTGCTGAAAAGACCGTAAAATCCGCACGAGCCGACCCTCCCAACGGCGGCGTCGTCCGCCTATCTCTGGAGAAGCGCGGCTCCGCCGGCGACTCCCCTCCCTGTTCCCCACCAGGGCCGTGGGGCCGCGCTGTTCCCCGCGCCGCGCAAGGAGACCGCCATGGCCGACGCCGCATCGCCTCGTCTCGACCGCGCGGAGGTTCCGGGGCATAATCCAGACATGAACGCCACCATTCTCATCGCGGACGACGACGCGCATATCCGCGAGGTGATCCGCTTCGCGCTGGCCCGCGAGGGGTATCGGGTGATCGAAGCCGCGGATGGCCGCGAGGCGTTGACCCGCTTCACCGAGGCGGCGCCCGATCTGGTGATCCTCGATGTCGGCATGCCGGAGGCGGACGGGCTCGATGTCTGCCGCGAGATCCGCCGCACCCACCGGACGCCGGTTCTTTTTCTCTCCGCGCGCGATGAGGAGATCGACCGCATTCTGGGGCTGGAGATGGGCGGCGACGATTACGTCGGCAAGCCGTTTTCGCCGCGCGAGCTGGTCGCGCGGGTGAAGGCGATCCTGAAGCGCGCCGCGCCGGAGCCGCCCGATGAGGCGGAGGTGCTGAGCCATGGCGCGCTGGTGATGCGGCCGGAGCCGCACGAAGCTGAATTCGCCGGCGCGCCGCTGAAGCTCACGCCGCTCGAATTCGCCATGCTGGCGGCGCTGATCCGGCGGAAGGACCGCGTGGTCTCGCGAGACGATCTGGCGGCGGCGGCCTATCGGCTGAACGTGCATGTCTCCGGCCGCACGATCGACAGCCATATCCGCAACATCCGCCAGAAACTGGCGGAGGCCGGGGCCGGCCCCGCGGTGGAGACGGTGCACGGCGTCGGCTTCCGGATCGGCGCATGTGAACGGGCGGCCGAAGGCGGGTGAGCGACCGGCGGCGGAAATACCGTCCGCCGATCCGGGCGATCATCGTGCTTTTGTTGCTGATCGCGGTGGCGACGCCGATGATCGGCCTGTTTTTCTTCCGGGTTTTCGAGAATCAGCTGATCCGCAAGACCGAGTCGGAGCTGATCGCGCAATCCGCCGCGCTGGCCGCGGCGATGCAGGCGGAGACCGCGGCCTTGCCGCTCGGCGCGCTCGGCGCCCCGGTGGAGCTTGGATCGGGGTATCTGCTGGCGTATTCGCCTGCGGCGGCGGCGCTCGATCTGGCTTCGGATCCGGTGCTGCCGCCGCGCCCGGCGCCCGCACCCGCCGCGCCGGCAGGGCCGGAATGGGCGCGGGTCGGCGCCGTCATGGACCGGCTGATCGACACCACCAGGCGGCGCACGCTCGCTGGGATCGAAGCCCTCGATCCGCGCGGGATCATCCTCACCGGGCCGGAGGCCGGCCGCTCCCTCGCCCATGTCGAAGAGGTGCGGGAGGCGCTTGACGGGCGGCTCGGGGCGCGGCTTCGCACCCGGCTTCGGGCCCGCTCGGCGCCGCTGATCTACTATGTGACCAAGGGCGCGTCGCTCCGGATATTCACCGCCTTTCCGGTGATCGACCGAGGGCGGGTCGCGGGGGTGATCTATGCGTCGCGGACGCCGGCCCATATGCTTCAGGTGGCGTGGGAGGAGCGGCGGAGCCTCGCCTTCGCGGCGGCGGCGACGCTGATCGCCCTTCTCGCCTTCGGTTTCGTCGCGACGCGGGCCGTCACCGGGCCGATCCGGGCGTTGACGCTCAGGACCCGCCGCGTCGCCGCCGGGGACCGGGACGCCATGCGCCCGCTGCCCTATCACGGAACCCGCGAGGTGGCGGAGCTTTCGGAGACGTTCCTGCGCAGCGCGCGAAAGCTCCATGACCGCTCGGAGAGCCTCGCGGCCTTCGCGGCGCATGTCGCGCATGAACTGAAATCGCCGCTGACGGCGATTCAGGGGGCGGCGGAGCTGGTCCGGGACGCCGAGGCGGAGATGACGCCGGAGACGCGGCGCGCCTTTCTCTCCAATATCGTCGCCGACGCGGAGCGGATGACGCTTCTGGTTCGCCGGCTTCTCGAACTTGCGCGGGCGGAAGCCGAGGTTCAGGGCCCGCCCGCCGCGGCCGCCGTGCGCGGCGCCGCGGCCGCGGTGGCGACGCCGTTGAAGATCGACCTCAGCGGCGCCGTGGACGCATGCGTCTCCATGCAGGACGAGAAGCTCATCGCCGTGCTCGGCAATCTCGCGGACAACGCCGCGCGGCACGGCGCCTCGCGGCTTCGGATCGGCGTCGACCTGGCGGCGGGCCGGGCGCTGATCCGCGTCTCCGACGATGGAGCGGGCGTATCCAAGGCCAATCGCGCCAAGATTTTCGACCCGTTCTTCACCACGCGGCGCGCCGAAGGCGGAACCGGCATGGGGCTCTCGATCGTCCGCGCGCTGATCGAAGCGCATGACGGCTCGATCCGCCTCGCGGAGCCGGCGCCGGAAGACCCGTCAGGCGCCGTCTTCGAGATCGATCTGCCGCTTGCGGCGCCGGGCGTCTGAGGTTCGGCCGGATCATGCGGGGAAAGAGCGCTGCGGCGCGACGAAGCCGGGCATTGCCCCGCCGATGCGGATAAGGTTCCGGGGCGTCCATTCGGGCGCCGGCCGTTTCGATGGGCGCGAGACATGGAGAGGGACGCATCATGACGCTGCGGGACAGTTACGGAAATGCGGTTTCGGTCGGGTCCGGAGCGGCGCTCGATCATTATGATCGCGGTCTTCAGCTGTTTCTGGGATCGGAATTCGGCGCGGCGGACGCATTTCAGGCGTCCGTGGCGGCGGATGAGAGCTTCGCGCTCGGGCATGCGGCTCTGGCGCGGGCGCTGATGACGCCGGGAACGATGCGGCGGGCGAAGGCCTCGATCTCCCGCGCTCGGGAACTCGCGCCGAAGCTGGACCACCGGCAGCGCCAGCATATCGAGTGTCTCGCGCTGGTTCTTTCCGGGGAGCCGGAAAAGGCCCGGTCGCTGGTGAAGGCCCATGTCCGGGACTATCCCTGCGATGCGCTCGTCGCGCAACTCTGCACCAGCGTATTCGGGCTGATCGGGTTCTCCGGCGAAGTCGGGCGCGAGGCGG
The DNA here is from genome assembly GCF_037646705.1 of Paludibacillus litoralis. NCBI lineage: Bacteria > Pseudomonadati > Pseudomonadota > Alphaproteobacteria > Rhodobacterales > Paracoccaceae > Paludibacillus > Paludibacillus litoralis. The sequence goes on from NZ_JBBHER010000003.1 coordinate 24,747, forward strand.
AGCTTCTCGCGTACACGTCTGCGCTCTCGCCCCACTATGGCGAGAGCTGGTGGATGATGTCGATGCACGCCATTTCACTATGCGAAACGGGGCGGGTCGCGCATTCGGCCAGATTGATGGAGAAGTCTCTCGCGCTCAATCCACGCAATGCGAACGGCGCGCATTTCAAGGCGCACGCGCAATATGAGGCGGGCGAGACGGCGGCGGGCCGGGCCTATCTGGCGGAATGGCTGACGGGGTATGACGATCGGGGGCTGTTGCACGGTCATCTGAACTGGCATGCGGCCCTTTGGGCGCTGCATGACGGCGATCTGACGACGATGTGGCGGGCGGTCGACGCTGGCGTCGGCCCCGGATCGGCGAAGGGGCTCCCGATCAATATCCTCACCGACACCGCGGCGATCCTGTACCGCGCTGAACTCGCCGGCGTTTCGGTGGATCCGGCGCGTTGGGCGGCGCTGAGCGACTATGCGGCCCGCGCCTTTCCGGATCCGGGGCAGAGTTTCGCGGATATCCATGCGGCGTTGAGCCACGCGATGGCGGGGCGCGGCGATCGTCTGGCGCTGATCGCGGAAACGACGAGCGGCTTCGCCGGCGATCTCGTGAGGCCCGTGGCGCGCGCCTGGGGGGCGATCGCGCGCGGGAACTGGTCCGCCGCCCTTGAGGATCTGGTCCCGGCGATGGGGGCGACCGAGCGTTTCGGAGGCAGCCGGGCGCAACGCGATCTTCTGGAGCTGACCTACGCGAACGTGCTTTTGAAACTGGGGCGGAGCGCGGAGGCGCGCCGGTTCCTGACCATACGCCGGCCCGTGCTCGCGGCGTCACCGCCGCTGGCGGCCTACGCCGCGTAGCCAGGCCGCGGCTTTCGCTTCAGGCGCCGCCGCGCGGGCCTTCGCGAGGTGAACGCCGCCTATTGATCCGAGGCCGTCAGGAGCCGCATCAGCCGGGCCTTGTCGCCGCCGTCATCGGGCCGGCTGAGCGCCGCTGCGAGGGATTCGAGGCTTTCGACCGAATGGGCGGCGCGAAAACTGTCCACATGCGGCAGCATCGCGCGCACGCCGCGCGCCTTTGGCGCGAAGCCGTCCCAGCGCAGCAGCGGGTTGAGCCAGATCAGTTTCCGGCAGGAGAGCCGCAGCCGCTCCATCTCCTTGGCCAGCGGGGCGGGATCGTCCCGGTCGAGCCCGTCGGTGATCAGGATCACCACCGCGCCCTGGCTGAGGATGCGGCGCGACCAGTCCCGGTTGAAGCGGCGGAGGCAGGCGCCGATACGGGTGCCGCCCTCCCAGTCCTCCGCCTCGCTCCCGACGCGCTTCAGCGCGCTGTCGACGTCGCGAAGCTTCAGATGCCGGGTGATGTTGGTCAGCCGCGTGCCGAAGGTGAGGGCGTGAACGTCCGACCAGCCCCGCCCCTTGGCGTTGGCGGCGGCGTGAAGGAAATGGAGCAGCATTCGGCTGTACCCCGACATCGACCCGGAAATATCGCAGAGCGCGATCAGCGTGGGCGGCCGTTCGCGCCGCTTGCGCATGGCCAGCGCCCTGATCTCGCCGTCTGAGCGCACCGCTCTGCGGAGCGTTCGGCGCGCGTCGATCAATCGGCCATGCGCCGCCGGTTTCGTCCGCCGCGAGGCGAGGGGCTTGATCGGCAGATCGAGGCGCGCGACGGCGCGGAGCGCGGCGGCCTGCTCGGCCAGCGTCATCTGTTCGAAGTCCTGCCTTTTCAGCCTCTCGTCGGCGGAGAAGCTGAATGCGGCGTCGATCTCGATCTCCTCCTTCTCGCCCTCCGGCTGATCGCGGGGGGCGGGCGGCTCGGCCCCGTCGAGCAGGGCTTCGGCGGCGCGCTTTTCGGCGGCTTTCGGTCTGTGCTCCTCCTCGGCCCCCCGGAGTTGCGGCATCAGCATCGACATCATGTGTTCGAGAAATTGCGGGTCGCGCCAGAAAAGACGGAAGGTCTGGCCGAACAGCTCCCGGTGCTCGGGCCGGTTGACGAGGCAGGCGTGGAGCGTCCAGTAAAAATCCTCGCGGGAGGAGAACCCCGCGGCCTCGACCGCGCGCACCGCGTCGAGAACCCGCCCCGGGCCGACCGGGAGCCCCGCGCGGCGGAGCGCGCGGGCGAAATGCGCGATATTGGCGGAAAGTTTGCCGTCGGTCCGGATCGGCAGGTCGGCGTAGCGGGCCATCAGAGCGCGTCCAGCTTGCCCTTCGCCGCGTCGAGGATGCGCTTCGCCTCGGAGCCTTGCAGCGCGGCGATGTCGTCCTGATACTTCAGGATTGCGCCCAGCGTGTCTGAAATCACCTGCGGGCTGAGCGCGATCGCGTCGAGCGCGATCAGGCATTTCGCCCAGTCGATCGTCTCGGCGACGCCCGGCCGCTTGAAAAGATCCTCGGTCCGGAGCTGCTGGACGAAGGCGACGACCTCGCGGCTGAGCGATTCGGTCGCCTCCGGCGCGCGGGCGCGCAGGATCTCCATCTCGCGGTCGAAATCCGGATAGTCGACCCAATGATAGAGGCAGCGCCGTTTCAGCGCGTCATGCACCTCGCGGGTCCGGTTCGAGGTGATGATGACGATCGGCGGCTCGGCCGCCTTGATCGTGCCAAGCTCCGGGATCGTGACCTGAAAATCGGAGAGCGCCTCCAGAAGGAAGGCCTCGAACGGCTCATCCGTTCGGTCCAGCTCGTCGATCAGCAGGATCGGCGGGCCGCCCACCTGCGGGCGCATCGCGGCGAGGAGCGGCCGCTCGGTCAGGTATTTTTCGGAGAAGAGATCGGCGGCGAGCGCATCCGGGTCCGCGCCGCCGACCGCCTCCGCGGTGCGGATCGCGATCATCTGCGCCGCGAAATTCCATTCATAGACGGCGGAGCCCGCGTCGAGGCCCTCATAACACTGGAGCCGGATCAGCCGCCGGCCGAGCGCCGAGGCGAGCGCCTTCGCGATTTCGGTCTTGCCGGTGCCCGGCTCGCCTTCGAGAAAGAGCGGCTTGCCCAGCGTCAACGCGAGAAAGGCGACCGTCGCCAGCGCCCGCCCGCAGACATAATCGGCCCCTGCGAGAAGCGCTTGCGTCTCTTCAATGGATTTCGGCGATGCGGTCATGGCCCCTCACAGGTATTTTCAACGTCGGGCAGTGGATGCCGTCGCGCCGATGAATTCAAGGGCGGCGGCGTCAAAGCAGAAACGCGCCGCCAAGCCCGAGGAAAAGATAGAATCCGGTGATGTCCGTCACGGTGGTGACGAACGTGCCCGACGCGAGCGCGGGGTCGGCCCCGATGCGCTCCAGCGTGATCGGCACCAGAATGCCGGCGAGCGCGGCGACGAACAGATTGCCGATCATGGCGGCGGCGAGGACGCCGGCCAGCATGGCGTCTTCGAACCAGACATAGCCGAGCGCCCCGATCAGGGCGGCGAAGATCAATCCGTTCGCGAGGCCGAAAAGCGCCTCGCGCAGCACCACGCGCCACATGTTGGAGGCGGTGAGGTCGCGCGTCGCGAGCGCGCGGACCGCGACGGTCAACGTCTGGGTGCCGGCGTTCCCCCCCATCGACGCGACGATCGGCATCAGAACGGCGAGCGCGACAAATTTCTGGATCACGTCGTCGAAGATCTGGATCACCAGGCTGGCGAGGATCGCGGTGAGAAGATTCACCCCCAGCCAGGGGACGCGGGAGCGGGTGATGCCCCAGATCCGGTCGGCGATGTTTTCGTCGCCGACGCCGCCGAGGCGGAGCATGTCCTCCTCGGCCTCGTCATCCATCGCCTCGACGGCGTCGTCGATGGTGATGACGCCGACGAGCCGGCCGTCTTCATCGACCACCGGGGCGGAGACGAGGTGGTATTGGCTGAACGTGTAGGCGACGTCCTCCGATGTCTGCGTCGCGGGAATCGCGCGGAAATCCTCGGACATGATCTCCGAGAGCAGCATCGGGCGCGTCGCGCCCATGATCCGGCCGACGGGAATGGCGCCGATCGGCTTCACCCCCGGATCGACGACGATGATCTCGTAAAGCGGGTCGGGAAGGTCCTCCGCCGCGCGCATCGCGTCGATCATCTGGCCGACGGTCCAGAACGGCGGCGCCTTCACCATCTCCCGCTGCATCATCCGGCCGGCGGAATATTCCGGATAGGAGAGCGACTGCTCGACGATCACGCGGTCTTCGGCGTCGAGCGCGTCGAGGACGCGGGCCTTGTGCTCGGCCTTCAGATCTTCGACGAGATAGACGACGTCGTCGGAGTTCAGCGCCTTCACCGCGCCGGCGAGCACGGCCGGATCGAGATAGGAGAGGACCTCGTCGCGGACCCCTTCCTCCAGTTCGGTGAGCGTTTCCGCGTCGAGCGTGTCGCCAATGGCGTGGATCAGCGCCGCGCGGTCGTCGCTGTCGATCTGCTCCAGAAGGTCGGCGAAGTCAGCGGCGTGGAGGCGGGCGGTGAGCGCGCGGGCGCTTTCGTGGTCGCCGGCGTCGAGCGCGCCGATGATCCGCTCGATCAGCGCGGGATCGAGCGCGTAAGCCTCGTCCGCGCGCCCGTCTGGTTCAATCTGGTCGCCGGGTTCGAGCATCGCGCCTCATGGTCTGGAGCGCGTCAAATAGCGGTCGCGGCGGCTCGGCGCCACCTCATGACCGACCATCAGGTGAAAAAACCGCCGGATCCGGCGTCAACCGGCCGCGATCACCTGATTCCGCCCGGATCCTTTCGCGCTGTAAAGCGCCTCATCGGCCGCGAGCATCAGATCCTGAAGCGACTCGCCGTCGTCCGGAATCGTCGAGAGGCCGATCGAGGCGGTGATGCTGAGCGTCTTGCTGCGATGACGCGGCCGCATCGCCTCGATCGCGATGCGGAGTTGCTCGGCCCGCTCCAGCGCGCGCTCTCGGCCGCACCCGGGCATCAGCACCAGGAATTCCTCTCCGCCATGGCGGCAGGGCACGTCCGCCTCGCGGAACATTTTCTGCAGGACCTCCGCAACCGCCCGAAGCACCGTGTCGCCGGCGTCGTGCCCGTGGGTGTCGTTGAATTTCTTGAAGTGATCGACGTCGAGCGAGATCAGGGCCGCGGGCCGGTTCTGCGTGGCGCAGCGTCTGGTCTCCCGGTGGGCGTAGTCGAGGAAGTAACGGCGGTTGTAGAGCCCGGTCAGCGGGTCGCGCGTGGATTGCTCGCGTAGAAGATCGCGCATCTTCACATTGGCGATGGCGAGGCTGATATGCTCGCCGCAGAAATTCACCAGTTTCTGGGTGTCGGTTCCCGCGGACGCCTCCAGCTCCACGCTGAGAAGGCCGACAGTGTCGCCATGGGCGATGATCGGCAGGCAGTATTGGCGTTCGAGCGGGGAGCCGTCGCGGCCCGCCGCGACGTGGTCGCAGACGATGTCGATCGTGTTGCCGCCATGGAAGTAGGGCCGCCCGCGCCGGAGCGCCCAACATGCGGAGGGCTCGAATTCCTCGACCAGAAGGTGCTCCCCCCAGGCGCAGGCGCGCTGAAGCGCGTCGCGCGCGGCGCCGTAGGTGTAGACCGCCCCGCTGGAGCCGGGCAGCAACTTGCCGAGAAAGGAGCTGACGACGGTGAGCAATTCATCGAGCGTGTCGCTCGATTGCAGCCACTCGTTGAACTCCGCGAGCATCCGCGCCTCGGTGCGCTTCGCCTCCTCGAACTTGCGGGCGTCGGCCGCCGCCGCTTCCGCGAGCTTTCGCTCGGAGATATCGCGCCCGACGATGATGAAATTGGTGTGGGCCCCCTTTTCGTCGAAAACCGGGATGATTTCCTGCTCCATCCAGTACGAGGTTCCGGAGCGCCGATAGCAGAGAAGGTCGAGCGTGGTGGACTGACGATTCCGGATCGCCTCGTCGATCTGCGCCAGTTTTCCGGGGTCGGTTCCGGGGCCGCTCAACACGTCTCGGCTGGAGCGGCCGAGGAGATCCATTTCGAGATCGAGGCTGTTATGGCGCCGATACGCCTCGTTCGCCCAGACGATGCGGTTCGTCGGGTCGGTGATGACGATCAGATCCTTGGCGTGGGCCGCGACGAGGCTGAGCCGCTTGAGCTCCTGTTGCCGGGATTCGATCAGCGCCTTCTCGCTGTTCAGCCGCGCGAGTTCCGCGCCGAGCCGCCGCTCGATCTTTTCGGCGCGGGCCTTGTCGGCCGCCAGAGACTCCGCGCTTCGCCGCATTTCGGTGACGTCGGTCAACGTGACGACATAGCCGGTGTCGGCGCGAGGGCGAAATTGCGTGAGCACGATCCTGCCGGACGGGGTTTGGTAGTCGGTCGTGATCGGCTGGGAGAGGGCCATCGCGTCCACGAGCTCCTGCACCTGCTCCGGCGTCACGCCGCCCCGTTCGACGCAGGCTTGCAGAAAGTCGTCTCTCCTGACGCCGGGATTCAGGTCGTCCGGCTCGATCTCGAGCATCGTGCTGGCGCGCTCGCTGGCCAGTTCGCATTGGCCTTTCGCATTCCAGAACATGACGCCCTGCTCGAGGCTGTCGACGGCGATCTGGATCATCGCGCGCGCCGCGTCGTCGCGGAGCAGGGCGCCGATGTCGCGCTCGCCGAGCGGGATGACGTCGGCGCTGGTCCGCGCCTTGACCACCGTCTTCGCGTTGGTTTGATCGAAATGCTTCATTGTCGCCCACCCGCGTAATTTCGCGTGGGCTCCATTCTGTCGCCAAAAGATTAACGAATCGCGGTGGCGGCGCGCTAGCGCATCGGCCAGAGCCCCTTGAGCCCGGTGGCGAGCAGCGCGGAGACGCCGGGCCGGGGCCGGGCGTGATGCGGCAGCGGCCGGCAGACCTCGATCGCCGCGACGCCGATCCGCGCGGTCAGCGCGCCGTTCGCCACGCCTTCGCCGAAGCGCCGGGAGAGCTTCGCCAGCGCGCCGCCGCCGACGGCCGGGCCGAGCAGGTCTTCGCCGACCGCGATCGCGCCCGCGGCGATCAGGTGCGCCGCCACCGCCCGCATCAGCCGCAGGGATCCGAGCCAGCCCGCGCGCCCACCATAGATGACCGCGATGGCGCGGATCATGCGCAGATTGATCGCGAGCGCGGCGATGACGTCGAGCAGCGGAAGCGGAATGATCGCCGTCGCCGCGGCGACGTCGCGGGCGCCGCGGCGCACCGCCGCCTCCGCCGCCTGGTCCAGCGGCGTCATCAGCGCCCGCTCCGCGAGGTCGATCAGCGCGTCGCCGTCGAGCGTCTCGGCCCGTTTCGCCGCCACCGTCTCCCGCTCGGCCGCGAGCTCCGCGCGGCTCCGATAGAGCTGATCGAGCGCGGAGAGCGTCGTCAGCGCCGCGGCGCGATCTCGCGTCGCGTGCGCGCGTACCGCCGCGTCGCGAATCCGGTCGATGCGCTTCAGCCGGGCGAGGCCCGCAAGTTCGCGGGCCGCCATCAGAAGAAGCGCGGCGCCGGCGAGGAGCGCCAGCGCCAGCGCCGCGCGCCCGAGCCAGAGATTGCGCGCGATCATCTCCTCCACCACCTGGTAGGCCCAGAGCCCGAGCGCCATGGTGAAAAGCCCGCCGAATCCCGCCCAGAATAGCCGCGCGAGCAACCCGAACCGGGGCGCCGCGACGCGGGCGACGGGCGGCGCATCGCTCTCCGCCCCGTCGATCTCGGGAGCTTCGGCGGGGCCGGCCGGCGCGGGAGGGAGCGATTCCAGCCCGTCTTCGATCAGGCGCGGGCCGCGGCGGGGCGTGTCGCTCATGAGAGGCGGTCTCCGATCAGGAATTCGAGCGCCCGGTCCAGCCGGATATGCGGCAGCCCCTCGCCCTTGGTGAGCGGCGGGGGCGCGAAATTCATCACATTGAAGGCGCCGTCGAGCCAGCCTCCGGCGCCTCCCTCGGGCGCGCCCGCCGCCCGGACCGCGGCGAGGATCGGCGCGGGGTCCGCCGGGAGCTCGCCGGGGTCGAGCGCCACCTCCTTGCCGGTCGCCTCGATCCGCCCGCGCACGGCGCGGAGCCCCGGCGCCTCCTGCTCCACCGTCGCGCGGAGCGCGGCGATGGCGAGCGCGTGGGTCTTCGCCCCCCGGAACGCCGCGCGCGAGACGCTCTCGGAGAGAAGCGCGGTCAGGATCGCCGTCAGCCGGTCATGCTCGGTGTGATGGAGATGGTCGGCCTTCGTCGCGGCGAAGAGGATGCGGTCGATCCGCCGCCCGAGGATCGAGGCGAGCCAGGAATTCCGCCCCGGGCGGAAGGCCTGAAGCACTTCGGTCATCGCGCCGCTGAGATCGGCGAGCGCGGCCGGCCCGTCATTCAGCGCGGTCATCAGGTCGACCAGAACCACCTGTCGGTCGAGCCGGGCGAAATGATCGCGAAAGAAAGGCTTCACCACGCTTCGCTTGTAGGCTTCGAACCGCTTGGCGAACTCCGCCTGGAGCGGGTCCCGGCCTTTCGAAGGCGGCAGGGGGCAGAAGGTGAGCGCGGGCGAGCCTTCGAGGTCGCCCGGCATCAGGAACCGGCCCGGAGCGAGACCGGAGAGCCCGGCGCGCCGGCAGGCGCCGAGATAGGCGGTGAACGCGGCGGCGAGCGGCTTGGCCGCGCTCTCGTCGAACGGGGCCGCCGTCTCGCGCGCGTCGAGCGCGGCGCGCCATTCGGCGGCGTGCGCGCGCCGGGCGGGCTGGCGCGCCGCGGCCAGCGCGCGCGCCGACCAGCCCGCGTAATCCTGCTCCAGAAGGGCGAGGTCCAGCAGCCATTCCCCGGGATAATCGACGATATCGAGATGCAGCGCGCCGGCGCCGGTCAGCCCGGCGAGGAGCCCGGTCGGCCGATAGCGGAGCGAAACGCGGATCTGGCTGATGCGCCGCGTGCTCTCGGGCCAGCGCGGCGGATCGGCGGAGAGCGCCGCGAGATGCGCCTCGTAATCGAAACGGGGGGTTTCACGGTCGGGGTGCGGCTGGACGGCGGCGGCGAGCAGCCGGCCCTCCGCCTCCGCGCGAAGCTGCGTCATCCGGCCCCGCGCCAGAAGGTTGGCGATAAGCGAGGTGATGAAGACGGTCTTTCCGGCGCGCGAAAGCCCGGTCACGCCGAGCCGGAGCCGCGGCTCGAACAGCATTTCGGCCGCGCCGTCTCGCGCTTCCTCCGCAAAGCGGATGATGTCGTCCGCGATATCGGCTACGCCCACGATCCGCTCTCCCCTCCGAGGTTTCTATATGGCGGCCCGAGGCGGCGAGGGAAAGCCCCGGGCTCTTCCCCCCGGCCCGCATCCGCGCTACGTCGCGCCGATGCCTCGCTATCGTCTCACGCTCGAATATGACGGCGCGCCGTTTTGCGGCTGGCAGCGCCAGCTGGACCAGCCCTCGGTGCAGGAGACGCTGGAGCGCGCGGCGGCGGCGCTGAACGGGGGGGCGCCTGTTCTCGCGCAGGGCGCCGGCCGCACCGATTCCGGCGTCCACGCGCGAGGCCAGGTCGCGCATCTCGATCTCGACCGGGATTGGGAGCCGTTCCGCCTGCGCGAGGCGCTGAACCATCATCTGCGCCCGGCCCCGGTCGCGGTGCTGGAGGCGGCGCGGGCGGCGGCCACGTTTCACGCCCGGTTCGACGCGCGGGAGCGCGACTATCTCTATCGCATCGTGAACCGGCGCGCGCCGCTGACATTGGCGCGGGGCAAGGCCTGGGGCGTGCGCGCGGCGCTCGACGTCGGGGCGATGGCGGCGGGGGCGGCGCATCTGATCGGCCGGCATGACTTCACCACCTTTCGCGCCGCGCTCTGCCAGGCGAAATCTCCGGTGAAGACAGTCGATGAGATCCGGGTGGAGCGGGCGGGCGAGGAGATTCTGATCCATGTCCGCGCGCGGAGCTTTCTTCACAATCAGGTGCGGAGCTTCGTCGGAACGCTGGAGCGGGTGGGCGCCGGCGCCTGGTCGCCCGGCGATGTGAAGGCGGCGCTCGACGCGCGGGATCGCGCGGCCTGCGGCCCGGTCGCCCCGCCAGATGGCCTTTACCTGATGGCGGTGCGCTACCCGGAGGAGAAGCTGGCCCCGCCCGCCCCGCACGGCTGATGGAACAACCCGTTCAGGAGGGTTGCCTGACCCGCGCCGGCGCCCATGTCGGGGGGGCAGGATGTCAGGAGAGACGCCATGCAGGCCAAACCGACGATCGTGAAGCGCGGCGAATGGGCCCGGGACCCCGAACATTGGCGCGGGCGGCTGGAGGGCGAGCGCATCGGCGCCGGGGTGACGGTGCTGTTCTTCTCGTCGGAGACGCCGGGCGCCGGCCCGAAGCTGCACGTCCACCCCTATGAGGAGCTTTTCATCATCCGGCGGGGCCGCGCGCGGTTCACCGTCGGCGACGAAGAGCTGGAGGCGGAGGCGGGCGACATCGTGTTCGGCCCGGCGAACACGCCTCACAAATTCGTCAATCTCGGCCCCGGCCGGCTGGAGACGACGGATATCCACCTCTCGGAGCGATGGATCCAGACGGATCTGGAGTAGCCGTCAGCCCTCCGTCTCGACGCACTCGATGCCGAGGCGGGCCATGCCGGGGATCTTGTCGCCCATCCGCGCGGCGGCTTCCGGGTTGGATGCGTTGCCGTCCAGGCCGCGTTTTTTCACGCCCTGAAGAATGGCGCAGATCCGGAAGAAGCTGAACGCGGTGGCGAAGGTCAGCTCGGGGATCTCGGTGAGCCCGACCCGGCGCATGTACATCTCGACATATTCATCCTCCGACGGGATGCCGAGCGCCTTGCGGTCCACGCCCGCGAGCCCGCGGCCGATCTCCCCCGGCGGCAGGCGGCCCTGCATCCGTTGATAGGCGAGGTCGGCGATCGGATGGCCGAGGGTGGAGAGCTCCCAGTCCAGAACCGCGACGACGCGCGGCTCGGTCGGGTGATAGATCAGATTGTCGATCCGATAATCGCCATGCACGATCGAGGTGCGGGCGTCATCCTGCGGAACGCGCGCCTCCAGCCATTCGATCAGCGCCTCGAGATCCGGGATCGTCTCGGTTTCAGAGGCGCGGTACTGCTTCGTCCAGCGGCTGAGCTGCCGGGCGAAATAGCTGCCGGGCCGGCCGAAATCGCCGAGACCCACGGCTTCGTAATCCACCGTGTGCAGCGCCGCGAGCACACGGTTCATGTCCTCGTACATCGCGCGGCGATGCTCGGTGGAGACGCCGGGAACCGCGGGGTCGAAGATGATGCGCCCCGGAACGCGGTCCATCACGTAGAAGACCGAGCCGGTGACGCTCTCATCCTCACAGAGAAGATGCGCCTTCGGCACCGGCACGTTCGTCCCTTCGAGCGCGGTGATCACCCGATATTCCCGATCCACGGCGTGGGCGGATTTGAGAAGCTGCCCCGGCGGTTTCCGCCGGAGCACATAATCGCCGGAGCCGGCCGTCAGGATGAAGGTCGGGTTCGACTGGCCGGTCGCGGTCTTTTCCGCGGAGAGCGGCCCCCGGAACCCCGGGAGCCGCGCGGCGAGGTAGCGCTCGACCGCGTCCAGATCGATCTGCGCGGCGGCGTTGGCCGGCCCGCTCATCTCAGACCGGCTCGTTGGTGTATTTGCGGAGCTCGGCCCGCGCGACCACCCGGCGATGCACCGCGTCCGGCCCGTCCGCGAGGCGGAGCGTGCGCTGATGGGTCCAGGCGTCCGCGAGATGCGTGTCCTGGCTGATGCCCATGGCGCCGTGCATCTGGATCGCCTCGTCGATCACCTTCAGGGAGACGCGGGGCGCGATCACCTTGATCTTGGAGATCCATGGCGCCGCGGCGCGGTTTCCGATGGTGTCCATCATGTGGCAGGTCTGGAGACAGAGCAGCTTCGCCATGTCGATGTCCATCCGGCACTCGGCGATGATGTCATGGTTCGCGCCGAGCTGCGCCAGCGGCTTCCCGAACGCCGTGCGGGAGAGGGACCGGCGGCACATCAGCTCCAGCGCCCGCTCCGCCTGTCCGATGGCGCGCATCGCATGGTGGATGCGGCCCGGCCCGAGCCGGCCCTGGGAAACCTCGAACCCGCGGCCGCGGCCGAGGATCAGGTTCTCCTTCGGCACGCGCACATTGGTGAACCGCATGTGCATGTGGCCGTGCGGCGCGTCGTCATTGCCGAACACCTGCATCGGGCGCACCACTTCGACGCCCTTGGTCCCGGCGGGAACGACGATCATGGAGTGGCGCCGGTGCTTGTTCTCGTGCTCGGGGTCGGTGTTGACCATGACGATGTAGACCTTGCAGCGCGGATCGCCCGCCCCGGAAGCCCACCATTTCTCGCCGTTGAGCACCCACTCGTCCCCGTCTTCGACGCAGGACATGGAGATGTTGGTGGCGTCGGAGGAGGCGACGTTCGGCTCCGTCATCAGATAGGCCGAGCGGATGTCGCCGTTCATCAGCGGCGCCAGCCATTCCGATTTCATCTTTTCGGTGCCGTACCGCTCGAACACCTCCATGTTGCCGGTGTCGGGAGCGGCGCAGTTGAAGGTCTCCGGGCCAAGCTTCGACTTGCCCATCTCGGCGGCGAGATAGGCGTATTCGACCGTGTTGAGCCCATAGCCGCGCTCGCTGTCGGTCAGCCAGAAATTCCAGAGATTGCGGGCCTTCGCCTCAGTCTTGAGGTCGTTCAGAATCTCGAGCTGCCGATCGGTGTGATGAAACCGCCCCTTGGGATGGCGGCCGATCTCGCTCTCGAACTCCTCCTCGACCGGATAGATCTTTTCTTCGAGCATCTTCCCGACTGCTTCAAGTAGCGGCTTAACCTTATCGCTGACGCCGAGGTTCATATTGTCGTCTCCTTAAAACAGATCTTTGACGGTTTCGACATGAATGCCGCCGTCTACGGGGATGATCGCGCCGGTGATGTATGCGCCGGCGCGCGAACAGAGAAAAATCATCAGGCCGGCGATATCGTCAGGCGCGCCGATGCGTCCGAGCGGGGTCTTCGCGCCGATCCGGTCGCGGTTCTCGGCGTCGGCGGTGGCGAACGCGGTCATGTTGGACTGGAACGGCCCCGGCGCGATCGCGTTCACGGTGATCCGCTTCTGCGCGAGCTCGGTCGCGAGAATCTGCGTCATGTGATGCACCGCGGCCTTGGAGGCGGAATAGGAATAGGCCCCGCCCGCGACCGGGATGGTGCCCATCACCGAGCCGACATTGACCACGCGCGCCGGATCCTCCTGCGTGGCGGCCGCCTCCAGCAACGGCGTGAGCCGCTGGGTGAGCGAGAAGAGCCCGGCGACGTTCACGTTCATCACCTTGCCCCAGGCGCTGTGCGGGAATTGGCCATAGGGCTTCCCCCAGGTCGCGCCGGCGTTGTTCATCAGGATGGGAAGGGCGTCCACGCGGCCTTCGACCTCTTTCGCCAGGGATTCGATTCCCTCTTCGGATCCGACGTCGCCGCCGAAACCCTCAACCTCGCCCGGCAGGCCGAGCGCGTTGATCTCCTTCGCGGTCGCTTCGCACATCTCGCTCTTGCGAGAGGCGATCAGAACGCGCGCGCCGGCGCCGGCGAGGCCGGTCGCGGCCATCCGGCCGATGCCGGTGGCGCCGCCGGTTACGAGCGCGATCTTGCCCTCGAGGTTGAAAAGGTCATCCACTACGCGCATGGGCGATCATCCTTGAGAATTTAACTTTTGGCGGAGCCTAGCCGCCGCGCGCCGTGGTGCAAGCCCCGATCGCCCCTTCGCTGAAATTGACGCGGGGGGAGGCTGGTGGCCGGGCGCCGCTCTGGATAAGGTCCCGAAGAAGAAATGGAGAACGGATCATGTCTAAGAATCACGAAATTCTGCTCGCGTCGCGGCCTGTCGGCGCGCCGACCGCCGAGAACTTCACCTATCGCGAGACGGCGCGGCCGAAGGCGGGGCCGGGCGAGGTGCTGCTGCGCCTGCTCTGGCTTTCGGTCGACCCGTACATTCGCGGCCGGATGAACGAGGGCAAGTCGTATGCGGCGCCGCTCGTGGTCGGCGAGCCGATCGTGTCGGGCGGGGTCGCGGAGGTGATGGAATCGAACAATCCCGCCTTTCCCGTCGGCGCTCATGTGTCGGGGCGGATCAAATGGGCCGAATGGCAGACCCATGACGGCGAGGATCTGACGCTGCTCGACCCGGCGGACGGTTGGACGAAGGATCGGCTGTCCTACGCGCTCGGCGTTCTCGGAATGCCGGGGATGACCGCGTGGGTGGGCCTGAACGTGCACGGGAGGCCGAAGAAAGGCGAGACCATCGTCGTCTCCGCGGTGACCGGCGCGGTCGGCTCCGTGGTCGCGCAACTCGCCAAGCGGCGCGGACTTCGGGTCGTCGGGGTCGCCGGCGGGCCGGAGAAATGCGCCTACGCGGTGGAGACCCTCGGTTGCGACGCCTGCGTCGACCATCGGGACCCGGAGCTGAAGGCGAAGCTGGCGGCGGCCTGCCCGGACGGCGTGGATATCTATTACGAGAACGTGGGCGGCGTCACGCTCGCGGCGGTGATGCCGTTGATGAACTTTTTCAGCCGCATTCCGGTTTGCGGCATGATCAGCCAGTACAACGCCACCGGCCCGGCGGAAGGCCCGGACAGGCTGGGCGCGATGTGGCGGTCGATCCTCACCAACCGGATCTCGGTTCGCGGCTTCATCGTCTTCGATCATGCGGATCGGGCCAGCGATTTCATGGCCGAGGTCGCGCCGCTGGTCGCCTCCGGCGAGATCAAGACCCGCGAGACGGTCACGGAAGGGCTGGCGAGCGCGCCTGAGGCGTTCATGGCCCTGCTCTCGGGCGGGAATTTCGGCAAGGCCGTGGTGAAGGTGGCCGAAGCCTGACGGCCTGAGCGCGGCGCCTTCAAGCGCCGCGGAAATTCGCCTTCCGCTTTTGGAGGAAGGCCGCGGCGCCCTCGATCCCTTCGGGGGCGCCGAGAGCCGCGGCGATGCTTGTCGCCTCGGCTTCGAGCTGCGCTTCGAGACCAGTTTCTTCCGCGGCGCGGATCAGCCGCTTGATTTCGGCCATCGCGTCGGCGGGGCCGTCAGACAGATCCGCCGCCCAGGTCAGCGCGGCCTGAACCGGCTCGCCCTCAAGCCGGTTGACCATGCCGAGCTGATGCAGACGCGCGGCGTCGACCCGGCCGCCGGTCAGCGCCATCTCGGCCGCGAAATGGCGGGGCAGGGCGCGGGTGAAGAACGCCGTCGCGCCGCCATCCGGCGTGATGCCGATCTTCACATAGGCGAGCATGAAAAAGGCGGTGGGCGCGGCGACGATCAGGTCGCAGGCCGCCGCGAGCGAGGCGCCGGCGCCCGCGGCGCCGCCCTCCACCGCCGCGATCACCGGACGCGGGCAGGCCCGGATCGCGAGGATCAGCTCATTCAGCCGGTCCACGCCCACGCGCCGTTCGGCGGGCGAAAGCTCATGCGCGACGGCGAGCCGCCTCACGTCGCCGCCGGCGCAAAAGAAGCCGCCGGCGCCGGAGATCACCACCGCGCCGATATCGGCCGCCGACGCGCTCTCGATCGCGGGGATCATGGCGTCGTAAAAGTCTGAGCCGAACGCGTTTCGCTGCTCCGGCGCGTTGTTCACGAGATGCAGAACGCGCCCCTCGCGATGTGTGAGAACCCGGGTCATTTCAGAGCCTTTCCCGCTTGACGGCGTTGTCCACGTCGACGCCCGCATCCGTGAGTTTGGCTCTCGCGGCGGTCAGCGTCTCCTCCGTGAAGCTCTGGGGATGGCGGAGCGCGATCGCCTCGAAGGTGAGGTCGGGGTGGCCGCTTTCGACAAGGAAGTCGAAACCGGCCGTCAATTCCGGCTTCGCGGCGATATCCTCGATGCATTTCACCGCGCCGTCGCGTCGATGCTTCAGGCGGGTGCGGCTGAGCCGCGTCGTCTTGCCGTTGGCGAGCGTCCGCACCTCTTCGGCCATGGTGACGGCCTCCCAGAAGTCGCGTTCGATCGGCTCGTCGAATTCCTGTCCCGCAAGTTCGGCGATCCTGACCTGGCAGGCGGTCACGAGCTCCGGCCGGCCCAGCCGGTCCGCGTTGCGGATGATGCCGCGGAGCCGGACGGGATCGTCGAAATCGGCGGGATCGGGATCCTTGGCCATGTCTCAGGCCGCCAGGGTCATGAAGCGGGCGAGATGGAAATCCTCGTCGCCGAGTTGGTGGTCGATCATTGTCAGCCTCTTGGCGAAATGCGGCGCGGCGTATTCCCAGGTCATGGCGATGCCGCCATGCAGCTGGATCGTCTCCTCGGACACCAGCCGCCCGACGCGGCCGACGATGTTCTTCGCCGCCGAAAGCGCGCGCTCGCGCTCCGGGCGCGGCGCCTCCAGCATCCCGGCGGCGAGCATGGTGAGCGAGCGCGCCTGTTCGATGGCGATCACCATCTCGACCATCCGGTGCTGGAGCGCCTGGAACTTGCCGAGCGGGACGCCGAACTGCTTGCGGGTCTTCAGGTAGTCGAGGGTGAGGGTCTTGCAGACCTCCATCGCGCCGAGCGCCTCGGCCGACAGCGCGAGAACGCCGCGCCCGAGGGTCCGCTCCAGCGCCGCGTAGCCGCCCTCCGGGTCGCCGAGCGGCTCGCCCGGGGCGCCGTCGAAGGTGAATTCGGCGGCGTGGCCGCCATCCACGGTGGCGAAGGCGCGCATCGCGGCGCCCGGCCCTTTCGGGTCGACCAGCCAGAGTCCGATCCCCGCTTCGTCGGCCTCATCGCCGGAGGCGCGGGCCGAGACGATCAGGCGATCGGCCGTCCCGCCGTTCAGCACCACCGATTTCCGGCCGGTGATCTTTCCGCCCTTCGCCTGGCAGGCGACGCGGCTCATCTCGTAGCGGCTGCCGGGTTCGGTGTGCGCGAGGGCGAGATGAAGCGCGCCGCCGATCACCGCCTCCAGCATGTCGTCCTTGCCGGCGCCGATCAGCGGCGTCGCGCCGAGGATCGCGGTGGCGAGGAAGGGCTCCACCACCAGGCCGCCGCCGAGCGCCTCGAAGACCACCATGATGTCTTCTCCGCCGCCGCCGAAGCCGCCGGCTTCTTCCGGCAGGAGCGCGCCGACGGCGCCGAGCTCGGCGAAGCGGGTCCACATTTCGGGGTCGAACCCGCCCTCCATCGCCGCGGCGCCGTGCCGGGTCGGAAGGTCGTATTTTTCACGGACGAACCGCGTGAGCGTGTCCGCCAGCATCCGGCGTTCTTCGGAAAGCGTGAAATCCATCAGAGACCGAGCCCCATTTTCGAGATGATGTTCTTCTGGATCTCGTTCGAGCCGCCGTAGATCGAGACCTTGCGCATGTTGAAATAGGTCCGCGCCGGAAGCATCGCCCCGTCGGGGCCGATCGGCTCCTCGTTCCAGCCTTCGTCGAAGCTTTCGGGGACGAAGGGCGCCGCGTGCGGGCCGAAGGCGCGGCGCATGAGGTCGGTCAGCTCCTGCCGGACCTCCGTGCCGCGGATCTTCAGCATCGAGCTTTCGACGCCGCCCGCCGCGCCGCCGCCCGCCGCGGCGAGGATGCGGAGATTGAAGATATCCATCGCCATCAGGTCGATCTCCACCTTGCCCATGCGGGCGGCGAAGAACGGATCCTCACGGAGCGGCTTGCCATTGGCCTTCAGCCGCTTCGCGGCGGATTTGAGATGCTCCATCGCCTGGCGCGAATAGGCGGCGCCGGCGATGCCGGTGCGCTCATAGGTCAGGAGATATTTGGCGAGGGTCCAGCCCTTGTTCTCCTCGCCGACGAGGTTCCCGGCGGGCACCCGCACATCGGTGAGGAAGACCTCGTTCACCTCATGCTCGCCATCGAGCGTGATGATCGGGCGAACCTCGACGCCGGGCGTGTCCATCGGGATCAGGAGGAAGGAGATCCCCTCCTGCGGTTTGCCGTCCTTTTTCGTGCGGACGAGGCAGAAGATGTGATCGGCGATGTGGCCGAGCGTGGTCCAGGTTTTCTGACCGTTGACGACATAGTGGTCGCCATCCCGGACCGCCTCGGTCTTCAGCGAGGCCAGATCGGAGCCGGAGCCGGGCTCGGAATAGCCCTGGCACCACCAATGTTCGGAGGTGAGGATCTTCGGCAGGTAATGATCCTTCTGCTCCTTGGTTCCGAACTTGATCAGCACCGGCGCCAGCATGTTGACGCCGAAAGGAACGATGCGCGGCGCGTTGGCGAAGACGATCTCCTCATGGAAGATATGCGCCTGAACCGGGGTCCAGTCGGCGCCGCCATATTCTTTCGGCCAGTGCCAGGCGAGCCAGCCCTTGGCGTTCAGCAGGTCATGCCATTCGACGAGATCCGCTTTGGTGAGGCGCTTGTTCTCAGCCACCTTCTCTGAAAGGCGCGGCGAGAGATGTTCCGCGAGATAACCGCGCACCTCGTCCCGAAACGCCTGCTCTTCCGCAGTGTAGCTCAGTTCCATCTCGTCCTCCCGCCGGAGAGCCGCCGCCTTGTCGAGGCGGCGGCGGGTTCAGTCTTATGCGACTTCGAAAAGCCCGGCGGCGCCCATGCCGCCGCCGCAGCACATGGTGCTGACGATGTATTTGGCGCCCCGGCGCTTGCCTTCGATCAGCGCGTGGCCGACCATCCGCGCGCCGGACATGCCATAGGGGTGGCCGATGGAGATCGCGCCGCCGTCGACATTGAGCTTGTCGTTGTCGATGCCGAGATGGTCGCGGCAATAGAGCACCTGCACCGCGAACGCCTCGTTCAGCTCCCAGAGATCGATATCGTCGATCGTCAGCCCGTGCGCCTTCAGAAGCTTTGGCACGGCGTAGATCGGACCGATGCCCATCTCGTCCGGCTCGCATCCGGCCGCCATGACGCCGCGGAAATAACCGAGCGGCTCAAGCCCGCGCTTCGACGCCTCCTTCGCCTCCATCAGCACCGCCGCGGAGGCGCCGTCCGACAGCTGCGAGGCGTTGCCGGCGGTGATGTGCCGGCCTTCCCTGATGACCATGCCGTCCTTGAACACCGGCTTGAGGCCCCGAAGCCCCTCGAGCGTGGTCGACGGGCGGTTGCCCTCATCCTTCGAGAGCGTCACCTCGCGGTCGAGGATCTCCCCGGTTTCCTTGTTCTGGAACTTCATCACCGTCTTCATTGGGACGATCTCGTCGTCGAACCGGCCGGCCTCCTGCGCCGCGGCGGTGCGCATCTGGCTCTGATAGGCGTATTCGTCCTGCGCATCGCGGCTGATGCCGTAGCGCTCGCCGACCGTCTCCGCCGTCTCAAGCATCGACATGTAGAGCGCGGGCAGCCGCTCCATCAGCCATGGGTCGCGGGTGTTGTCCGTCCGCTGATGTTCGTTCTGGACGAGGCTGATGCTCTCGCCCCCGCCGCCCACGGCGACCTGGAGCCCGTCGACGATGATCGATTTCGCCGCGGTGGCGATGGCCATCATGCCGGACGAGCATTGCCGGTCCATGGTCATGCCGGAGACGGTGACCGGCAACCCGGCCCGCATCGCCGCCTGCCGGCCGAAATTGTGCCCGGAGGAGCCCTGCGTCAGGGCGTTGCCCATGATGCAGTCCTCGACCTCGCCAGGCTCGATCCCCGCGCGCTTCACCGCGTGCTCGATGGCGTGGCCGGCGAGCGCCTGGGCCGTGGTGGCGTTGAACGCGCCGCGATAGGCCTTGCCGATCGGGGTGCGGGCGGTGGATACGATAACGGCTTCTCTCATTGAATCACTCCTTTACGCCATGGGCCGCGATGGCTTTGGCGGCGTATTTATGGGTCTGTTCGAAGGCGCCTTGCAAAGCCTTGGCGCCATCCATGCTGCTGATCTCGTCGAACTTGGCGGCGACTCCTTCAGGCGTCAGGTCGTCGCCGGTCAGGATCACGCCTTCCGTCTCGAAAAGATAGGTCCGTGCGAAACATCCGCCGCCAGCGCAGAGGATGGTCCGTTTCGGCCCGTCCTTCGAGGCGAGGAAGAGGACGCCGGGAGAGATCGATTCCGGCGTCAGCAGCTCTTTCTCCGCGTCGGAGAAGAGCTTCTCCGTCATTTGCGTCACCGCGGTCGGCGACAGCGTGTTGACGGTGATGTTGTATTTCTCGCCCTCGATCTGGAGGACGTTCATCAGGCCGATCATGCCCGCCTTGGCGGCGCCGTAATTCGCCTGTCCGAAATTTCCGTACATCCCGGAGGAGGAGGTGGTGAAGACCAGCCGGCCGTAGTTCTGATCGCGCATCACCGGCCAGACGGCGCGCGCGCAATTCGCGGTGCCGATCAGGTGAACGTCGATCACTTTCTCGAAATCGGGCATCTCCATCTTCGCGAAGCTCTTGTCGCGAAGTATCCCGGCGTTGGCGACCAGCACATCGACCCGGCCCCAGGTTTTCATCGTCTCCGCGACCATCGCCTCGACGGCCGAGAAGTCGGAGACATCGGCGCCGTTGGCGATCGCCTCGCCGCCCGCGTCCCTGATCTCCTTCACCACGGCTTCGGCCGCGGCGCTGGAGCCGCCGGCGCCGCCCCCGAGATCGTTGACGACGACCTTCGCGCCCTTCGCCGCGAATTGCAGCGCGTGGGAGCGGCCGAGCCCCGCCCCCGCGCCGGTGACGATGACGACCTGTCCGTTGAAACTTATGCTCATGCCTTCTCCATATAGACACGCCCGATCCATTCGGCGAACAGAGCGGGCTTCTCCTCGCCTTCGATCTCCACCGTCACCGCCTGAGTGTATGTGACCTGGCCGGGAACGCTCTCATCCAGCTTCAGCAATGTGAAGCGCCCGCGGATGCGTTTTCCGGCGCGCACCGGCGAGAGAAATCGAATCTTGTCGAAGCCATAGTTCACTCCCATCGCCACGCCTTTCAGCGACGGCCCGGATTCATAGACCATGGTGGAAAGCAGCGAAAGCGTGAGGAACCCGTGCGCGATGGTGCCGCCGAAGGGCGATTTCGCCGCAAGCTCCGGGTTCACATGAATGAACTGATGATCGTCCGTGACCTCCGCGAAACGGTCGATCATCTCCTGGGTGACTTCGATCCAGCGCGACACGCCGATCTCAGCCCCGAGAAGCGCCCGCAACTCGTCAAGCGAGCGTCTGCTCTCGAAAACCATGTCTTCTCCATATCTTCGGGCGCCCGCCACGCGCGGGCCTCGCCCCATATTGACAGACTTGACGTGGGGTGACGCAAGGCCAAAGAGCGACGCGGCGCCACAATATGAGGCGCGGCCCGGACGCCTCGCGGCAGTCTTACGCCGATCGCGTGCGATTTCACAGTCGGATCCCGATCGTCGCCATGCATGGCCCGGCCGATCCCGCCCATGCGCAGGCCGGCCTAGAGGGTGAAGCGGCCGGGCGCGGCGCGCTCTGCGAGGGTCAGAAGTTCGCCGGTTGGGCCATCCCGGTGATGTGATAGCCGCCATCGACGAAAATCACGTCGCCGGTGGAGCCTGCGCCAAGGTCGGACAGAAGATAGAGCGCGGCGCCGCCGATGTTCTCCAGCGTGGCGTTGCGGCGGAGCGGCGCGTTTTCCTCGGTCTGCTTGTAAACCTTTCGCGCGCCGCCGATGGCGGAGCCGGCGAGCGTGCGCATCGGGCCGGGGCTGATGGCGTTCACCCGGATCCCGGCCGGGCCAAGGTCATTGGCGAGATAGCGCACCGACGCCTCCAGCGCCGCCTTGGCGACGCCCATGACGTTGTAATTCGGCATGACGCGCTGCGCGCCGAGATAGGTCATGGTCACGAGCGAGCCGCCTTCCGGCATCAGCGCGGCGGCGCGGCGAGCGACGTCGACAAAGGAGAAACATGAGATCTCCATCGACCGCACGAAGTTCTCGCGCGTGGTGTCGGCGTACCGGCCGGTAAGCTCGCGCTTGTCGGAATGGGCGATCGCGTGGACGACGAAATCGAGCTGTCCCCATTCCGTCGCGAGCCGGTCGAACGCCATATCCATCGAGGCGCCGTCGGTCACATCGACATCGACGAGAAAATCCGACCCCACGCTCTCCGCCAGCGGCGCGACGCGGCGCCCGAACGCCTCCCCCTGATAGGAGAAGCCGAGCGCGGCGCCCTCGGCGGCCAGCGCCCGCGCGACGCCCCAGGCGATGGAATGATCGTTGGCGACGCCCATCACGAGGCCGCGTTTGCCTTTCATGAGATCAGCCATGAAAGCGGCTCATGATCAGCGTGGCGTTGGTGCCGCCGAATCCGAAGCTGTTCGACATCACCGTGTCGAGGCCGGCGTTGTCGACGCGCTCCACCGCGATTTCGCCCGGTCTGATCGCCGGATCGAGGGTGTCGATATTCGCCGAGGCGGTGATGAAGTCGTCCTTCAGCATCAAAAGGCAGTAGATCGCCTCGTGGACGCCGGTGGCGCCCTGCGAATGTCCGGTCAGTGACTTGGTGGAGCTGATCGGCGGCGTCTCCCCTTCGCCGAACAGACGGCGCACGGCCTCGACCTCGGGGAGGTCGCCGACCGGCGTCGAGGTGCCGTGGGCGTTGATGTAATCGATCTTCCGCTTCTCGGCCATCGAGTCCAGGGCGAGGCGCATGCAGCGCTCGCCGCCTTCGCCTGAAGGGGCGACCATGTCATGGCCGTCCGAGGTCGCGGCGTATCCGGTGACTTCGGCGTAGATCTTCGCGCCGCGCGCCAGGGCGTGCTCGAGCTCCTCCAGCACGACGACGCCGCCGCCGCCGGCGATGACGAACCCGTCCCGCGCGGCGTCGAACGCGCGCGAGGCGCGCTCCGGGGTGTCGTTGTATTTGGAGCTCAGCGCCCCCATCGCGTCGAAGAGGCAGGAGAGGGTCCAGTCCAGCTCCTCACCGCCGCCGGCGAAGACGATGTCCTGCTTGCCCCACTGGATCTGCTCGACGCCGTTGCCGATGCAATGGGCCGACGTGGAGCAGGCCGAGGTGATCGAATAGTTCAGCCCCTTGATCCCGAATGGCGTGGCGAGGCAGGCGGAGTTGGTCGAGGACATGCAGCGGGTGACCATGAACGGCCCCATCCGCTTCGGCGAATTCTTCTCCAGCACGATCTGATGCGCGGCGAAGAGGTTCTTGGTCGAGGGGCCGCCGGAGCCCATGATCAGCCCGGTCCGCTCGTTGGAGACCTCGTTCTTCTCCAGCCCACTATCGGCGACCGCCTGCTCCATGGCGATGTAGTTGTAGGCCGCGCCGTCGCCCATGAAGCGGAGCTGGCGCTTGTCGATATGGTCGGCGACGTTGATGTCGGGGCGGCCCTCCACATGGCTGCGAAAGCCGCGCTCGGCGTAGGCCGGCGCGAAAGAGACGCCGGAGCGCCCCGCCTTCAGCGAGGCGGTCACCGCCTCCGCATCCGTTCCGATCGACGAGACGACGCCGATTCCGGTGATCACGACGCGACGCATAGACGTCTCCTTTCGTGGGGCCGGCCCTCAGGCTGGCGCTTCATCCTTGAACAGGCCGACCCGCATGTCCGTGGTCGTGTAAATCGGCTCGCCGTCGGCCTCCATCACGCCGCTGGCGATGCCCAGCTTCAGCTTTCGGTCGATGATCCGCTTGAACTCCACCGTGTAGCGGATGAGCTTCACTTTCGGCGTCACCATGCCGGAGAACTTCACCTCGCCGACGCCAAGCGCGCGCCCGCGGCCCTGAAGCCCCTTCCAGCCGAGGAAAAATCCCGTGAGTTGCCAGAGCGCGTCGAGCCCGAGGCAGCCCGGCATCACCGGGTCGCCGAGAAAATGGCACTGGAAGAACCAGTTGTCCGGCTTCACGTCGAACTCGGCGACGATCCGGCCCTTGCCGTTCGCGCCGCCGTGCTCTTCTATCGCCGTGATCCGGTCCATCATCAACATGGGCGGCGCAGGAAGCTGCGGATTACCGGGGCCGAACAGCTTCCCGCGCGCGCAGGCCATCAGCCCTTCGAAATCGTAGCTGGTTGCGCGTTCGGTCATAGATCGGTTCCTTGATGCGGCCGCGCGGCCTGCGCCGCAGTCTGAATCGGGGCGGCCAAAGTCGGGATCGTCCCTATCATCGGCGCGGCGGCTCACGCAAGCGTCGGCGCGCGCCGGCCGCCAAAGAGACCCTATGGTAAAAAGAGCGCGATTGTGCTTCTTTTGTCAGCAAGATCCAGAAAAGCATGTGTGGACGAACTCGATGACTTCAGAACCGGCGCCTATCGATGCCTCCGATGTCGACGCGTCCGACGCTGACCACAGCGCGGAACGCTGGCTTGCGGCGGCCGGGCTTCGGCCGACCCGGCAGCGCCGGGCCCTCGCGGCCCTTCTTGTCGGCGATGAGCGGCACCGCCATGTGACCGCCGAGCGGCTCTTCGCGGCCGCGCTCGAAGCGGGCGCGCGGGTGTCTCTCGCCACGGTCTATAACACGCTGAGAAGCTTCACCGACGCGGGGCTGCTGACCGAGGTCGCGGTCGATGGCGCGCGGAGCTATTTCGACACGAGGACGGAAGATCACCCGCATTTCTTCTGGGAGGACGAAGGGCGGCTCACGGACGCGCCGATCGACTCGGTCGAGTTCGCGCGGCTTCCGGACGCGCCGGAAGGCACGGTCGTGGCCAAGGTCGACGTGGTGATCCGCCTCCGTAGAGGCTGACAGGGCAGGAAGACAATTCATGAAAACCAAACGACTGGGCCGCACGGGCGCTCTGGTTTCCGAACTTTGCTTTGGAACGATGTCTTTCGGCGGAGACGCCGACGAAACGACGGCGGGCGCGATCTACGCGGCGTGCCGCGACGCGGGCCTCAATTTCTTCGATTGCGCCGATTCCTATTGCGGGGGGCGCTCGGAGGAGATTCTGGGCGGGTTGATCCGGGGCCATCGCGACGAGGTGTTCATCACGTCGAAATGCGGGATGGGGCGGCACAAGGGCGCCTCGCGCCGCGGGATCCGCCTCTCCTGCGAGGCGAGTCTGCGGCGGCTCGGCGTTGAGCGGATCGACCTCTATTTCATGCATCGTTTCGATGAGAGCGTCCCGCTGGAGGAGACCATGCGCGCGCTCGAGGATCTGCGCGCCTCCGGCAAGGTCGCGCATATCGGCTGCTCGAACTACGCCGCCTGGCAGATCGCGACGGCGAACGGGATCGCGGCCCGCGAAGGGTTCGCGCCCTTCGAGGTGGTTCAGCCGATGTACAGCCTGATCAAGCGCCAGGCCGAGGTGGAGATCCTTCCGCTGGCGGCGGCGGCGGATCTTGGCGTCATCTCTTACGGCCCGGGGGCCGGCGGGTTGCTGACCGGGAAATACCGGACCGGCGCCGAGGGGCGGTTCTCCGTCAACAAGGATTACCAGAAGCGGTATGCGGGCGACTGGTTTCGCGAAACCGCGGCCAGGTTCGCCGACTTCGCGGAGTCGCGAGGCGACAATCCGATGACGCTGGCGGTGGCCTGGGCGAAGGCGCATCCGGCGATCACCTGCCCGATCATCGGCGCGCGCTCGGTCGAGCAGCTCAAGGCCTCCCTCGCGGCGGCGGACTACGACATGCCGCCCGCGCTCCACGCCGAGATCTCCGCGCTCTCGCGGACCCCGCCGCCGGCGACCGACCGGCTGGAGGAGTTGGCCGACTGAGCCGCGCCGGCCTACTCGCTCACCACATTGTTCTGTTTGGCGATTCGGGCGCGGGTGCGGGCGATCAGCCGGTTCCGGCGCCGCCGCTGATAGGTGGCGACCAGGGGCCGCACGACCATGTAGCTCGCGACCGCTGAAATGAGCCCGGGTATGATCCCGCCGACAAAGTAGGGGATCACCAGGCTGCTGATGTCCCGCAGCAGCATGATGGCCATCTGGTGAAGCCCCTGCTCGATGAAATCGGAATCGACCGGCGAGCCCATGATCAGGCCGCCCAGCTCCAGACAAATGGCGACGATGAAGGGGAATGTGAGCGGATTGCCGAAAAAGGTGCCGATGGCGCTGGCGAAAATGTTGCCGCGCAGCAGCCAGGCGAGCCCCGCCGCGATCATGAAATGGAAGCCGAAGAACGGCGTGAACGAGGCGTAGACGCCGCACGCGACTCCAAGGGCGATGCGCGTCGGGCTGTCGGGGAGGCGCTGCATCCGATGACGCCAATAGTGGATCACGCGCCGCCAGCCCGTCCGTGGCGCGATATAGGCTCTCACCACTTCCATGATGGGGCGCTTGTCACGGCGTTTGAACACAGGTCCGCCTTCTTCAGATGTCACTTCGCGGCGGGGTCTCGCCGCGCCGCCCACTCGCTATCCCGGCGCGCGCTCCGGCGCTACGCCGAAAGATCCCGGGGCTCTTCAGCCTCCGGTTGCTTCGGCGTCGGGAGGCGGGTGCGTCGTACTTCGGCGACGATGGTCTGCGCTTCAAGGGCGCTGATGATCGCACTCATGTGTTTCATGTCCTTCACCATGAGGCTGACGCGCATCCGCCAGAAATCGGGCATGCGCGCGATCGTCGCCATGTTTTCGATATTCGCGCGGTGCTCGCCGATCAGGGTGGCGATCGCGCCGAGCGCGCCGGCCTGATTGGCCAGCGTGATGTCGATGGACGTCGAGCGGCCGCCGAGTTGCGCCGCGTCCTCATCCCATCTGAGGTCGATCCAGCGCTCCGGGTGCTCTTCGTGGGCGATCAGCGCCTCGCAGTCGATGCAGTGGGCCTCGATCCCGGGCCCGGTGCGGATCCCGACGATCCGCTCGCCCGGAATCGGCTCGCAGCACGCGGCGAAAACGAAGGGAACGCCGGCGGGCGCGCCGCGCACGAGCCGGTGCGGGCGCTCGACGGCCTCCTCCGGTTCGTCGGTTTCGGGCTCGACCATGCCGGGATAAACTGCGGCGACCAGCCGCCGGCCGGTCAGTTCCGCCGCGCCGAGCGCGGCGAGGAGGCTCTCGACGGTGGCGTAGCCGAGCTTTCGCGCCGCCGCCTGCAACGCTTTCGCGCCGCCGTCGAGCTTCCGGCGTTCGAAGGCGAGGCGGGCGATCTCCGTGCCGAGGCGGATATGCTCGGCGCGCTCCTCCTCGCGGAGCGCCCGGCGGATGGCCGCGCGGGCGCGCCCGGTCTTGGCCATGTCCATCCAGACCGGGCTCGGCCGCGAGCTTTCGACCCGGATGATCTCCACCGACTGGCCGTTCCGAAGCCGCGTCCAGAGCGGGACCCGCGCGCCGTCCACCTTCGCGCCGACGCAGCTGTCGCCGATCCTGGTGTGGATCGCATAGGCGAAATCGATCGGGGTCGCGCCGCGCGGCAGGCCGTAGACATCGCCTTTCGGGGTGAAGCAGAAGACCTGGTCATGAAACATGTCGAGCTTGACCTGTTCCAGAAACTCCTTCGGCGGGTCGCCCTTCTCCAGCCGTTCGACCAGGGTCGAGAGCCAGTGGAACGGATCGACGGCGAAGGGGTTCTCGCTCGGCCGTCCCTCCTTGTAGGCCCAGTGCGCGGCGACGCCGGTTTCCGCGACCTCATGCATCTCGCGGGTGCGGATCTGGATCTCGACGCGGCTGGCCATCGGGCCGTAGACGGTGGTGTGAAGGCTGCGATAGCCGTTCGATTTCGGCCCGGAGATGTAATCCTTCATCCGTTCCGGCACCACGCGCATGGCGGTATGGACGGCCCCGAGCGCGATGTAGCAGCTCGGGATGTCGTCGGTGATGATGCGAAAGCCGTAGATGTCGGAGAGCTGGCCGAAGCTGATCTGCTTCTCCTCCATCTTTCGCCAGATCGAGTAGGGCGTCTTCTCCCGGCCCTGAACTTCCGCGGAGACGCCGGCGTCGCGGAGCGCCTCCCCGATCGCGGCCTTGATTCGGGGGATGAGGTCGCCGGTTTCCTTCCTGAGCTTCAGGAATCGGCGCATGATCGAGGTGCGCGCTTCGGGATGCAGCACTTCGAAGGCGAGATCCTCCAGTTCCTCGCGCATCTGCTGCATGCCCATGCGGCTGGCGAGCGGAGCGAAGATATCCATCGTCTCGCGCGCGATGCGGGCGCGTTTCTCCGGGCGAAGCGCGCCGAGCGTGCGCATGTTGTGGGTGCGGTCCGCCAATTTGACCAGCAACACCCGCACGTCGCGCGACATCGCGATCAGCAGTTTGCGGAAGTTTTCCGCCTGCTCGACCTCGCGGCTCGCGAGCTTCAGCTTGTTGAGCTTGGTGACCCCGTTGACCAGCTCCGCGATCTCTTCGCCGAAAAGCTCGGTGATTTCCGCATATGTCGCAGCGGTGTCTTCAATGGTGTCATGCAACAACGCGGTGACGATCGTGGCGTCGTCGAGCTTCAGCTCGGTCAGAATCGCCGCGACCTCCAGCGGATGGCCGAAATAGGATTCCCCCGACGCGCGCCTCTGCGCGGCGTGCGCGCGCGCGCCATAGACATAGGCGCGGTTCAAGAGCGCCTCGTCCGCGTTCGGGTTGTAGGCCCGGACCATCTCAACCAGTTCGAATTGCCGTATCACGGCCTCGGTCTCTCCCAAACGTCAGGAAAAGTCTAATTTAGGCGCCGGCCGCTCCGAACGCCAATCTTATCGGCGGCGGGCGGCGTGGCGTTTCGATGCGGCGGCGGCCCCGGCGTCGGGGTCTTTTCGACGGTCGGGCGGGTTGAGTGATTCCGCGCCGCACAATAGGCTCGCGCACAGTCTCCTTTCTCGCAGAACCACGAGGAGCCGCGCCATGACCGCCGAAACCGAAAAGTCGTCGCCGCAGCGGCGCGCGCGGCGCAAGCCGAAGGCTCCGGGAACTCGCCCTCTCCGTCGCAAGGCGCATCACAAGAAGGCGATCAACCTCGCCTTGCAGGGGGGCGGCTCGCACGGCGCGTTCACCTGGGGCGTGCTGGACAAGATCTTCGAAGACGACCGGCTCTGGATCGAGGCGATCAGCGGAACCTCGGCCGGCGCGATGAATGCTGTCGTCGCGGCGCAGGGAGTGAACGAGAACGGCGGCGCCGGCGCCCGCGTGCGGCTGGAGGAGTTCTGGCGCGCGGTCTCGAAAGCGGGCCTCGCGAGCCCGATCCAGCGCTCCCTCCTCGCGCGGGCCATGGGAAACTGGTCGCTCGATGATTCGCCCGGCTATCGATTCCTTTCCGCGCTGAAAGGCGTCGCGTCGCCCTATGATTTCAACCCGCTCGGATGCAACCCGCTTCGCGATCTGGTTGGCGAACTGGTCGATTTCGAGAAGGTCCGCGATTGCCGGGAGATAGAGCTGTTCATCGCCGCGACGACGGTGGAGACGGGTAAGGTCCGGGTCTTCCAGCATGACGAGATCACGCTGGATGCGGTGATGGCGTCAGCCTGTCTGCCGCAACTTTTCAAGGCGGTGGAGATCGACGGCAAACATTACTGGGATGGCGGGTTCATGGGAAATCCGCCCCTTTATCCATTCTTCTATGAGAGCACGACGCGAGACATCGTGATCGTGCAGATCGACCCCGTCTTCCGGGGGGGAGCGCCGCGCGGCGCCGCCGAGATCGCCGATCGCGTCAGCGAGATCTCCTTCAACGCGGCGCTGCTGCACGAGTTGCGCGCGATCGATTTCGTCGCGCGGTTGCTGGAGGAGGGCAAGCTGGACCCGCAGGAGTACCACAAGATGCGCGTCCATATCATCCAGGAGCGCAAGCAGATCCGCCCGCTTGACGCGTCATCGAAGATGAATGTCGAATGGGCGTTCCTGCAGCATCTCTTCAAGCTGGGCCGCGCCGCCGCGACGCGCTGGCTGAAGCAGCATTATGACGACATCGGCGAGCGCTCCAGCGTCAACATCCGCCAGATGTTCGACGGCGGCTGACCGGGAAAGCCCGCCCGGCGCATCAGGCCCGCCCGCGGGCGGGCCGGCGGGGTCAGCCCTGACTCTGCTCGGACAGAAGCGCGCGCAGGAGCTGCTCCTCGCTCAGGTCCTCGACCGGCTTGTCGGGGCCATCCTCGCCCATGAGCATCGACATCTGATCCTCTTCCGGCTCGTCCACCTCGATATGGCGCTGAATCGCCTCGATCGCCCGCTCCCGAAGGTCGGCGACCGGGATCGTCTCCTCGGCGATCTCCCTGAGCGCGACAACCGGGTTCTTGTCGTTGTCGCGGTCCAGCGTGAGAGGCGCGCCGGTGGCGATCTCGCGGGCGCGGTGCGCGGCCAGCATGACGAGATCGAAGCGGTTAGGAACCTTGTCTACGCAGTCTTCGACGGTCACGCGGGCCATGGGCGACGCTCCTTCCGGGGATGTCCTTGAAGCGCAGCCATATGGCGCCTTCGCGGCTGGATTGCAAGTGTGACGCCCTCACTTCGTCGCTGGCGGCGCGGTCGCCGCCTGCGAGGATGAGGGCGCGCCGGCGAGAGAGAGTCGGCCCGGCCGGGCCAGCTGATCGCCGACCCGCGGCGCCTCCAGCAGCCAGAACAACAGGTTGTCGCCGAAGACCGCGCTCTTGGTGATGTCGACATGCTCCTCCGGCAGAAGGAGCACCGACCGGTAGGTCACCGGCGAGCGCAGGCCGAGCGCATAGTCGCCATCCTGCCGCTCGTCGAGGAGTGATGAGGCGCGGAGGACCACGCCGTCCCCCTCCTCCAGTTTCGTGATCTCGACATGGCCGGTCTCCGGATCGAATTCGACCTCGGCCGGCGTCTCGAATCCGCCGCCGACGACCAGATAGAGGTCGAGATCCTCCGGCACATCCACCGGCCGGTCCATCGCCCGCTGGAACTGCTCCGCCCGCGCGAGGATCTTTGCGAGATGGCGTTTGGCGCGCGCGCGCCGGCTCTCGGCGGTGGGCTCGTCGGGCATCAGGATCTTGAGCATGGCGTCCTGCGACGGATCGAGGAGGCCCCATCCGTAGCGGTCCCACATGTCCACGTCGAAAAGACTGACGAACTCCGACGATCCCTTGATCCGGACGCGGCGATGCCGGTCGCGCGGGAACATCTCGTAGATGGAGACATGGGTGCTGAGCAGGGCGGGCTCGTAACTCGGCTGAAACGGCCCCAGCGTCTTGCCGTTGACGAGATTCTCGAACGAAAGCACCGATCCGGTGTTCGGCGGAGCGATGAAGACGGCGCGGCTGACGTTTTTCGCGCCGGCCCATGTCACCTCCGGCAGCGAGCCGTCCTCCGGCAAGTCCGCATCGCCATACATGAGATAATAGCGCGCCACGAGGCCGCCCATGGAGTGGGCGATCAGGTCGAACTTCACCTCCCCGGCGTCGTCGGCGTTGAAAACCTTCCGCCTGACATCGCCGACCTGCCGGATCTTGCGTTTGATGAAATAGTCGAGATCGCTCGCCCCTTCGACGATGTCGCGCCGCCAATCATAGGGGAACTCGAAACTGTCCAGGTTGATCTCGCGCTCGGTCACCTCCTCCTCGCGGGTTTCCCGGAACCCGAAGCCGCCGGCGATCAGGGTCGAGATCACGCCGCGATAGACGTCGATCTCCACCGGAATGCCGAGAACCGAAGCCCGGGCGACGCGGAGCACGCCGTCGGGGCGGACCCCGTCGCGCAGTTCGCGCAGAGGTTCGTCGCCTTCGCCGATGGGCAGCGCGATCAGGCGGGCGTTCTCGGGGACTTCGGGGTCGACGCTCAAACCGTCCGGGCCGCCCCAGATCACCACGCCGGATCGCTGATCCTCAAGCCTGGAGCCGAGCGTGCCGGGAATGGAGATCACCGGTCGGCGCGCCTCCGTCTTGAGGCTGGCGGCTGAGTCGTAGAGCGTGTCGAGATCGGGCGGGCTCGGCGTCGGGGCGCATCCGGTCAGAAATCCGGCCAGGAAGAGGGTGGCGATCAACGCCGCTCCCGCCGCCCGTCCGGTTCGCTCGTATCGCTGCATCACCGTGATCCCCCAATCCGGCCCACGAGTCCGGCGAGGCCGGCTCATGGAAACGTTAGCAGATTTCCGCGAGACGCCAACCGTCTCGCCGCGACCGGCCGTCAGGACCCGCCGGCGCCCCCCGCGCCGGCGCCGAACCGGTAACTGCCTTCAGGCAGATCGAACGCCGCTTCGAGGTCGCGAACCTGAGAGAAGGAAAGCGTGATGCGGAGCGTTTCGTCCCGGCGCGGATCATACTGCTCAATCGTTACGCAATCATCGAAGACGTTGACCACCACGTCTTCCTTGAGCGGCGCCTCGCCTTCATCGACGAGGGTGACGACGCTGGCGTCGAAGTCGTGCTCTATGGTGAACATGAAAGTCCTCGTTCAGATCTCGCTCGCGCGCCTGCGCCCGCGCCGGCGTGTTCCGGCCGTCGTTCCGACCGGGAGATCGGGCCGCCGGCGGCGCATGTCAGTCGAGCATCTTCCGGATCGCGGCGGCCAACGCCCTGATTTCATCGGCGGCTTTCGACGATTTGTCGGTTTCCGTCACGGCGCCGCCATTGGCGAAGGCGGAGGCGAAGGCGATGCGGTTTCCGATCCGCTCCGCCATGAGGTCCGCGCCGTCCGCTGTGAGCCGTTCCGCCATGTCCTCGATCGCGGCGCCGCGGGGCGGCACCCGGTTCAGCACCACGCGGGCCTCCGCGCCCTGTTTCGCCGCGGCGCGCAGCGTGGCGCGGGTCGCCCAGACGTCGGGCGCGGACGGTTGCGTGGGCGTGATGACCAGATCGGTTTCGCGAAGAACGCGGTTCAGCATCACGTCCGCGGCGCCGGGACAGTCGATCATGATCAGGTCGGCGTCGCGTGCGGCCTTGTCGATGTCGGAGCCGACGCGCCATTCGCTCGATTCGATGAGATCCATATCCGCCGCGCCGCGTCTCTTGATCCGCTCGTCCATCCACGAGGTGAGCGAGCGCTGCGGATCTAGGTCGATCAGTCCGACCCGGCGTCTGGCGCCGAGCCCGCCGCCGCCGGTCGCGAAGGCCACGGCGAGTTGCGTCAGCAATGTCGTCTTGCCGGCGCCGCCTTTTTGCTGAGCGAAAGTCAGAACCTTGGCCATTGCCGCCTCGCGCGTGTCTGATTGCGACTGGATAGCAGATCGGGTGAATCACGGCAATTCGGCGACGCCGCGCGATCCGGGCGCTCAGCCGCCCGCGCCGACGGCGGCCGGGGAGGGCGAATGAAGGCGCGCCCGGTCGCGGGTCCGAGGGGCTGGAGGAGCGATTGGCGCGTCCGTCGCCCGGCCGCGCGGCCGGGCGCGGTTGGCGGCGCGCGACGCGAATCGCATGCGCGTTCCAGAGAGAGGCGCGTCACAGAGGCGCGGCGGGGGGATGATTCGGGCCCGCCCGGGGGTCTGGCGGCCTCATAACGAATGGCGCTCATGCGATACGGCGACCGTGTTGCGCTTGATGAGCTGCGCGAGTGGCGGCGGCTTGCGATTTTAACGCATGTCCGTTCACCCGGCCCACCAGGCGCGGTTTTCGGTTTATTTACCGACGTCGGATGCTTGGTTGGGTGGTTGCTCGACCCTGGGGTGAATCTGGTGAATCGTCCGTTCGTGCTGCATGAATGGATGTTTGGCGCCATCGGAGCGCCTGTCTCCCTGTGACTCCGTGATTGTTAACTATGAATAATCGGCGATGAGAGGGAGAAGCGACTCGCAGGCTGGGCAAACTGATGTAGGTTAGACGCCACGAACAGCGACGATGGGCCGCGCCCCCTCCACATTAGGTGTTGCCCAGAACCATCCCGCCCCACAACGGGATTGGGAGTCCTGACGGAGCGGTCCATGAGACCGCCCGACTCGGCGTTCCGGGAAGTGCCCCACACCTGGAACGCCGTTTCACTTCTGCCGTTTCACTATTGATGATGGCGGCTTTGATCCTGGGCGTCGTCGGCGT
This sequence comes from Paludibacillus litoralis, assembly GCF_037646705.1. NCBI lineage: Bacteria > Pseudomonadati > Pseudomonadota > Alphaproteobacteria > Rhodobacterales > Paracoccaceae > Paludibacillus > Paludibacillus litoralis. The sequence goes on from NZ_JBBHER010000003.1 coordinate 58,218, forward strand.
GTCCGCCGCCGTTCCGCTTTCTTTTCAGCGCGACGCGCCGGAGCTCGGCCGCGACGCGGCCGACCCCATGTTGGGTCTTTCGCCATCTGGAGGGCGCCCAGACGAGCTCCCAGACCGCCAGATACGCCGCCGCGGCCCCAAGGCCCCAGTAGAGCGGCAGGGTCAGCGCCCAGCCGACGAGGCCGAGACGGTTCCGTCGCCAAAGGCCGAATGCCGCCGCGCAGAGCATGATCGGCAGCACCACGCTCGTCGCCACCGTCAGCATGTCGAAGGCCAGCCCGACCCCCATGCCGCGAAAATCCACCCAGAAGCCGGCGAGCGAGATCAGCCAGAGCCACGGCAGCAGCAGATATCCGAGCGCGGCGGAAAGCAGCACGGCGTTGAAGCCGAGAAACCGCCAAAGCCCGAGATCGGCCAGAAGAGCTCGGGGGCGGCGCATATGCGTCGCCCATGTGGAGAGATACCCTTTCAACCATCGCGATCTTTGCCGGATCCAGGCGCTCGGGCGGCTGCTCGCCTCCTCATCGGTCAGCGAATCGGAGAGCATGGTCCTCAGGCCGGCGCGCGCCAGCATCATGCCGAGATCGGCGTCTTCCGTCACATTGTGGCTGTCCCAGCCGCCGACCGCCTCAAGCGCGCCGCGGCGGATGAACAGCGACGTGCCGCCGAGCGGGATGGGGAGATCAAGCCGGAACAGGCCCGGCAGCATGGCGTCGAACCAGCTTGAATATTCAATCTCGAAACAGCGGGTCAGCCAGTTCTCATGCGCGTTGTAGTAACCGAGCCGCGCCTGGATGCAGGCGACGTCCGCTGGAGTGTCGGCGAACTGGGCCACGATGCGGGTGATCTGGTCCGGCGCGGGCCGATCTTCGGCGTCATAGACGCCGATCAAGGCGCCGCGGGTGAAATCCAGCGCGAAGTTCAGCGCCCGCGGCTTGGTGCGCGGCGCGCCGTCGGGCGCGATCAGGATGTCGATATTCGCCGGCGGCGCGAGCGCCCGCAGCGCCGCAAGCGTCACATCGTCGTCGCTTTCGAGGATCAGCTTGATGTCGAGAAGCTCGGGAGGGTAGTCGAGCGCGGCGAGAGACTGAAGCAGAAGCGGCGCCGTCTCGGGCTCGCGGTAAAGCGGCACGAGCAGGCTGACGATGGGCGGACGGCGCAGATCGGCGAGCCGCCGCGGCGCCTGCGTGAGCGCGCGCGCACGCGGCCGGGCGAGAAGCGCGGCGCCCCAGAGCGCCCCGTTGAGCGCCATCACCCCGACCGAGCACCAGAGAAACCCGGCGAGCGCGATGCTGGGATGGGCCGCGGCGACGACTCCGGCGCCGCCGAGACCTCCAATCGCCGCGGCGCGCTGCCAACGGGCGAACCCCGCCCTGAGGCTTTCCCCAAGCGGGCGGCGCGCGGCGGAGCGTTCGGCGAGCTGCGGCCCGCATGCGTCAATCAGAGCTCTTGAGATCTCCTGATCCTCGGCCGCGGCGATCGCGACCGCGGAAGAGCGAAGCGCCGGGTGTTCGGCGGCGCGCTCCGGCGCGGCGGCGACATAGACGACAAGCCCGGATTCAAGCCGCCAGGGCGCGATCCGCTCCCGGATGAAAAGCTCGATATCGCCGGATTCGATCAGCGCGGAATCGAGCGGCGAGCCTCTCAGGTCCACGAAATCCAGCCCCGCCTGCCGCGCCGCGGCGGCGGCGACGGCGGATCGGTCCACGCCGCTCCGAACGACGAGGATCTCTCCGATCCGCGCGCGGCTCACCTTTTGCGCCAGAAGCGACCGCGCGAGCGCGTCACTGTCGATCACGCCTTCCGAAAGCAGGATCTCGCCCAGCTGGCGCCGGTCGCCGCGTAGGTGTTTGACTGCGTCGCCGTCCTTCGCCATCAGCGACAGCGGCGCCGGCGCGCCTCTTCTTGAGCCATCGCCCTTCCTCTCTCAGGCTCACGCACTAGCGAACCGGACGGGGAGACGACGAACGAATTTCGTTAAGATGCGGTTAATAAAATCCGGAAAATTGCGCTAAATCCGGGCGTTCCGCGGATTGCGGGCGGCGCGCGCATCCCGCGACACGCATGCGGGGAAGTATCGGCGCAGAGGCTGGGCGACAGTCCGGGACATCAAGCCCGCGCCGCCTGGAGCGGCGAAACCGCCGTCACCGAAAGTCCCGGCGGCGCAGGATCGCGGATCACAGAGACATGTCGGCGCCCGTCAACGCGCGGCGTGTCGGTCAAATTCAGAAAGGAGTTCAGCCCATCGAGGCCATGAAGCGCTCGAAGAGATAGTGGCTGTCCTGTGGCCCGGGGCTCGCTTCGGGGTGATGCTGCACCGAAAAAACCGGCCTGTCCTTCAGCCGAAGCCCGCAATTCGACCCGTCGAAGAGCGACACATGCGTCTCCACCAGTTCATCGGGAAGCGTTTGCGCGTCGACGGTGAAGCCGTGATTCATCGACGTGATCTCGACCTTCCCGGTGGCCAGCTCGCGCACCGGATGGTTCGCGCCGTGATGCCCGTGGTTCATCTTGACGGTGCGCGCGCCGAGCGCGAGCGCCAGCATCTGATGGCCGAGGCAGATGCCGAAGATCGGCAGGCCGGTGTCGAGAAGCTTCCGGATCATCGGCACGGCGTAAACTCCGGTCGCGGCCGGGTCGCCGGGGCCGTTGGAGAGAAACACGCCGTCCGGATGGTGCGCCAGCACGTCCTCCGCGGTCGCGGTCGCGGGCAGGACGATGATATCGGCGCCGGCGGAGGCGAGATTCCGCAGGATATTGCGCTTCGCGCCGTAGTCGACGGCGACGACCTTCCGGCGCGCATCCGTGCGCCGCGGAAAGCCGCCCGGCCAGGCCCAGCGCATCTCCTCCCAGTGGTAGGATTGCGCGCAGGTCACCTCCTTCGCCAGGTCGGCGCCTTCGAGCCCGGCGAACCCGCGCGCCGCCTCGATCAGCGCGTCGGCGTCAGGCGTCTCCCCCGGGGTGTAGCCGATGGCGGCGTGCGGCATGCCGTGCTGGCGGATCGCGCGCGTCAGGCGCCGCGTGTCGACCCCGCCGATGGCGATGCGCCCGCTTCGCGCCATCCAGGCCGCCAGCGCCTCCGTCGCCCGCCAGTTCGAGGGGGCGGTCGGATCCATCCGGGTCACCATGCCGAGAGCGGCGGGCCGATCGGACTCCACATCCTCCACGTTGGCGCCGACATTGCCGATATGCGGAAAGGTGAAGGTGACGATCTGCCTGGCGTAGGAGGGATCGGTCATGATCTCCTGATAGCCGGTCATCGCGGTGTTGAAGCAGAGTTCCCCCACCGCGACCCCCGTCGCGCCGAAGCCGCGCCCGCGGAACAACGTTCCGTCAGCGAGGGCGAGGCATGCGTCGAGCTGTCGGGGTGCGTTCATGAGCTTTATCCATGGTGTGAGTCGCTGGAAGCTAGACAAGCTGCGGAACTCCGTCAATGACCAGCGTTGGCTCAGTTAAGTGTGATAATTCAACATGTTATCATATTGTGCAGGATTTGCGAAATTGCGCGGGTTGGGGTAGATTAACGGCTTGAATGTCGCTCTGCGACGCCAACGGGATAATGACAGCCATGCGCGACCGCCTTAATTCCGCGTTGAAGACCGCGATGAAGGACAAGGAGCGCACGAGAATCGGCGCGCTCCGACTCATCGTCGCCGCCTTGAACGAGCGGGAGATCGCCGCGCGCGGCGGCGACGACCCATCGGACCTGACCGAAGCCGAGATTCTGGAGGTGCTCGCCAAGATGGTGAAGCAGCGACAGGACAGCGCCAAAGCCTATGAGGAAGGCGGCCGCCCTGAGCTTGCGAAGCAGGAGCTCGCGGAGATCCGGATCATTCGGGAGTTCATGCCAAAGCAGATGCCGCCGGAGGAAGTGAACGCCGCGGTCAGGGATGCGATCCGCGACGCCGGGGCGCAATCGATCAAGGACATGGGCAAGGTCATGGGCGTTCTGAAGGAGAAGTACCAGGGCCGGATGGATTTCGGCAAGGCCGGCGCCGCCGTGCGTCAGGCGCTGGTTTGAGGCGAGGCGGCGGAGAGCCGATAGGAGATCTGAATGACGGGATCGAGTGAGGAAGGGCGGCGCTGGCACGATATGGGCGGCGTGATCGCGGCGGACGGCGGCCCGGAGGTGGACCGCGAGACCCATGACTACGCGCTCTGGGAGAAGCGGGTCGACGCGCTGGTGATGCTCGCGACCTCGAAGGGGCTCTTCACGGTGGACGGCCTTCGCCGCGTGCTGGAGGACATGGCCCCGGAGGCGTTCGAGACCCAGAGTTATTACGAACGCTGGGTCCAGTCCTTGACCCAGAACCTGATGGAGGCCGGCGCGTTCACGCCGGGGGAGCTGGGCGTGAAGATGGAAGAGATCGCCGCGCGCGGCGACACATATGGCGAGTGCTCGCTCGGAAGATAGAAGATCAGGGAGGAGTGGATGACGAAGACCTATCGAGTCGGACAAGCGGTGCGGCTCCTTCATCTTGCGCCTCCGGGCCATGTGCGCGCGCCTTGGTATCTGCGCGGAAAGACCGGAGTCATCGAACGCGATCTGGGGCGTACGGGAGATCCGGAGGCGCTCGCCTATGGCCGGTTCGACGCGCCGAAAAAGCGGCTCTATCGGGTCCGCTTCTCCATGGGCGATGTCTGGGGAGAGAAGGCGGAGCGCCCCGGCGACCGGGTCGACGCCGAAATATTCGAAAACTGGTTGGAGCCCGCCGATGCCGCATGACCACGATCACGATCACGACCATGATCACTTTCATCACGAGGGGATGAGTTCATCGGGGCATCCCTATCGTCCCGATCAGGACGCGCCGCTTACCTATTTCCAGCGGATGGAGATCGCGGTCCGTGAATTGCTGGTCGAAAAGGGCGTCACGACCGAGGCGGAGATAAACACGCGGGTCGCGGCGATGGACGCGCGCTCGCCCGCGATGGGCGCGGCGGTTGTGGCCCGCGCCTGGACCGACCCCGAGTTCAAGAAGCGCCTTCTCGCCGACGGCTCCGCCGCCTGCGCCGAGATGGGGGTTCCGCTCGAGGCGATGAAGCTGATCGTGGTGGAGAACACGCCCGAGACGCATAACGTCATCGTCTGCACGCTTTGCTCCTGCTACCCGCGCAATCTTCTCGGCCTGCCGCCGGATTGGTACAAGCAGCGCGCCTATCGAAGCCGGACCGTGATCGAGCCGCGCAAGGTCCTGTCCGAATTCGGGCTGGAGTTGCCCGACGATGTGACGGTGCAGGTCCATGATTCGACCGCGGACATGCGCTATATCGTGCTGCCGATGCGCCCCGCCGGAACCGAAGATATGGATGAGGCGGAGCTCGCCGCGCTGGTCGGGCGGGACGCGATGATCGGCGTCGCGCTTCCGTCGCAGCCTTCCGTCGCAGCCTCGGCCTAGCGCAGCGAGATCTGGCCGGCGCCGAGAATCGGCCCGCCGGCGCCCGCCTGAACCAGGACGGCGGCGCCGTCGGCGTCGGCCGGGCGGCGGGTCGTCAGGTTCAGCGCCCGGCCCCGCCATGGGCCGAGCTCCACCCACCCCTTGACCACGTTTCGATAGACGACGTTCCGGCCGCTATTCTCGCCTCTGGGGATCCGCACCTTTTCCGCGGCGGTGAAGTAGGCCAACGACACTTGCGCCTCCGGCCCGTCGGAGGCCGGCGCGGCGCCGGTCGGGTCGATCGCAATCTGAATCTCGTCGCCATCCCGCTGGAGCGTCACGCGTGCGGCGGGCGGGTGGGCGAGTTGCCGCTCGACCGCGGCCCGGACCTTTTCATGCTGGCTGCCGACGACGTGCTCGCCGCCCTGGAACACCATCTGCGGCGTGTAGATGATCCGCTCATGCATGGCTTCCGAATAGGCGCGCTGGCGTTTCGTGTGCTCGGCCGAGCCGAAGGCGTCCTTCCAGCCGAGATAATCCCAGTAGTCGACATGGAGAGAGAGGGCGATGACGTCGTCGCGCTCCGCCAGGCGGGCGAGCTCCTCATCCGCCGGAGGGCAGGCGGAGCAGCCTTGGGAGGTGAACAACTCGACCACGACAGGGGTTTCCGCGCGGTCGCCGGAAAAGCTCGCCGTCGCCGCGAAGAGGAGCGGCGACGCGGCGAAAATGGCGGCGATGGCGCTGCGCCTCATCATGATCTCCCTGATTCAGCCCGTAGTCGTGACCTTAGGTAACCACAGTGCGGCGCAGTGTGACGAGTCAAGCTTTCGGGAGGCGATGAGGAGCCGATGTGGAAGAGAGGCGCCCCCGTTCACGGGGGCGCCGATTCGCGTCAGGCCGACCGGGCGAGGTTGCGGAGCACGTAGTGAAGCACGCCGCCATTCTCGACATATTCGATCTCGACCTCGGTATCGATCCGGGATTTGAGCGTGATCGTCTTCTTCGTCCCGTCGCCATAGGTGATGGTCGCGGAGACGTCCGACTGGGGTTTGAGATCGCCGGCGAGCCCGGAGATGGAGATCGTCTCATCGCCTTTCAGACCGAGCGACTTGCGATTGTCGCCGCCTGTGAACTGGAGCGGAATCACGCCCATGCCGATGAGATTGGAGCGGTGGATCCGCTCGAAGCTTTCCGCGATCACCGCCTTGACGCCGAGGAGCGCCGTGCCCTTCGCCGCCCAGTCGCGAGAGGAGCCGGCGCCGTAAAGCTCGCCGGCGAACACCACCAGCGGCGTGCCGTTCTCGATATGCGCCATCGCGGCGTCATAGATCGACATCTGCTCGCCGTTCGGCCCCGTGGTGTAGCCGCCTTCGACATTGTCCAGCATCTCGTTCTTGATGCGGATATTGGCGAATGTGCCGCGCATCATCACTTCGTGATTTCCGCGCCGCGAGCCGTAGGAGTTGAACTCGCGCGGCTTCACGCCCCGTTCGACGAGGTATTGGCCGGCCGGGGTCGTCTCCTTGAAGGAGCCGGCGGGAGAGATATGGTCCGTCGTCACCATGTCGCCGAGGATCGCCAGCACCTTGGCGTCTTCGATATCCGAGATCGCGCCCTTCTCCTTGGTCATGCCCTGGAAATAGGGAGGGTTCCGCACATAGGTGGACTCGGGCGGCCAGTCATAGGTCTCGCTGTCGGTGATCTCGACCGCCTGCCACTTCTCGTCGCCCTTGAAGACGTCGGCGTATTTCGACAGAAACGCCTCGCGCGTCACGGTCCGGTCGACGATCTCGGCGATCTCCTTTGTCGAGGGCCAGATATCCTTCAGATAGACCGGGTTCCCGTCCTTGTCCTCGCCGATGACGCCGTTCGCGATATCGATATTCATGTCGCCGGCGATGGCGTAGGCGACGACGAGCGGCGGCGACGCGAGGTAGTTCGCCCGCGTCTCGGAGCTGATGCGGCCCTCGAAGTTGCGGTTGCCCGACAGCACCGAGCAGGCGATCAGGTCGCCCTCTTCGATCGCTTTCGAGAGCTCCGGCGCGATCGGGCCCGAGTTGCCGATGCAGGTCGTGCAGCCATAGCCGACGAGATTGAAGCCGAGCGCGTCCAGATCCTCCTGCAGGCCAGCGGCCTCCAGATATTCGGAGACGACCTTGCTCCCCGGCGCCAGCGAGGTCTTGACCCAGGGTTTCGGGTGCAGGCCGAGCGCGCGCGCCTTGCGCGCGACCAGCCCCGCGCCGATCATCACGTAGGGGTTCGAGGTGTTGGTGCAGGAGGTGATCGCGGCGATCACGACCGAGCCGTCGCGGAGTGAGAAATCCGCGCCGTCCACCTTCTGCGATTTTCGCAGATCCGCCGTCGGGCATCCCGCCGCGGCGGCCGCGGGGCCTTCGTCGGCCATGTCTTTCGCGGCCGGGGACGTGTCGATCTTGCGATAATCGGCGACGACATTCATGAATTCGTCCGCGGCGCGGTCGAGCGCCACATGGTCCTGCGGGCGCTTCGGCCCTGCGATCGCGGGCGTGATGGTTCCCATGTCGAGTTCCATCGTGTCGGTGTAGATCGGGTCGTAATTCTCGTCGCGCCACATGCCGTTGGCCTTGGCGTAAGCCTCGACCAGGGCGATGCGCTCCTCGTCGCGGCCGGAGACCCTGAGATAGCGCAGCGTCTCGTCGTCGATCGGGAAGAAGCCGCAGGTCGCGCCGTATTCGGGCGACATGTTGCCGATCGTCGCGCGATCCGCCAGCGGCAGGTGATCGAGGCCGGGGCCGTAGAACTCGACGAATTTCTCGACCACGCCCTTGTTGCGCAGCATCTCCACCACCTTGAGGACGAGGTCCGTCGCGGTGACGCCTTCCTTCAGCGCGCCGGTCAGCTTGAAGCCGACGACCTCGGGAATCAGCATCGAGATCGGCTGGCCGAGCATCGCCGCCTCCGCCTCGATGCCGCCGACGCCCCAGCCGAGCACGGCGAGGCCGTTGATCATCGTGGTGTGGCTGTCGGTGCCGACCTGCGTGTCGGGATAGGCGACCTCTTCGCCGTTCTGATCCTTGTCGGTCCAGACCGTGCGGGCGAGATATTCGAGATTGACCTGATGGCAGATGCCGGTTCCCGGCGGCACGACGCGGAAATTGTCAAAGGCGCTCTGGCCCCATTTGAGGAAGGTGTAGCGCTCGATGTTGCGCTCATACTCGCGATCCACGTTCAACTGGAAGGCGCGCGGGGTGCCGAACTCGTCCACCATCACCGAGTGGTCGATCACCAGATCGACCGGGTTGAGCGGGTTGATCTGCTTCGCGTCGCCGCCAAGCGCGACGATCCCGTCGCGCATCGCCGCGAGGTCGACCACGGCCGGAACGCCGGTGAAGTCCTGCATCAGGACGCGCGCGGGGCGGTAGGAGATCTCGCGCGGGTTGCTTCCGCCATTCTCCGCCCATTTGGAGAACGCGCGAATATCGTCCGTGGTGACGGTCTTGCCGTCCTCGAAGCGAAGCATGTTCTCCAGAACGACCTTCAGCACGGCGGGCAGACGCGAGAATTTCCCGAGCCCGGCCGCCTCCGCCGCCGGTATTGAATAATAGGCGACGCTGGCGTCACCGACGGTCAGCTTCTTCCGGGTTTTCGCGGTGTCTTTGCCGACGATGACGGTCATGAGGCGGCCCTCCTGGCTTCTTGCTGGGTGGGCGGGCCCGAACCCCGGGGCGCCCGATATGGTCATGCTGCGATTCATCGCCGATGCTCGCGAGTCGCGCAATACGCGGGCCCCACGGCGGATGATCTGGTGTGCGACCGTATACAAGGTCGCCGGGGCATGCAATTGGCGGCGGCGTCTGAAGTCTGTATACCCGCTGGCGGGATGACGGCGAGGCGAAATGGCGTTGATTGCCGAGGGCGTTGAGGTGGAGCGGGGCGGGCGTCTGACGCTGGTCGCGCCCGATTTTCGCGTGGAGGCGGGCGAGGCGGCGCTGGTTTCCGGCCCGAACGGCGCCGGAAAATCGACCCTGCTGCGGGCGCTGGCCGGGCTCATCGCGCCTTCCCGCGGGCGGATCACGCTGGAAGGGACGACGGATATTCCGAGTCAGGCGGCCTATGCGGGACATCTCGACGCGGTGAAGCCGGTGCTGACCGTGCGCGCCAATCTCGCCGCCTGGACCGAAATCTACCAGACGGACGGAGATATCGACGCCGCGCTCTCCCGGCTTTCCCTCACGCATATCGCGGACGCGCCGGCGGCCTATTGCTCGGCCGGACAGAAGCGCCGCCTCGCCCTTGCGCGGCTTCTGGTCACGGGGCGGCGGCTCTGGCTGCTGGATGAGCCGACGGTCTCGCTCGACGCGGCGGCGGTGACGGAGTTCTCCGGGGTCGTCGCGGCGCATTGCGCGGCGGGGGGGCTCGTCGTCGCCGCGACGCATCAGGCGTTCGATCTGCCCGCCGGGCCGCGGCTCGCGCTGGCGCCGCCCGATGAGCGCGCGGCGGCGGCGGGCGATCCGTTCCTCACGGGCGCATGGGCGTGACGGCGCTTTTTCGCCGCGACCTCGCGCTGGCGTTCCGCATCGGAGGCGGGGGCGGGTTGGCGCTCGCGTTTTTCGCGATCGCGGCGCTCCTGATCCCGATCGGCATGGGCGGCGGGATGGAGGCGTTGGGCCGCGTCGCCGGCGGGGTCTTGTGGACCTCGGCGCTGCTGGCGTGCCTCCTGTCTCTCGACCGGCTGTTTCAGGCGGATTTCGAGGATGGGTCGCTGGATCTCATCCTTCTCTCGCCCGCGCCGGCGGAGATGTCGGTCCTCGCGAAGGCGGCGGCGCATTGGCTGACCACCGGCGCGCCGCTCGTCGCGCTCTCTCCGGTTCTGGGGCTGATGCTGAATCTCGCGCCTTCGGCGTACGGGCCTCTCTTCCTGTCGCTGCTGATCGGGACGCCCGCGCTCTCTCTGATCGGCGCGATCGGCGCGGCGCTGACGGTGGGTGTGCGCCGCGGCGGGCTCTTGCTCTCGCTTCTGGTCCTGCCGCTCTATCTGCCGACGCTGATTCTCGGCGCGCGGGCGGTGGAGCGGGCCTCGACCGGGCTCGACGCCGCCGCGCCGCTCTATCTTTCGGGGGCGGTGACGCTGGTCGCTCTGGCGGCGGGGCCGTTCGCGGCGGCGGCGGCGCTTCGGGTCAATCTGCGATGAGGAGAAGACGATGAGCGAAGTGAAAGTGGCCGCCCTCCGCGCGCGCGGCGTCGTGGTTCCGATGCGCCGGCCGCTGGTGACGGGCGGCGGCGCGGTGATGGAGGCGCCGCTGGCGCTGATCGATCTGGAGATGTCGGATGGCGCGGTGGGCCGCGCGTATCTCTTCGCCTATGGCGTCTTCGCGCTGAAGCCGCTGATCGCGGCGATCGAGGCGCTTGGCGCGGGGCTGATCGGAGAGCCGCTCGCCCCGCGCGCGCTCCATGCGGCGATGCGCGCCCGGCTTCGGTTCGCCGGCGCGACCGGCGCGATGGGGCAGGCGCTCTCGGGGTTGGACATGGCCGCGTGGGACGGGTTCGCGAAGGGGCTGGGCCTCCCGCTTCACGCCGCGCTCGGCGCCGGCCGCGCTCCGGTTCGCGCGTATAATTCCTGCGGGCTCGGCCTGATCGGCGCGGCGGCTATTCCGGCGGAGACGACAGCGCTGGCGGAGGGGTTCGGCGCGGTGAAGCTGCGGCTCGGTTACGAGACGCTGGCGGAGGATCTGGCGGCGATCCGCGCCTGCCGCGAGGCCGTGGCGCCGGACTACCCGGTGATGAGCGATTACAACCAGTCTCTGCTTCCGGCCGAGGCGGCGCGGCGGGCGCGCGCCATCGGCGACCGGCTCCATTGGATCGAGGAGCCGGTGCGCGCCGACGATGTGGCGGGCCACGCCGAGGTCCGCCGCGCCGCCACGACGCATCTGATGACCGGGGAAAACGCCTTCGGCCCGCCCGACATCGCCCGGCTGATCGCCGGCGGCGCGGCGGACCTGTTGATGCCGGACGCCGGCAAGATCTGGGGCGTCACCGGCTGGCTGGAGGCCGCGGCGCTTTGCGCGGCGGCGGGGATTCCGGTTTCGAGCCATCTCTACCCGGAAATCAGCGTCCATCTTCTGGCGGCGACGCCAACCGCGGACTGGCTGGAATATGTCGATTGGGCCGAGCCGATCCTGGCGGAGCCGATCGCCTTCGAGAATGGCCGCGCCGCGCCGCCCGCGCGGCCCGGAGCCGGGATCGAGTGGAACGAGGCCGCGGTGGCGCGCCACGCCGTCTGACCGGCGCTCAATTCGGAGACGAGAGCTTCATCAGCACCAGTCCGGCGACGATGAGCGCCGCGGCCAGCGCCCGCATCGGCGTCAGCGCTTCGCCAAGCACGGCGACTCCGAGGATGAACGCGCCGACCGCGCCGATCCCGGTCCAGACCATATAGGAGACGCCGAGCGGCAGGGTCTTCATCGAGATCGCCAGCAGAAGGAAGCTGGCGCTCATGGCGATGAGCGTGACGACGCTCGGCCCGAGGCGGGTGAACCCCGCCGACTGTTTCATGTAAAACGCCCAGACGACCTCGAGGCCGCCCGCCAGAACCAGCAATATCCACGCCATGTCTGACCCTCCGGTTGAAAAAGGGCCGGGCCGTCCCGGACATCGCACCCGCCGGAAGGCGGGGAGGACGTGGCCTCCGGCGCTCCTCTAGGCGATGCCCGCCTCCGTTTCAACATGGGGCGCCGCGCGGGACAGGCTCGCCGGACCGTGACCTTCTCCCCCGTTGCCGGGCGGGTGGGATGAGGGTACTTCTCCCGCCATGTCGATCTGGCGCTATGCGAATCCCGCCGAATTCATGCGCGTTTCCGGCGCGGTCCTGCCATGGTGCGCGGGGCTGGGCGCCGTATCGCTCGCGGTGGGCGTGCTCTGGGGGCTGTTTCTGACGCCGACCAATCCCGAACAGGGTGAAAGCGCGCGGATCCTCTATATCCATGTTCCGGCCTCGATGCTGGCGATCAACATCTATTTCATGATGGCGATCGCCTCCGTCATCGGCCTTGTGCGCCGGCACCACGTCTCGTTCCTCGCGGCGAAGGCGGCGGCGCCGATGGGCGCGGCCATGACGGCGCTCGCGCTGATCACCGGCGCGCTCTGGGGCGCGCCGACCTGGGGGACATGGTGGGTCTGGGACCCGAAACTGACGTCGGTGCTCATCATGTTCTTTTTTTATATCGGCTATATCGCGCTCTGGAACGCCATCGACGATCCGGAGAAGGCGGCCGACCTCACGGCGGTTCTCTGCCTTGTCGGCGTCGTTTTCGCGGTCATGTCGCGCTATGCGGTGGAGATCTTCGACGGCCGGACGCTGCACCAGCCGGCGTCGCTCACGCTCGCCGAGGGGGAGAATGTCGCGAATGTGTACTATCTGCCGCTCGTGGTTTCGATCACGGGCTTCTATCTGACGTTCATCACTCTTCTTCTCGCCCGGACCCGGACCGAGATCAGGCTTCGCCGGGCGCGGTCTCTGGCGATGCAGGCGGCGCGGGGCTGAGATGGAGATCATGACCGACATGGGCGCGCACGCCCGGTTCATCTGGCCGGCCTACGGCGCGTTCCTGGTGATTTTCGCCGCGCTCTGCCTCTGGGTTCGGATCACGGGGCTGCGGGCGCGAGCGGAGCTGGAGCGGCGCGAGCGCGCGCGGGATGCGCGGAGAAAGCCACAATGACCGATGAGCGAAAGCCCCAATCCCGCGTGATGCGGTTTCTGCCGGTGGTCGGGTTCGCCGTCATCGCGGCCGTGTTCTGGTTCGGCCTCAGCCGCGACAACGCGAGCGACCTTCCCTCCACGCTGATCGACAAACCGGCGCCCCAGACCAATCTGCCGCCGCTCTACGAAGGCCGCCCGGGCATCGAGGCGGCGGCGCTGGCGGATGGCCAGGTGAAGCTGGTGAACATATGGGCGAGCTGGTGCGGCCCGTGCCGGGTCGAGCATCCGTCGCTGATGGGTCTGGCGGCGGAGGGCGTGGATATTCGCGGCTTCAACTACAAGGACGCGCCGGCGCAGGCGAAAGCGTTCCTCGCCGGGCTCGGCGATCCCTACACCGCGCTCGGCGCCGACGAGAGCGGCCGCGCCGCGATCGAATGGGGAGTTTACGGCGTGCCGGAGACGTTCGTCATCAATGGCGACGGGCGCATCGTCTACAAGCATATCGGGCCGATCCAGAACGACGACATCGAGAAGCGCATCATGCCGGCGATCAAGGCGGCGGGCGGCTAGCGCCTCGGGGGCGGCGGCGCGCCGCTAGACGCGCCCAGCCCTCCCGCAGACCGGGCAGTCGTCACGTTTCTCGACGTTGAAGGTCCGCGTCTCGCCCTCCAGCGCGTTATAGACCAGCACGCGGCCTTTGAGCGGCCTGCCGGCCAGCGCCACGTCCTTCATCGTCTCGACCGCGAGCATGGTTCCCATCACTCCGGCGAGCGGGCCGAGAACGCCGCCGGCGGCGCAGGAGACGGCCTGTCCTTCGCTCGGCGGCGTCGGGAAGAGGCATTCGTAACAGGGCCCGCCCTCCCACGGCTTGAACACCGAGATCTGCCCCTCCCACTGGGTGATCGCGGCGGAGATGAGCGTCGTCGAGCGGGCGGCGCAGGCCCGATTGAGGATGTAGCGGGTCTCGATATTGTCGGAGCCGTCGACCACCAGCCGGTAGGGCTTGATGAGCTCGTCGACATTGTCGGCGGTCACCCGCATGTCGTGAAGCCGGACCAGCACATGCGGATTGAGCGCGGCGATGGCCTCTTTCGCGCTGGCGGTCTTCATCTGGCCGACGCGCGCGGTGGTGTGGATGATCTGCCGCTGAAGGTTGGAGACCGAAACCGTGTCGTCGTCGACGACGCCGAGCGTGCCGACCCCCGCCGCCGCGAGATACATGAGCGCCGGAGCGCCGAGCCCGCCCGCGCCCAGCACCAGCACCTTCGCGCCGCGCAGCCGGCGCTGGCCGGGGCCGCCGATCTCGCGCATGACGATCTGACGGGCGTAGCGCTCCAGCTCGTCTTCGCTGAATGTGTCACCCATCAATGGCGCCGTCCTTTTCTTGGGTTCGTCTCGTCAATATAGCGCGCCGCGCGCCCCACGCCATTGCGCGAGGCCGATTGTCCGCCGAAAAACGCGGCGGCCGCCCGCCGATCGGCCCCCGGCCGCGCCGGGCCGGGCGGCCCGCCATGAGCGTCGCTCCGGGGATGAGCGGCGCCTTCCGGCGGGAGCGGGATCATGGCTTCAGATCCTTTTCGCCGGTTGAGCCGAAGCCGCCGGCGCCGCGCGCCGTCGAATCGAGCGCGCCGGTCTCGAACCTGGCCTGAACCACGGGGGCGATCACCATCTGCGCCACCCGCTGGCCATGAGAGACCGTCGTCGGCTCCGCCCCGAGATTGATCAGGAGGACCATGATCTCGCCGCGGTAATCGCTGTCGATCGTTCCCGGGGCGTTCGCCACCGTCAGCCCCCGCCGGAACGCGAGGCCCGAGCGCGGCCTGATCTGCGCCTCGAATCCCTCCGGGATCATCATGGCGAGGCCGGTCGGCACCAGCGCCCGCGCCCCCGGCGCGAAGCTGAGCCCGGCGGCGCGGACCTCGGGCGCGAGGCAGGCCCGAAGGTCCGCCCCCGCAGCCCCCGCGGTGGCGTAGGCCGGCATGCCGAGCGTGGCGTCGAAATTCGACAGGGCGCTGACGCGGATGGCGGGCGCGCTCAACATGCCGCGGTCGTCTTCGTCAGGTGCGCCGCGATCCGCGCCGCGAGCCGCCGGGCGATCTCTGCCTTCTCGGCCTCGGGCCAGTCTTCGGCTCCGTTCTCGTCGATCAGGGTGACGCGGTTGCGCTCCCCGCCCATCACGTCGCCGCTGACGTCGTTGGCGACGATCCAGTCGCAGCCTTTGCGCGTCCGCTTGGCGGTCGCGTTTTCGATCACGTCGTCGGTCTCGGCGGCGAAGCCGATGACCAGCGGCGGGCGCCGGCCGGGCGGCAGCGCGGCGATGGTCCGGAGGATGTCCGGGTTCTCCGCCAGTTTCAGATCGGGGATCGCGCCGGTGCCGTCCTTTTTCAGTTTCCGGCCCGATTCCGTCGCCGCGCGCCAGTCGGCGACGGCGGCGGCGAAGATCGCGGCGTCGGCGGGCAAGGCGGCCTCGACCGCCGCCATCATCTGGCGCGCCGTCTCCACCCGAACCACCGCCACGCCGGCGGGCGGCGGCTGGGTGGCGGGGCCGGTGATCAGCGTCACATCCGCGCCTTCCGCCGCCAGCGCTGCCGAGATCGCGGCGCCCTGCTTGCCGGATGAGCGGTTGGCGATATAGCGCACCGGGTCGATCGGCTCATGCGTCGGCCCGGAGGTGACGAGAACGCGCCGGCCCGCGAGCCGCCCGCCGCCGGTGAGAAGGCGTTCCGCCGCCGCGAGGATCGCAGCAGGCTCCGCCATACGGCCCGGCCCATGCTCGCCGCAGGCCATGTCGCCCCGATCCGGGCCGACGACGTGAATCCCGTCGCCGCGAAGGGTCGCGAGGTTGCGCTGCGTCGCCGGGTGCTCCCACATCCGCACATTCATCGCGGGCGCGATCAGAACCGGCTTGTCGGTCGCCATCAGGAGCGTCGACGCGAGATCGTCGGCGCGCCCGCTCGCCATCTTCGCCATCAGATCGGCGGTCGCCGGCGCGACGATGACGAGATCGGCGGCCCGGGAAAGCTGGATGTGCCCCATCTCCGCCTCCTCCGTCAGATCGAAGAGCGCGGTCTTGACCGCGACCCCGGCCAGCGCGGAAACCGAGAGCGGAGTGACGAACTCCGCCGCCGCGCGCGTCATCACCGGCGTGAAGGCGAGCCCGCGCTCGCGTCCGCGGCGGATCATGTCGAGGCATTTATAGGCGGCGACGCCGCCGCCGATCACCAGAAGGATGCGGTTTTTCGCTATCGCCATGGCCGCCTGCGTGACTGGAGGGGGGTCTTCAGCGCGAAACTGTAATCAGCGGACCGGGACATGTCTAACCCGTTCTCCGGCGCGCCGCGATCTCGCCGGTCCACCAGGGATCGGCGTCGAGCGCGCGGCGAAGCGGCGTCTCGGTCGTCTCCGGCGCGAGGCTGACGTAGCGGAGCGCCTCCTCCAGGCTTTCGCCGCGGAGGCCGCGAAGATAGGCGATGGCCGCGTCGCAGGAGAAGGGCGCGCCCCGGACGGCCTCGAAATTGCTGTCCAGATCGGTCCAGACCGCGCCCGCGGCCCCGGTCGCGGCGCACCACTCGCTGAACAGCGCGGCGACGTCGGGGAGGCGCGAGCGGCGGAATCCGGTGCGCGCGCAGAAGGCGCCGATGAAGCCGATGTCCGCCGCCCGCTCCCGCGCGCGAAGATCCTCCGCCGCCTCGTGGATATCGGAGCGGAGCGAGAGAATCGCGTTGGTCGGGCAGAGCGCCCCGTGCGCCGGATCGAGACAGAGCGCCAGCGCCAGCTTCCGCTTTGGCGAGATGCGCGAGAATTCGAACGGCAGCGCCGGCCCCGCCCGCATCAGCCAGGGCCCCTTCACCTTCGGCGCGAGATCGTCGAGATCCCAGAGCAGGGAGCCCCAGCCGATGACGGCGATTCGCCCTCTCAGGCTGGTGGTCATCGTTCCGCGAACCGGGCGCCGCCGTAGGTCTGCCCGATCGGCGACAGCTCCAGCGCGGAGACGTTCACATGGGCGGGCTGCGCCGCGGCCCAGCGAATCGCTTCGGCCACGTCCTCCGGCGCCAGAACGTCCACGCCGGTGTCGGTGATCCGCGCCCGGGCGACGGGATCGGCGACCGCCACATCGTAGAATTCGGTGGCGACGCGCCCTGGCTGGATGTCGGTGAACCGGATCCCCTGGCCCAACGTCTCCAGCCGGAGATTGCGGATCAGCCCGCGCACCGCGTGTTTCGACGCGCCGTAAACCGCCGGGCCGGTCGGATAGACGCCGGAGACCGAGCCGAGCGTGATCACATGGCCGCGCCCGCGCGCCGCCATCCCCGGCAGGATCGCGGCGATGAGCTGCAATGTGGCGGTGACGTTGAGGTGGACGATCTCGGCGATCTCCGCCGGGTCGGCGCCGGCGAGCCCGCGCATCGCCCCGCCCTTGCCGGCGTTGGCGACGAGAAGATCGAACGGGGCCCCCTCCACCAGAGCCCGCATCGCGGCCGCGTCTCCGGCGTCGATCGTGTGCGGCGCGGCGCCGGTCTCTTCGGCCAGCGCCGCGAGGCGGTCCGCCCGCCGCGCCGTCATCTCCACCGTCCAGCCGTCCGCGACCAGCGCGCGCACCGTGGCGGCGCCGATGCCGGCGGACGCGCCGGTGACCAGCGCTCTTCCCTTCGTCATGTTCGGGGCTCCTCTGTTTCCCTGAGAGCATAGGCGCCGCGCGGTCGGCGTTTCAATCACGCAGAAGCGGATTGCGCTTCCGGGAGATCGCCTGTTTCATCCGCCGGAAATCAAAGAGAGAGGAAAATCGGATGCCGTTCTTGGAGCTTCGTCAATATGTGATCCGCCCGGGAAAGATTGACGAATGGGTGAAGTTTTTCGACGAGGTGATCCTCCCGTTCCAGATCTCTCGGGGCATGAGCGTCGTCGGCAGCTTCCGGGGCGAGGTCGACGAAAGCGTTTTCATCTGGATCCGCCGCTTCGATTCCGAAGCCGAGCGGGAGCGGCTCTACGCGGCGGTCTACGAGGACCCGGAGTGGAAGGACGAGATCGCCCCGCGTGTCGGCGATCTGATGGACCGCGCGTTGATCAAGGTGCAACGGATCACGCCGACGCCGGTGTCGGCCCTCAAATAGGTTGAGGGGGCGGCGCGCCAGCCGCGCGCCGCCGCTTCACGGCCATTTCGCTTCGGGCGGCAGGCTCATCAGAACGGCGTCGGGGTTATGCCCCGTCTCCAGCCCGAATTTCGTGCCGCGGTCGTAGACCAGGTTGAACTCGACATAGCGGCCGCGCCTGATCAGCTGATGTTCGCGGTCCGCCGCCGTCCATGGCTCGAATCGCCGTCTCTCGGTGATCGGCAGGAACGCGTCGAGAAACGCGCGGCCGATATCCTGCGTGTAGGAGAAATCGTCCTCCCAGTCGCCGGTGCAGAGATCGTCGAAAAAGACCCCGCCGACGCCCCGCGCCTCGCCCCGGTGGCGGATCATGAAATACTCGTCCGCCCAGGCCTTGTGCGCGGGGTAATAGGCCGGGTCGTGCCGGTCGCAGGCGGCCTTCAGCGCAGCGTGGAAGAACGCGGTGTCCTCCGGCTCCTCGACCATCGGGTTGAGGTCGGCGCCGCCGCCGAACCACCAGCAGAACGGCGTCCAGAACATCCGCGTGTTCATGTGGACCGCCGGCGTCTTCGGGCTTCGCATATGCGCGACGAGCGAAAGCCCGGACGCCCAGAAGCGCGGATCCTTCTCAAGGCCCGCGATCTCCTTTCGCGCGGTGAGGGAGCGCTGCGCCGCCGCGCCGAGCCGGCCATGAACGGTGGAGACGTTCACGCCGACCTTCTCGAACACCCGGCCGCCGCGCATCACGCTCATCACCCCGCCGCCGGAATCCTCGCCCGGCTCGCCCTCGCGGCGGGTCGCCTTCCGCTCGAAGCGGCCGGGGGGGAGGGCGGCGTGCGGACCTGCGGTCTGCGTCGTCTCCAGATCTTCGAACGCGGCGCATATCCGGTCGCGGAGCGCCTCGAACCATGCGGCGGCGCGCGCTTTTTCCTCGGTCATGTCGCCGGTCGCGCCTGCGGCGTCCGATTGCGGGGGAGGCGTCATCGGTCTTGTCTCCACTGCGTTTGGGCGGCCCGTTTATCCGCTCCGCGCCCGGCTGGCGCAAGGCGGGGCGTTCGACAATGGGGCGGGGCGCGGCTAGACGAGGCTGATCGACGAGACGGAGGGCGAGATCTTGGCTTCCACCCCGCGCCGGTTTTCGGCCATCGCCCGGGCCGCCGTCCCCGGCGCAGGCCGGATCGCGCCCGTCGAGACGCGCCTCATCCGGCGCTCGGGCCGCCGCCATGACGTCGGAGCGACGGCGTGAGGCGCCTTTTCGCCGGGCTGATCCGGCCTTTCGCGGCCGCGAAAGGCGCTCCGCCGTCAAGGTTCCGGGATTTTCTGCGTTGGGCGCTCGCCGGCGCGTGGCCGGCGATCCTTCTCGCGGGGGGCGCCGGCGCGCTGGTCGGCGGGCTGGAGGCTGTCGGCTCGCTTCTGATCGGGTGGGTGATCGACGATGCGCTGGCGTCGGACCGGGCGACGTATTTCGCCGATCAATGGCCGATGCTGCTTTTTGTCGCGGCGTTTTTCATGCTGATTCGCCCGGCGGCGATGACGCTGTCGGCGGCGCTGAACTCGATCACGCTCGGCCCCAATCTCTTCGCGCAGGTCCTCGCCCGGCTCAACCGCCACACGCTCGGGCAGTCGCTGAAGTTCTTCAACGACGATTTCGCGGGGCGCCTCGCGCAGAAGGAGATGCAGACCTCGACCTCGATCACCGAAGTCATGCTGGAGATGACCAACGCCATGGCGTTCGCGCTGGCGACGATTGCGGGAACCGCGCTGGTGCTGGCCAATGTGAACTGGCGGCTGACGGCCCTGCTGGCGCTCTGGCTCTTCGCGTATGTGTTGCTGATACGCTGGTATCTGCCGCGCATCCGGCGGCTCGCCAAGGCGCGGGCGGAGGCGCGGGCCGGGGTCACCGGGCGGATCGTGGACACGCTTTCCAACATGGCGGTGGTGAAGCTCTTCGCGCATGTCGGGAGGGAGGAGGCGGGCGCGGACCGCGCCATCGGCCGGTTCCGCGAAAGCGCGCTTGATTTCGGCGTGATGGCGGCCGGATTCCGCGGCGTCCTGATGCTTCTCGCCGGCGCGTTGCCGGTGCTTCTGATTGGCGGCGCGCTGATGCTCTGGCGGGGCGGCGGCGCCAGCGCGGGCGACATCGCCGTCGCCGGGATGCTGTCGACCCGGATCGCGCAGATGTCCGGCTGGATCAGCTTCACCGCGATGGTGATCTTCGCCCATCTTGGCGAGGCCGAGGATGGAATGCGCACCCTGACGCCGGAGCATGGCGTCACCGATCCGCCGCGACCGCGGCCGCTTGCGCGCGCCAGGGGCGAGGTCCGGTTCGAGAATGTGAGCTATCGCTACGGCGCCAGGGACGGCGGCGGGCTCGACGGGTTCGATCTCTCGATCCGGAGCGGGGAGAAGGTCGCGCTGGTCGGCGGCTCGGGCGCCGGCAAGACCACCGCGCTTTCGCTCCTGCTCAGGCTCTATGATGTCGAGAAGGGGCGCATCACGCTCGACGGCGTCGATATCCGCACCCTGCGCCAGGATGATCTTCGCCGTCAGATCGCGATGGTCCAGCAGGAGACCGCGATGTTCAATCGCGCCGCGGCGGAGAACATCCGCTACGGCCGCCCGGACGCGTCGCGGGAGGAGATGATCACGGCGGCGCGGGAGGCCGAGGCGCATGAGTTCATTCAGGATCTCCGCGATATCGAGGGCAGGCGCGGCTATGAGGCCCATCTCGGCGAGCGGGGAGTGAAGCTCTCCGGCGGCCAGCGCCAGCGGGTCGCGCTCGCCCGCGCGATCCTGAAGGACGCGCCGATTCTGGCGCTGGACGAGGCGACCTCGGCGCTCGACAGCGAGGTGGAGGCGTCGATCCAGAAGAGCCTCGATCGGCTGATGGAGGGGCGAACGGTGATCGCGATCGCGCATCGGCTCTCCACCATCGCGCGGATGGATCGGATCATCGTGATGGAGGCGGGGCGCATCGTCGAGATCGGAACCCACGACTCGCTCCTGGCCGAAAACGGCCGCTACGCCGGGTTCTGGCGCCGTCAGTCCGGCGGGTTCATCGGGCTTGAAGCCGTGGAATAGACGACGGCGGCGCACGCGCGGCGGCGGCCCCTGCTTTCGTCGCCGCGATCTTTCGCGCGGGTTCGGCGCGGGGTGCGACCAGAGGCGCGTGATTTCCCGCGCCTATCGCCTTTACGAGCGCGGCGGCGCAAGGTAAGTCGGCTCATGAGCGAGACCGCGCCGTGCGAGGGCGCTGGCCGATGGCCGCGCTTCGGGCGCGGTTTGCCGAAGCAACAGCCGGACCGCCGGCAGAATTGAGGGGATGGGACCCGTGTCCGAAGCAATTGGAACGCGCCGCGACTTTCTCTACGTCGCGACCGGCGCCGCAGGCGCGGTGGGGGTTGGCGCAGCTGTTTGGCCTCTGGTGGACCAGATGAACCCAAGCGCCGACGTGCGCGCGCTCGCGTCGGTCGAGGTTGATATCTCCGGCGTCGAGACCGGGACGCAGCTCACCGTCAAGTTCCTCGGCAAGCCGGTCTTCATCCGCCGCCGGACCGAGGAGGAGATCGCGGCCGCGCGCGAGACGCCGCTTTCCGAACTGCGCGACACCGGCGCGGAAAACGCCAACCTGCCCGCCGACGCCGACGCGTCGGACGCCAACCGCGCCCTCGACGAAGCGGGCGAATGGCTGGTGATGATCGGCGTCTGCACCCATCTCGGGTGCGTGCCCCTGGGCGACGCCGGCGATTTCGGCGGTTGGTTCTGCCCCTGCCACGGCTCGCATTACGACACCTCCGGCCGCATCCGAAAAGGCCCGGCGCCGAAGAACCTTTACATTCCTGTCGTCGCTTTCGTCAGCGACGGCGTCATCAAGCTCGGCTGAGGAGACCTGAGATGAGCGGCATTCCTCACGAGCAATACGAGCCGAAATCCGGCTGGGAGAAATGGATCGAAAGCCGGCTGCCGATTCTCGGCTTGCTCCATTCGACCCTGTTCATTCCGACGCCGAAGAACCTCAACTGGATGTGGATCTGGGGGATCGTCCTCACGTTCTTCCTGGCGGTTCAGATCGTCACCGGCATCACGCTGGTCATGCATTACACGCCCGACACCACGCTCGCCTTCGCCTCCGTCGAGCATATCATGCGCGATGTGAATGGCGGCTGGCTGCTGCGCTATCTCCATTCCAACGGCGCGTCGATGTTCTTCCTCGCGGTCTACATGCACATTTTCCGCGGGCTCTATTACGGCTCCTACAAGGCCCCGCGCGAGATCACCTGGATCATCGGCATCCTGATTTATCTGGCGATGATGGCGACGGCGTTCATGGGCTATGTCCTGCCCTGGGGGCAGATGTCGTTCTGGGGCGCCACGGTCATCACCGGGCTCTTCGGCGCGCTGCCGCTGATCGGCGAGCCGATCCAGACCTGGCTTCTCGGCGGGCCGGCGGTCGACAATGCGACGCTGACGCGCTTCTTCTCGCTGCACTATCTCCTGCCCTTCGTCATCGCCGGGCTGGTCATCGTGCATATCTGGGCGTTCCACTCGACCGGAAACAACAATCCGACCGGGGTTGACGTTCGGCGCGGCTCGATCGACGAGGTGAAGAAGGACACGTTGCCCTTCTGGCCGTATTTCGTCATCAAGGATCTCTTCGCGCTGGTCTTCTTCCTGATCTTCTTCGCGGTCTTCGTCTTCTTCATGCCGAATTACCTCGGTCATGCGGACAACTACATCGAAGCGAACCCGCTGGTGACCCCCGCGCATATCGTGCCGGAATGGTACTTCCTGCCCTTCTACGCGATCCTCCGGGCGATCACCTTCGACGTTCTCTGGATCATTCCGGCGAAGCTCGCCGGGGTTCTGCTGATGTTCGGCTCGATCGCCGTTCTCGCGCTGGTGCCCTGGCTCGATACGAGCCAGGTTCGCTCCGGGCGTTATCGGCCGATGTTCCGCTGGGCGTTTCTCGTCCTGGTCATCGACTTCCTGGTGCTTATGTGGGCGGGCGGACAACCGGCGGAAGGCATCGTGCCGGTGCTGTCCCTGATCGGCACGATCTACTGGTTCCTCTATTTCCTGGTGATTCTGCCGATCCTCGGCATCACCGAGAGGCCGACCCGGCAGCCCGCGACGATCGAGGCCGATTTCGACGCGCACTATCCGCCGCAAGCCGGCGCAGCCGCCGGCGCGCAGCCGAATCCGGCTGAGTGAGAGAGGGAAAAATGGATATGAAGCACCTTCTCGCCGTTGCGGCCGCCAGCGCCGCGCTCGCCATCGCCGCCCCCGCGCTCGCCGCGGAAGGCGGCCATATCGAAGATGTGTCGTTCAGCTTCGAAGGCCCGTTCGGCTCTTTCGATCAGCATCAGCTTCAGCGCGGCTTTCAGGTCTATTATGAGGTTTGCGCGGCGTGCCACGGGCTGAAATTCGTCACGATCCGCTCTCTGGGAGAGAAGGCGGGGCCGGGCTTTCCCGACGCGCAGCTGAAGGCGATCGCGGCGAATTACGAAGTCGCCGACGAAGAGGGCGAGCCGGGCGACACGAGGCCGGCGAAACCGTCCGACCACTTCCCGGCCAACACCAGCGCCGGGGCGCCGGATCTCAGCCTGATGGCCAAGGCGCGCGCGGGATTTCACGGGCCGGCCGGACTCGGGATCAACCAGCTGATCAAGGGGCCCGGCGGGCCGGAATACATCCACGCCATCCTCACCGGCTATACCGGCGAGGAGAAGAGCGAGGCCGGGGCGGTTCTCTATGAGAACACCGCCTTCCCATCAGGGTTTATCGCGATGCCGCCGCCGCTTTCCGAGGGGCTGATCGAGTATCAGGATGGAACCGACGCGACGGTGGAGCAGATGTCCATGGATGTCTCCGCGTTCCTGATGTGGACGGCCGAGCCGAAGATGACCGAGAGGAAAGAAGCCGGGTTCCGGAATATCGGCTTCCTGATTCTCCTTCTCGTTCTGCTCTACCTCACCAACAAGAAGATCTGGGCGCCGATCAAGCGGCGGCCTCACTGACCATTTCCGCTCCGAAGCGGTGATCGGGCCCCGGCGGAGAGATCCGCCGGGGCTTCGCGCATCCGGGTCCGGGACCGGGTCATGACTGGCGCCGGAATGCATCCCGCCGCGCTGTTCGCCTCAGCCCCGGAGCGGCTCACGCGCATCGCCGCAGGGCGTGGTCTCGGGGAGGCCCCGGCCTTCGGCCGCGGGGGGCTCAACGCGGCGCCCGAAACCGCGCTTTCAGGCCGCCGAGCCGCTCGCTTTCATGCAGGCTCAGCTCGCCGCCATGGCTCCGCGCGATGTCGAGCGCGATGGAGAGGCCGAGGCCGACCCCGCCGCCCTTATCCTGATTGCGCGCATTGTCGAGCCGCTCGAACGGACGAAACGCGGCCTCGCGCGCCTCTTCGGGGATGCCGGGACCGTCATCCTCCACGATGAACTCGATGAATTTCCGGGTGACGCGGGCGGATATGTCGACCCGGTCTCCGAATTCCGCGGCGTTGCCGACCAGATTGCCGAGCGCCCGCTTGACCGCCATGCGTTTCAACGGCGCGGTCGCCCGGCCGGGCGTATCGACGGTTGAAAGCACCGAGACCTGCGCGCCGAGAAGCCGCGCGCCCGCCGCCACCTCCTCCGCAATCTCGACCGGGTCGACCTCGCTCGTCTCCTCGCCTTGCTCGCCGCGTGCGAACGCGAGGAATTCGCCCAGCATCCGGCCCATCTCGTCGACGTCGCGCTGAAGCTCACGCGTCTCGGGCGAGTCGCCGAGAAGCACGAGCGCGAGCTTCATCCGGGTGAGCGGCGTCCGCAAGTCATGGCTGACCCCGGAAAGCATCTTCGTCCGCTGCTCGATCTGCCGCTCGATGCGCGCCTTCATGTCGAGAAAGGCGGCGCCGGCGCGGCGCACTTCTTCCGCCCCTTGCGGGCGAAACGGGATGTCGCGACCCTTGCCGAAATCGTCGGCGGCGGCGGCGAGCGCGCGGATCGGCAGGACCTGCCGGCGCAGAAAGAACACGGCGACCGCCATCAGCGCGGCCGCCGTGCCGAACATCCAGAACAGCAGATATTCAGGGTTGGAGCTGATCATCCGGTCGCGAGGGATGAGCACGCGAAGCACGCCTTTCGCGGTTTGCACCCGCGCGTCGATCATGTCCGCGTCGGACACCAGATCCAGCGCCAGGGGTCGGTTCACGTCGCGTTTGAACGCCTGCTCCACCGCCCCGCCGGCGACGTCGTAAAACTCGCGAATCGCCGATGGCGCGACGATCGCTCCCTCCACCAGCCCGAATTTCATCCCCAGCGGCCCGGCCAGCTCGTCAAGCGTGCTTTGAGCCGCCACCGGATCTTCGGTCCGCTCGACAAGGTCGACGGCGTAGTTCAGCTCCTTCGCGACGGCGCTGGCCATCTGCGCCGTCGCGCCCTCGAAATGGCGCTGGACGAACACATAGGCGACGACGGCCTGCAACAGAATCACAGGCGCGATGAAAATGAGCAGCGCGCGCCCGAAAAGGCTGCGCGGAATGTATCTCTTGAAGATCATGCCTGTCCTCGCGACGATAGGAGCCTAGGCGCGCCCCGCGTCGTCCGCAATCAGGAGCGATCATGGCCGACCCGTTCAACCGCGACTCCAGTGTGGAATATGGAGCGCCCGTGCGTCTGGCGCCACAGGTGCGGCGCGTGACGGCGCCGAACCCCTCGCCGATGACGTTCACGGGAACGCAAAGCTATATCGTCGGGGAAGGCGAGGTGGCGGTCATCGACCCCGGCCCCGCCTCGGACGACCAGTTGAAGGCGCTGCTCGGCGCGCTCGCGCCGGGGGAGCGGGTCGGCGCGATTCTCGTCACCCACACCCATGTCGACCATTCGCCGGGCGTCGCCGCGCTGAAGGCGGCGACCGGGGCGCCCACATACGGATTCGGGCGCCATGGCGCCGGCTCCAGCGCGATGATGAGGGACCTGGCCGCCTCCGGCGCGGAATTCGGCGGCGGCGAAGGCGCCGATCACGATTTCACCCCCGATGAGGTCATGGCGGATGGCGCCGTGCTGGAGATCGGCGGCGCGCGGCTGACGGCGATCCATACGCCCGGCCATCTTTCAAACCATCTCGCCTTCGATCTGGCGGGGGCGGGGGTCTTCTCCGGCGATCTGGTGATGGGATGGGCGACGACGCTCGTGTCGCCTCCCGAGGGGGACATGGCGGCGTTCATGGCGTCCCTCGATCGGATGGCGGCGCGCGGCGACGCGGTGTTCTGGCCGGGCCACGGCCATCCGGTGACGGATCCGTCAGGCATGATCGCCTATCAGGCCGAGCATCGGCGCGGCCGGGAGGCCCAGATCGTCGCCGGGTTGAACGAGATGGGCGCCGCGACGCCGGCCGCGCTGACCGCCGCGATCTACGCCGATGTCGACCCGAGGCTTCATGGCGCCGCCGCGCGCAATGTGTTCTCCCATCTTCTCGGGTTGATCGCCGAGGGCCGGGTCGAGGCCGAAGGGGCGATCACCCCGGGCGCCCGGTTTCATCTGATCCGGGGCTGAGAGCCCTATTTGCAGATGTTGCGGAGCGCCACCCAATCCTGATCGGAGAGCACCGGCTCGAAGGGCGCGTCTCCGACGGTGTCGGCCGCTCGCGTCGCGGCGGCGCGGCCGTCGAGATCGGGATGCGACGACAAATGGGAGAGGACCGGCGCGCCCTCCCCCTCCTTCTCCTTGAGCTTCAGGAAGAACGCCGCCAGGGGCGCGGTCGGCAAGCCCTCGGCGGCGAGGAGCCGCGTCGCGTAGGCGTCGGCGGCGGCTTCGGCCTCCCGCTGATAGCCGGAGCGCAGGAGCGCCTCCGACAACGCGACCGTGACGGTCGCGCCGGTGAAATCGCCGAGGAGCAGCCCGATCATGCCGGCCGTTCCCGCCGATTGCAGCGTCAGCCGCGTCGGGTCGCGCGCGGCCACATGGCCGATCTCATGCGCGAGCACCCCGGCGAGCGCTTCGGGGCTGTCGACCGCCCGGAGCAGCCCGCGGAACATTATGATCTGTCCGCCGGGGAGGGCGAAGGCGTTGATCATCGGGTTGTCGAGCACCCGCACCGTCAACGGCGCATGCGTGTCGGCGTGGCGTGAAATTCTGGCGACCATCGCGTCCAGCGCCCTCCCTCCAGCGCCGCCGGAGCAAAAGCGCGGCTCGCCCTTGGAGAGGAGAGACGTGAACTGCTTCGCCATCTCCCTTCCCATCGCAGCTTCGGTTTCCGGCGGAATCATCTTCGCCATCTGGTTGGAAAGCGCGGGCGCGATGTGGAAGATGATCAGATAGATCGCGCCGAGCGCCGCCGCCGCCCAGAGCGACGCGCGCCGCCAGCGAGACCGCGGAACCGCGCGGCGGCGCTCGAGATCGGGGCAAACCGCACGGATCGCCGCCACCATGTCGGGATCCTCCAGTACGAGCCGCTCGTCGCCGTCATCGTCGGGCGTGAGCGACAGCGCGCCTTCCCCGGCCCCGAGGTCGCGGAGCCCGGCCAGGGACCAATGGGTGATCGGCGTGTCGTCGAGGGTGGCCAGGATCAGTGACGCGTCGCCGAACTTCACGATCACCTCGCGCGGCGCCGCGGTCTCGCCGTCGAAATAGCGCCCCGACGCCTCCAGCCGTTCGTATTGCGCGAGTGCTGTCATCAGAACGCGCCGCCGACATCGGCGCCGAGCGCATCGGCGAAGCCGCCCGCCTCGGCCTGGTCGTCATGGGGGCGCTGGCGCGCGCGCGCCGCCGCGGCGAGGCCGTGAATCCGGGTCGCGGCGACCGTCGCCCGAATCAGAGGATGATTGAGAAAGGCGTGTCCGAGAGCCGTGTAGGCGGCGACCGCCGGCAGATAGACGAGGGCGCCGAAGGCGAGGGCGATCAATCCGGAGAGGCGCGGCGCCTCGCCGGAGGCGAGGCTGTCCATCACGCCGGACTCCCGCCCCAACCCGACCAGCGCGCCAAACCCCGTCGCGGAGGCCGCAAATCCGGTGATCGCGACGCCGAGGCCGATCACCAGCCAGCCAAGAAGATAGATTCCGATCACGCGCCAGACGCCAAGCTCGATCTCGACGAAGGTTCGCCCGGCCAGGAGCTTGCCGCCGTTGATATAGCGAAAGCTGAACACCTGATGCCGGATGAAAGCGAAGCCGAGCCAGACGGCCGCCGCGAAGCCGGCGCCGATGGCGATCGCGGCCAGGCCCGGGATGCGGGACGGATCACCCCCGATCAACGAGGCGCCCACAACGATGAGGAGAGCGGCGAGCGCGGCCAGCGGCGCCCAGAACCAGAGCCAGCTTCGAAGCAGCGGCCCCCAGCCGCCCCGCTGCCGAAATGGAAGGTCGCCATAGTAGCTCCGATCGGTGACGTAGCGCGCGAGCTTCATCTGCATCAGCGGGTACAGGAAGCCGAGCGAAAGCAGGGTCGCGGCCCACCAGAGCATGGCCCGCGCGGCGTATCCCCACGCGCCCGGCGCCAGGCCGAAACGGATCCCGCGCCAGCGCGTCCGCGCGAGAATATATCGCCGCGCCCGATATCGCGCCCAGAAGATCAGCGGAAAAAGCGCGATGAAGGGGAGTTGCAACGCCAGAACGTTTCCTTGGAACCACGAGAGGCTGATGAATGTGAGCCCGAGATTCGCCACCAACAGATAGACCGCCAAAATCACCACCGCGACGAGGAACCCGATCAGCTTCTCGCTGGCGCGCCCGGTGTATTCAAGCGGCGCGCCGTCGATCATGATCGACGACCAGTAATGCCGCCGGAGCCGCGTGACCATCCAGAATCGGCCGATTCCAAGCGTGAGGATGGTGACGATCATCCGTGAGAGCGCGAGCAGGAAGAGCCGCCCGCGCCGGCCTGAATAGACGGGGCGGAGCGCCGCCGAACTGGCCGAAGATCCCCACGGGCCGCCGCCCCCGGGAAGCAAGGCCGCTTCACCTGTCATGCCCGACTCCGCCTTCGCTCGCCATTCGGCGCCGCACAATATTGGGCCGCGCCCGGGGCTTCAATGCGGAGGCCGCCGCCGGCTCGGGGCGCGGCGGCGGCGAGGTGGATCCGAATGGCGCGCGCCGCCGCCTTCAGCGGAACTCCGGGAGCTTGTAGTCCATCTCCTTCAGTCGCTGCCGGAGGTGGAGCTTGGAGATCTTGCCCGTCGCGGTGTGCGGCAGGTCGTCGACGAAGAGCACGTCGTCCGGGCGCTGCCATCTGGCGAGTCCCTTGGAGGCGATTTCGATGATTTCCTCAGGCGGCGGATTCGCCCCCGGCGCCTTGACGCAGACGAGGATCGGCCGCTCATCCCATTTCGGATGCGGCACGCCGATCGCCGCCGCCTCCGCGACGCCGGGATGGCCGACGGCGGCGTTCTCCATATCGATCGAACTGATCCATTCGCCGCCCGATTTGATGACGTCCTTCGAGCGGTCGGTGATCCGGACATAGGCGTTGGGGTCCATCGTCGCGACATCGCCGGTGTCGAGCCACCCATCCGGCTCCACGGCGTCCTCTTCCGCCTTCAGATAGCGCCGGATGACGGCCGGACCCCGGATCCAGAGTCTGCCCTGGCTCTTGTCGTCCCATGGAAGCTCGACGCCCGCATCGTCGGTGATCTTCAGATCGACGGTGAACGGCGGGTGGCCGACCGTGCACTGGATGTCGAGTTTGGCCTCCTCGTCCAGCGCCGCCACCTCCGGCTTGAAGGAGCCGGTGCTGCCGAGCGGCGAGGTCTCCGTCATGCCCCATGCGTGGAGAACGTGAACGCCGTAGACGTTCTGGAACGCCTCGATCACCGCGCGCGGACAGGAGGAGCCGCCGATGATGACCCGTTTCAGGCTCGAAAAGCTCTTCTTGCCCTCATTCAGATAGCGTAGCAGGCCGAGCCAGATCGTCGGCACCGCCGCGGTTATGGTGACGCCCATCTCCAGCATTTCATAGAGCGCGGCGGGGGTCATGTCGCGGCCCGGCATCACCATGGCGGCGCCGTTCATCGGCCCGGTGTAGGCGAGCGACCAGCCATTCGCGTGAAAGAGCGGCACGACCGGCATCAGGACGTCGCGCGACGAGAGGTTGACGCAATCGGGCGCCGAGGCCGCCAGCGCATGCAGCATGTTGGAGCGGTGGGTGTAGACGACGCCCTTCGGGTTGCCGGTGGTCCCGGAGGTGTAGCAGATGCCGCAGGCGTCCCGCTCATCGCCCGGCACCCATTCGAAATCGCCGTCCTGCTCCGCGATCCAGTCCTCGTAGCAAGTCGCGCCCGGCAGGGCGTCGGGCATGTGCTCGCGGTCGGTCATGATGATGAATTGCTTCACCGTCTTCAGCTGATCCGCGATCGCGGCGATGACCGGCGCGAGGTCCGGATCCACCATCAGGATCCGGTCTTCGGCGTGATTGATGATATAAGAGAGTTGAGCGCCCGAAAGCCGCGGGTTGAGCGTGTGCAGCACGCAGCCGGCGCCGGAGACGCCGTACCAGACCTTCAGGTGGCGCGCGGTGTTCCAGGCCATGACGCCGACCGGCTCCCCCGGCTTCATGCCCGATTTGACCAGCGCCTGCGCCGTCTGCTTCGCTCCGCGGTGAATTCCGGCCCAGTTCGTGGTTTCGATCGGCCCTTCGACCGAGCGCGAGATGATGGCGCGATTCGGGTGATATTTCGCGGCATGGTCGAGAATATGCGAAACCCGCATCTCCCAGTGTTGCATCAAGTCGCGCATGGTGTCCTCCGTTATTCAGATGGCTTTCTTTTGTAGGCGAGATTAGCAGCGAATTCGGCGAAGCAAAGGGCGAGCGGCCTTATTTTATGCCGCGCGCGTAACGTAAAATATCGCGTGGGTGAACTTTGAAAAGCCAGGAGCCGAGCCCAACGTAGATCAACAGGAACGCGAGGATGATCAGCGCGAGATCGCCGGTCTCAAAGCCGGTGAGCGCGCCCGGCGTGAAGGCGCTGTCCAGGGCGAGCACGGTCAGCGCCGGCAGAGCGGCGGCCCCGGCGGACCGCGCGAGCCGCCATAACGGAGCGGCGGCGGCGGTTTCGAAAAATCTGAAGCAGGCGGCGATGCAGATCCCCAAGGCGGCCAGATTGCCCACGAGCGTGGCGACCGCGATGGATTCAAACCGGGTGTCGAAAGCCGCCACCCCATAGCAGGCCGCGAAAATCACAGCCATGAGAAGAGTCTGGCGCTCGACAATGTCCGGCCGGTCCATGACCTGAAAGGTGATCCCGACAAGGGTGAAGGTGAGCCCTGTGACGGCCGAGAGTATCAGGATTCGGAAGGGTTCCGCAGAAGGCTGCATCTCCGGTCCAAGCACCAGCGCGAAAAGAGCCCCCGCGAAGAATGAAGCGAAAAGGCAGGGGGCGAGAGCCACATAGACGAAGATGCAGAGCAGATCCCAGGACCGGGCGAACACCTGTTTTTGATCTGATTTGAATTCAGCCAGCCAGGGCATGACGACGGAAACCGACGGCGCCAGGATTTGCTGGAGAGGCACAACCGAGAGCATCTGCGCGAAGACGTAGAATCCGGCGAGCGTCGTGGAATAGAGCACGCCGATGATGATCTTGTCGCTCTCGCGCACCAGCGCGAGAACGATGCGCCCGCGGAGGGTCGGCCGTATCAGCCGGAAGATGTCGGACATCAGCGCCCGGTCCCAGCGGGGCGGGCCGGGGCGCCAGCGGGAGAGGCCGAAATTGAGCAGGCTGATGACGCCGACGCGCAGAACCAGGAGCGCGATCAGCGCCCAATAGCCGAATCCGGCGACGCCGAGCGCAATGCCGGCCGTGACCCCGACAATGACTCCGCCGATGATCGCGAGCGCCCGGAGATCGTTCCGGAAACAGCGCATCATCAGCGCGCCATGCTGCGAGCCGAGGGCGGTGAAAAAGAGCGCGAGGGACGCGACCGCTCCGGCGCCGATCAGGCGGGGCTCGTCCATCGCCCACGCGATCGCGGGAAGCGCAAGAACGAGAGCGGCCGTCCCGACCGCGCCGCAGGTCAGCGCATACCAGAAAAGCATATCCGTCTCGCGCTCGACCACCCGGGGGCTGCGGAGCATGTAGTAGATCGCCCCGCCGTCGACGATGAGGAGAATGATCGAGATGAACGGCATGATCATGCCGTAGACGCCGAAATCCTCGGCCAGAAGGATGCGTGAAAGAACGATCGTGCTGAGGATCGCGCCGAGAAACTGAAAGACCGCGGCGACGAGGTTCAGCGACAGACCGCGCCCGACGCCGCCGCGCGCAGAGGCGAATCGACCATCCGGCGCGCTGCTTCGCGCCCAGTCTGGTAAGGCCATGTCCGAATTCCCGGTCTTGCAGCGATGAAGTGGGCCACGTCTGATACGCCCCCGCCGCCCCTGGCGCCAGCCCGGGCCGCGCATCACGAAAAAGGGCCGGGGCGTTCGCCCCGGCCCACATCTAGCTTCGGCCGGTTAACGGATCATTCACGCGCCGCGCCGAGGAACTGAAGGAGGAACATGAACATGTTGAGGAAGTTCAGATAGAGGCTGAGCGCCCCCATGATCGCTCCTTTCGACAGATAGGCCGCGCCGTCGGCGCCCATCTGCGAATAGTGCAGATATTCTCTCTTCAGCCGCTGGGTGTCGAAGGCGGTGAGCCCAGCGAAGATCAGGACGCCGATCACCGAAATCGCGAACTGCAGCGCCGACGATGCGAGGAAGATGTTCACCACCATCGCCACGACCAGGCCGATCACGCCCATGATCAGGAATGCGCCCATGCCGGACAGATCGCGCTTCGTCGTGTAGCCGTAGAGGCTGAGGCCGAGGAAGGCGATCGCCGTCACGAAGAAGGTTTGCGCGATCGACATGCCGGTGTAGATCGCGAAGATCGACGAGATCGAGATCCCCATCACCGCCGCAAAGGCCCAGAACACCATCTGGGCGGTCGAGGCGGACATCTTGTTGATCGCCGCCGCGAACGCGAAAACGAAGATCAGCGGGGCGAACATCACCGCCCATTTCAGCGGCGAATTGAAGAGCGCGACGATCACGCCCGAGGGCACCAGCATCGTCTCCTGCTGGGTCATCACCGCATAGAGATCGTTGCCGAAGACGTAAGCCACCACCCCGGTGATCGCCATCGCGACCGCCATCAGCGAGTAGACCTTGTTCATGTAGGCGCGAAGCCCGACATCGATATCGACGCGCGTCGCGCCGCCGTGCCGGACCGCTGTTTGATAGTCAGCCATAAGAGCTGTGTCCTCTCCGTTATCCATCTCTTGCGGAGGCCGCCTGTCCCAGGAAGCCTTCATTCTCTGATAATATCGGTGGAGGCGGCGTGGAATTCAAGCGTTACTCGCGCGCCTTCAGGATCGCCGCCGGCCGGCGCGAAAGGGGCCGCCAGGCGAAGGCGAGTCCGGCGCAGAGCGAGGCGAGAGCGGCGCCGCCGACCACGGCCAGCGCGCCGGGCGCGTCGAAGCGGAAGTCGCTCTCGAGCACGAAAGTCACGACGCCCCAGCCGGCCGCCGCGCCGAAGCCGATTGCGGCGACTCCCGTCGCCGCGCCGACGAGCCCCGCGCGGAGCGCGAAGCTCGCGAGAATCCGCGCCCGGCTGGCGCCCAGAACCTTGAGGATCGCCGCTTCGTAGGCGCGCGCCCGCTCCCCCGCCGCCGCCGCGCCGATCAGGACGACGAGCCCCGTCGCCAGAACCGCCGCCGCCGCCCAGCGGGACGCCGCGGCGACCCCCGCGAGACCGGCCGAGACGCGCTCGATGGCGTCCCGCACCCGGATCGCGGTCACATTCGGAAACGCGCCGCCGACCGCGCGCACGAGCGGCGCTTCGGCCTCCGGGGCGGCGTGGACGGCGGCGATGTGGGAGTGCGGCGCCCCCGCCATCGCCCCGGGGTCGAGGATCATCAGGAAATTGATCCCCATCGCGCGCCAGTCGATCTCGCGGAAATTTGCGATGGTCGCGGTCAGGTCGCGCCCGAGGATGTTGACGCTGATCGTATCGCCGATCCGGAGGCCGAGTTCGCGCCCCTCTTCCGCCGAAAACGAGACGAGCGGCGGCCCGGCGTAATCGGCGGGCCACCATTCGCCTTCGGTGAGCGCCGCGCCCTTCGGCGGCCGGGCGGCGTAGGAGACGCCGCGGTCGCCGTTCAGCACCCAGCGCGCGCCGGGCGCGACGCGCTTGCGCGCTTCCGCGGCTGGCACGCCCGCGAGCGCGGTGACGACCCCGCGAAGCATCGGCGCGGTCGTGATCTCGCCGACGCCGGGCGCGCCTTGCGCGGCGGCGAGGAAGCCGTCGAGCTGCGCGTTCTGGATGTCGATGAAGAAATAGGCGGGGCTTTCCGCCGGCAACTGCTGCGCGATCAGCCTCTGCATGTTGTGGTCGACCTGTCCGATCGCGGCCAGCACGGCGAGCCCGAGCCCGAGGGAAAGCGCGGCGGAGGTCGTCTCGCCGCCGGGGCCGCCGACGGCGGCGAGCGCGAGGCGGAGCGCGGGGCGCCCGCGCGCCGCCCGCGCCGCCTTCGCCGCGCCGCGCCCAACCAGTTTGGAGACGAGCCAGAGCGCGGCCAGCGCCGCCCCGATCCCGGCGATGAACCAGCCGGCGAGCACGGGCGCGCCGGAAAAGGCGAGCGCCGCCGCGATGAGGAGCGCGAGAAGCCCAAGAAGCGCCGCGATGTCCCCCGCGCGCCGAGCGCTCTTCGCCGGGGCGGCGCTGTCGCGGAAAAGCGCCGCCGCGCGCACCCGGCGCACCTGCGTCAACGGCCAGAGCGCGAAAAGAAACGCCGTCAGCGCGCCATAGATCGCGGCTTCCGCCATCGGCGCGGCGTAGAGGCCGAAGAGCGCCGGGACCGGCAGCGCCGCCGCGAAGAGCGGCCCGATCAGCGCCGGCCCCCCGGCGCCGAGCGCGAGCCCGAGCAGGACGCCGGCGCTCGTCAACGCGCCGATCTGGATCAGATAGATCAGGAAAACGCCGCCGCCCGACGCGCCGATGGTTTTCAGCGTGGCGATGGTCTCGGTCTTCTCGGCCATGTAGGAGCGCACCGCCGAGGCGACGCCGACGCCGCCGACCGCGAGCGCGGCGAGCCCGACAAGCACGAGAAACGCGCCGATTCGCTCCACGAACCGCCGAACGCCGGGCGCGCCGTCCCGACGGTCGCGCCAACGCCAGCCGCCCGCCTCGATATCCGCGGCGAGGCTGGATTTCAGCGCGCCGAGGCTGGCGCCCTCCGGCAGCTTCAACCGGAGCGCGCTTTCAAAGAACGAGCCTTCGCCGAGAAGGCCGGAGCCTTCCAGCGCCTCGGTCGCCACGATGACCCGCGGGCCGAGGCTGAACCCGGCGGAGACGCCGTCCGGCTCCGCCGTCAGGGCCGCGGTCAGCCTGAACCGGGCGCCGCCGAGCTTCACCTCGTCGCCGAGCCTGAGCCCCATGCGGTCGATCAGGACCTGCTGCATCACCAGGCCCGGCAGCCCCTCTTGGGGGGCGAGCGCGGCCGAAAGCGGCCCGGTGGGCGAGAGCCCGACCTCGCCGTAGAGCGGATAGGCGGCGTCGACGCCCTTCACCTGCGCCAGCCCGCGCTCGACCTCGCCGCTGATCCGGCTGGTCGCGACCGCCATGGAGCGGAAATCGACGATCTCGGAGAGCTCTTCGGCGACGCCTTGAACCCGGGCGCGCTC
Organism: Paludibacillus litoralis; assembly: GCF_037646705.1. NCBI lineage: Bacteria > Pseudomonadati > Pseudomonadota > Alphaproteobacteria > Rhodobacterales > Paracoccaceae > Paludibacillus > Paludibacillus litoralis. The sequence goes on from NZ_JBBHER010000003.1 coordinate 93,997, forward strand.
GGCCGCGTCCGCCCGCCGGTAGGTGAGGCGGATCTCGACGTCGCCGCCGAGGATGGCGCGGCCCTGATCCGCGAGGCCCGCCTCGATCGCGGCCTTGACCGAGCCGACCGCCGCCACCGCCGCGACGCCGAGCGCGAGGCAGAGAAGGAAGACGCGAAAGCCCCTCAGGCCGCCCCGCATCTCGCGGAGCGCGAAACGAAACGCGAGCGCGGGCCTCACGCGGCTTGCCGCGCGGCGTCGGGCGCTTCCGTCGCCCGGCCATCCTCGATCCGGATCGCGCGGTCGCAGAGCGCGGCGAGCGCCGGCGCGTGCGTGACCAGGATCAGCGTCGCGCCGTGGCGGCTCTGAAGATCGAAGAGCGCATCGACGATCACCGCGCCGGCGGCGCTGTCGAGATTGCCGGTCGGCTCGTCCGCCAGCAAAATCTTCGGGCGCGGCGCGGAGGCGCGGGCGAGCGCCACGCGCTGCTGCTCGCCGCCCGAAAGCTGCGCGGGATAGTGATCTTCGCGTCCGGCGAGGCCCATCGCCGCCAGCTCCGCCGCCGCCCGCTCGAAGGCGTCGCGCGCGCCGGCCAGCTCCAGCGGCGCGGCGACGTTCTCAAGCGCCGTCATCGTCGGGATGAGATGGAAGCTCTGGAACACGACGCCCATGTTGTCGCGGCGGAACCGCGCGAGCGCGTCTTCGTCCATCGCGGTGAGATCGTGGCCGAGCGCGCGCACCTCGCCCCCCGTCGCGCGCTCCAGCCCGCCCATGATCATCAGGAGAGAGGATTTGCCGGAGCCGGACGGGCCGAGAACGCCGAGGGACCGCCCGGTCTCGACCTCGAGGTCGATCCCGCGCAGGATATCGACCGGCCCGGCCTTGGCGGCGAGCGAGAGGCGCACATCTTTAAGGGAGAACGCGGTGGTCATGGAACGGATCCGGAGATGATGTGTGGTGCAGTCCGATATGGCGTGAAAGGGCTGCTGCGCAAGGCGGCGCTGGCGGCGGCTCTGGCGGTTTGCGCCGTCGCGGCCCAGGCGGAGATCAGGCTCGTCGCGCTCGGCGACAGCCTCATCCAGGGATATGGGCTCCCCGCGGAGGAGGGATTCGCGCCGCGGCTGGAGGCCTGGCTCAGGGCGAATGGCGCGCCGGACGCCGTCGTGGTCAACGCCGGCGTCAGCGGCGACACGTCTGCCGGCGGCCGGGCGCGGCTCGACTGGGCGCTCGGCGGCGGAGCGGACGCGCTGATCGTGGAGCTTGGCGGCAACGATCTTCTGCGGGCCATCGACCCGGCCGCCACCCGCGAGAATATCGCCGCGATCCTGAGCGAAGCCGCGGCCCGCGGCCTGCCGGTGCTGCTGACCGGCATGAAGGCGCCGCTGAACTACGGCCCCGACTACAAGGCGGAATTCGACGCGCTCTATCCGGAGCTCGCGGAGAAATACGGCGCGCTCTACGATCCCTTCTTCCTCGAAGGGCTGCCCGGGAAACCGGCGCTCTTTCAGGCCGATGGAATTCATCCCAACGCGGCCGGCGTCGGCAAGCTGGTCGAGCGGTTCGGGCCGCTCGCGCTCGAGCTGATCGCGAAAGCGCGGGACGGGCGCTGAGCCGTGCGTCTCTTCGCCGCGATCGGGTTCGAGCCCGAAATCCGCGACCGGTTGAGCGCGCTTCAGAGGGGCGTGCCTGAGGGGCGCGTGACGGCGTGGGAGAATCTGCATCTCTCGCTCGGCTTTTTCGGCGAAGTCGACGGCGCGGTCGCCGCCGATCTGCACGCCGCGCTGGGCGCGATCAGGGCGCCGGCGTTCGAGATCACGCTCGATGGCGTCGCCGCGTTCGGCGGCGCCCGGCCGCGCCTTCTTTACGCCGGGGTCCGGGCCGAGCCCGCGCTCTTTCATCTCCAAAGCAAGGTCGCGCAGGCCGCGCGCGGCGCCGGCGTGGCGCTGCCGGCGGAGCGGTTTTCACCCCATGTCACCCTGAAGAGGTTGAAGCCGGGCGAGATGAGCGCGTCCCGCGTCGCCCGCTGGCTGCAGGCGGGCGGGGGCTTCATGGCCGGGCCGATCCTCGTGGAGAGCTTCGGCCTTTTCCGCTCGACGCTGGGCCGCGCCGCGCCCGTCTACGAGGAGATCGCGCGCTATCCGCTCGCCGACGGCGCGGGAAGGCGGTGACGCCGCGCGAGCCGTGGCCTCGGCCGCCGCGATTGATATGGTCGGCGGGCGCGAATTAATGAACATGAATTTATATGACCGCCTTGATCACGAGGTTTGATATGACGCGCAATCTCGATCTGACCGCTCTCCGAAGCTTCATGACCGTCGCCGACGAAGGCAAGGTGACCGCCGCCGCGATCCGGTTGAACCTGACGCAATCCGCCGTCTCGATGCAGATGAAACGTCTTGAGCAGGCCTTGGGCCAGCCTTTGTTCGACCGCGCCGGACGCGGCGTCTCGCTGACGTCAGGGGGCGAATTGCTGCTTGGGTACGCGCGGCGGATGGTGGCGCTCAACGACGAGGTCTGGGGCCGGATGACCCATGAGGATTTCGAGGGCGAACTGGTGTTCGGCGTCCCTTGCGACGTGATCTATCCGCATGTGCCGCTGATCCTGCAGCGGTTTCATCGCGAGTTCCCCCGGATGAAGGTCAGCCTCGTTTCGTCCTTCACCCGGCGGCTGAAGGAGGATTGGGCGCGGGGCGCGGCGGACCTGATCCTGACCACCGAAGCGCGGACCGGCCTTGGCGGCGAGCCGCTCGAGGATGGCCGCCTCGTCTGGGTCGGGGCGCATGGCGGCGCGGCCTGGAAGGCGCGGCCGCTGAAACTCGCCTATGAGCGGGGCTGCGTCTTCCGGGCGCTGGCGCAGCGGGCGCTCGACGAGGCGGGCGTCTCCTGGGAGATGGCGGTGGAGAGCGACCAGACCCGCGTGGTGGAGGCGACGGTTTCCGCCGATCTCGCGGTCCACACGCAAATCGCCAGCTCGGTTCCGCCGCATTTCGAGGTGATCGCCCATGACGGCGCGCTTCCGGAACTGCCGCCGATCCGGATCAATCTCTACCTCGCCGACGGCCCGAAACGGCCGCTGATCGAACGGCTCGCCGCCATCGTTCGCGACGCCTACGGCCGCGGCCAGGCGCCCGCGCGGGTGGCCGCGGAATAGGCGCGCCCGTCGCTCAGGTCCGTGCGAAAGAGGGAGGGAGGGCCCCGCGCTTTGACAAGACGCGGCGGATTTCCGACCTATGCAATGCGTCAGGACCGGGATACTCCCGATATAACAAACGAGCGCAGACCCGCAGGGAAGGAAACAAGACATGGCCGCCAAGACCGATATCGAAATCGCGCGCGCCGCGAAGAAACTGCCAATTCAGGAAATAGGCGCCCGGCTCGGCGTTCCGGCGGAGCACCTTCTGCCTTACGGCCATGACAAGGCGAAGATCTCCGCCGAGTTCATCAAGGCGCAGGAATCCCGGAAGGACGGCCACCTGATCCTCGTCACCGCGATCAACCCGACCCCGGCCGGCGAAGGGAAGACGACGACGACGGTCGGCCTCGTCGACGGGTTGAACCGGATCGGCAAGCGCGCGGCGGTCTGCATCCGCGAAGCGTCGATCGGCCCCTGCTTCGGGATGAAGGGCGGCGCCGCCGGCGGCGGCTACGCGCAGGTCGTGCCGATGGAGGAGATGAACCTTCATTTCACCGGAGATTTCCACGCGATCACGTCGGCGCATAACCTGCTCTCCGCGATGATCGACAATCACGTCTACTGGGGGAACAAGCTCGGCATCGACATTCGCCGCATCACCTGGCGGCGGGTCATGGACATGAACGACCGCGCGCTGCGGCAGATCACGGCCAGCCTTGGCGGCGTCGCCAACGGCTTCCCGCGGGAGACGGGGTTCGACATCACCGTCGCGTCCGAGGTGATGGCGATCCTCTGTCTCGCAACCGATCTCGCCGATCTTGAAAAGCGCCTCGGCTCGATCATCATCGGCTATCGGCGCGACAAGAGCCCGGTCTATTGCCGGGATCTGAAGGCGGAGGGCGCGATGACGGTGCTTCTCGCGCAGGCGATGCAGCCCAACCTCGTGCAGACGCTGGAGAACAACCCGGCCTTCGTTCATGGCGGGCCGTTCGCCAATATCGCCCATGGCTGCAATTCGGTGATCGCGACGAAAACCGCGTTGAAGCTCGCCGATTACGTGGTGACGGAGGCCGGCTTCGGCGCCGATCTCGGCGCGGAGAAATTTCTCAACATCAAGTGCCGCAAGGCCGGGATCGCGCCGCAGGCGGTGGTGATCGTCGCCACGGTGCGGGCGATGAAGATGAACGGCGGCGTCGCCAAGAACGATCTCGGGCCGGAGAATGTCGAGGCGGTGGAGAAGGGGTGCCCGAATCTCGGCCGGCATATCCAGAACATGAAGAAGTTCGGCGTCCCGGCGGTGGTGGCGATCAACCATTTCGTCACCGACACCGACGCCGAGATCGAGGCGGTGAAAGCCTATGTGAAGACCATGGGCGCGGAGACGGTGGTCTGCCGGCACTGGGCCGAGGGCGGCGCCGGGGCCGAGGCGCTGGCCTCGAAGGTCGTCGAGATCATCGACGGGAAATCCGCGCAATACGCGCCGCTCTACCCCGACGAGATGCCGCTTTTCGAGAAGATCGAGACGATCGCGCGGGAGATCTATCACGCCGACGAGGTGCTGGCGGACAAGAAGATCCGCGATCAGCTCCGCGACTGGGAGGAGGCCGGCTACGGCCATCTGCCGATCTGCATGGCGAAGACGCAGTATTCCTTCACCACGGACCCGAACCGGCGCGGCGCGCCGACCGGACATTCGGTGCCGGTCCGGGAGGTCCGTCTCGCCGCCGGCGCCGGCTTCGTCGTCGTCATCTGCGGCGAGATCATGACCATGCCGGGCCTGCCGAGCGTCCCGTCCGCCGAGAACATCCGGATCAACGCGGCGGGCGAGATCGAGGGGCTTTCATGAGGGCGGGGGCGGGCTCCGCGCGCGTCGTGTCGAAACCATCAGGAGGAGATGAGCCATGCGCCATCGTGTGATCGTCGCTCTCAGCCTCGCGGCCTGTCTCACGGGCGCGGCCGCGGCGGCGGAGGATCAATATGCGAACTACTATTATCCGCCGGTGACCTCGGAGGAGACCTTCGCGCGGACGCTGACGCCGGGTCAAATCTCCAATCGGGAGGTGCGGGTGAATTTCGTCACCGCCATCACCAAGGCGCAGCTTGCGGCGCCCGAGAGCCCGCGCTACGTGCTTTTCGAGAAAGGGGCCGACTCGGATCGTCTGATCGTCGTCGCGCTCGACGACGAGGTGTTCCGGACCCTGTTCCGCGCGCGGGCGCTTCTCGCGCAGATGACCTCGAACCTGCGCGGGACGGAATTCTTCCGGGAGCAGAACCTCGACCTGGAAGGGACGTTCTACGACATTCTGCAGGTGATGGGGTTCACGTCGCTTGTCATTTCCGACGGCTCGGAATGGGCGCATCGGGTCAATTTCAAACCTGAGGAATGAAATGAAGCATGAGGCGCGCGTAAGATGGAAGCTGAGAGGCGACATGGCTTCGGGCCGCTACTCCCGCGCGCATGAGCTTCTTTTCGACGGCGGCGCGGTGGTGACCGGCTCTCCATCCCCGGGGATCGTGCCCGCGCCGTGGTCGAACCCGGCTGCGGTCGACCCTGAGGAGGCGTTCGTCGCGGCGCTCGCCGCCTGCCATATGCTCTGGTTTCTGGACCTCGCCCGCCGCGAGGGCTTCACCGCCGAGAGCTATGACGACCGGGCCTTCGGCGTGATGACGAAGAACGACGCCGGCGCGCTCTGGATCAGCCATGTGACGCTCCGCCCCAAGGTCCGCTGGACCCACGGGCCGGACGCCGAAGCGGAGGCCGCGCTTCACGAGGCGGCCCATCACGCGTGTTTCATCGCCAATTCGGTGAAGTCGGAAATCACCATCGAGACGCCAAGGGGAGATCGCCATGACCGCCGCCCTCATTGACGGCAAAGCCTTCGCCGCAACGATTCGCGCGCGCGTCGGCGCGCATGTCGCAAAACTGAAGACGGAGCATGGCGGAACGCCCGGCCTCGCGGTGGTTCTGGTTGGAGAGGATCCGGCCTCCGAGATCTATGTCCGCAACAAGGGCAAGCAGACAGTCGCCGCCGGGATGGCCAGTTTCGAGCATCGGCTCGACGCCGCCACCTCGGAAGAGGAACTTCTGCGGCTGATCCGCCGGCTGAACGAGGACCCGGCGGTGCACGGGATCCTCGTGCAACTGCCGTTGCCGGATCATCTCGACGAAGATCTGGTCATCAACGCGATCGCTCCCGAGAAGGACGCGGACGGATTTCATATCTCGAATGTCGGGCGCCTCGCCACCGGACAGAAGGCGATGGTTCCCTGCACGCCCCTGGGCTGTCTGATGATGCTCCGCGAGCGCCATGGCGACCTGTCAGGCAAGAGCGCGGTGGTCCTCGGCCGCTCCAACATCGTCGGCAAGCCGATGGCGCAGCTCCTGCTTCGCGACAGTTGCACCGTCACCATCGCCCATAGCCGCACGGTTGACGTCGCGGAGGTCTGCGCGGGCGCGGATATTCTCGTCGCCGCTGTGGGGCGGCCGGAATTGGTGAAGGCGAACTGGGTGAAGCCCGGCGCGACGGTGATCGATGTCGGCATCAACCGGATTCCGGGGGAGGGCGGCAAGATGCGGCTGGTCGGCGACGTGGATTTCGCCTCCGTCGCCCCTGTCGCCGGCGCGATCACGCCCGTCCCGGGCGGCGTCGGGCCGATGACCATCGCCTGCCTGCTGGCGAATACGCTGACCGCCTTCGCGCGGGCGAACGGGCTCCCCGAGCCGGAGGGGCTGACGGCCTGAGCCCGGACCCCTTTCCGGCGTTCAGTTCCCGGCGGCGCGGAGCGCGCCAAGAAGGGCGGCGGAGGCGTAGCCGTCCGGGGTGAGACCGCGCGCGGCCTGAAAATTCCGGATCGCGGCGCGGCTCATCGGGCCGATGATCCCGTCGACGCCCTGCGTGTCGAACCCGAGGCCGGTCAGCCGGCGCTGCATCTCCTCCGCCTCCGAACGGCTCAGCGGCGGATCGCTCCGCGGCCACGCGGTCTGGAACGGCTGGCCCCCCCCGATCCGGTCGCTGAGATGGCCGACCGCGAGCGCATAGGATGTGGCGTTGTTGTACCTGCGGATCACGTCGAAATTCGAAAAGAGCGCGAAAGCGGGCCCGTTGGCGCCCGCCGGAAGCAGGATCGCCGCCTCGCCATGGTCGGGGAGCGGGCCTCCGTCGACCAGGGTGACGCCGGCGGCCCGCCAATCCGCGACCGGGCGGCGGAGGTCCTGATCCGCGAGCGTGAAATCGAAGCCGCGCGGCAGCGCGACCTCGACCCCCCAGGGCTCGCCCAGCCGCCAGCCGAACCGGGCGAGATAATTCGCCGTCGACGCGAGCGCGTCGGCCGGATCCGTCGCCCAGAGATCGCGCCGGCCGTCGCCATCGAAATCGACCGCGTAAGCCTGAAACGATGTCGGGATGAATTGGGTGTGCCCCATCGCGCCGGCCCAGGAGCCGACCATGCGGCCGGGCGTCACGTCGCCCGCGTCGATGATCCTGAGCGCCTCGATCAACTGCTCTTCGGCGAAGGCGCGGCGGCGGCCTTCATAAGCCAGCGTCGCCAGGCTCTCGATCACCGGGATCGAGCCGTAATTGACGCCATAGGCGCTCTCCAGCCCCCAGATCGCCAGAACGACGGTGGGGTCGACGCCGTATGTCGCCTTGACCTGCGCGAGGGTGGCGGATTGCGCCGCCAGCTCCTCGCGCCCGGTCGCAATGCGGGAGTCGGAGACGGCGCTGTCCAGATAGCTCCAGATCGGGCGGGTGAATTCGGGCTGGAACCGGTCAAGCTCCACCACCTTGTCGTTCGGCGAGACGCCGGCGAAGGCGCGATCGAAGGTGGCGGCCGAGATTCCGGCGGCCAGCGCGCGCTGGCGGAACCCGGCGCGCCAATCGGCGAATGACGCCGCCGGCCGGTCCGGGGCGGCGTTGGGCGTCGGCGCCGTCGCCGGCGCTTCCGCGCCGCCGGGCGCCGCGCACCCCGCGAGCCCGAGAGCAACCACCGCGAGAATCAATGGTCGATACATGCCCGCTCCATTCTGCGTTGCGCCTCCGGCGTTCATCTAGCGTAGCGGGCGCCGCGATCCAACTGTCGGATCGACCGGCGCCGCGCTGGTCAAAGCGTCAATCGGCGGACGCCGAGGATCTCGCCGTCCTCACCCGCCGCGATGCGGGCGCGGGCGGTCTCGTACGGCTCCGCCGTCACCGCCATGTGGTGGGCGTTGGCGTGCAGCAGCATGGTGGGAGACGCCATCACCCCGACATGGCCGCGCCAGAAGACGAGATCGCCGCGCTTCAGCGTTTTCGGCGAAACGCCGCGCCCGAGCGCGGCCATCTGCATGTCGCTGTCGCGCGGGCATTCGATTCCCGCGGCGTGAAGCGCCGTCTGCACGAGGCCGGAGCAATCGAGCCCGGCCGCGGAGCGTCCGCCCCAGAGATAAGGGACGCCGATGAACCGCTCCGCCGTCGCCACCCAGAGCGAATCGCGCGCGCCGAGCGGCTTCAGCGCGACCTTCGCCGCGTATCCGCCGGGATCGAGCGCGAGAAACGCGCCGCCATTGTCCGCCTTCACCGTCATCCGGGCGCCGAACGGCACCGCGCCGATCGGGCGCGCTTTCACGTCCGGCTCGGGAAAGATCAGCGCCTGCAACGCGGCGACGCGATGCGTCGGCTTCGAGGCCGGCTCGGGCATCAGGTCGGCTTCGGGGACGTAACCGACATATCCGTCGAGCGACGCCTGCCCCCAGGCCCAGCCGCGCTCGATCTCGTAGGCGGTGAAGTCTTCGCCGAAAAGCATCTGGCTGACCTGCTCCGACTCCGCATCGGGCGCCGCGCTCAGCGGCGCGATCGGGACCGAGACGCGCATCGGCTGGCCGGAGGCGTAGGTCGCGGCCTCCACCACGCCGCGCATTTCCAGCGGCGCGAGATCGGGCCGGATCGGGGTGATCCGCGGATCGCCCTGAAAAGGATCGTCAGCCATATCGGGCCTCCAGAAGCGCGAAAAGCGCGCGCGCGGCCATGCATTCGCCCCCTTTGGGGCGTCCGGGCGCGGCGGTGTTGGTGAAACCGTGAATGTCGAAATGCGCCCATGGAATCCCGGCGCCGACGAAGCGGCGGAGGAAAAGCGCGGCCGTGATCGCGCCGCCGAACCCGCCGCTTGGCGCGTTGTCGATATCCGCGATCGGCGATTTCAGGGCCTCGTCGTAAGGGTCGTAAAGCGGCAGACGCCAGATCGGATCGCGCGCCTGCGCGGAGGCCCGCTCCAGACCGGCGGCGAGGGCGGCGTCGTCGGTGAAATAGGGCGGCAGGTCCAGCCCGGTGGCGACCCGCGCCGCGCCGGTCAGGGTCGCGATGTCGAAAAGAAGCGCGGGCGCCTCTTCAGAGGCGAGCGCCAGCGCGTCCGCCAGCACGAGCCGGCCCTCGGCGTCCGTGTTGCCGATCTCGACCGTGAGGCCGAGGCGGGAGGTCAGCACGTCCCCCGGCCGGAACGAGGCGGCGGAGATCGAATTCTCGACCGCGGGAATCAGGACCCTCAGCCGCACCTTCAGCCCGCGCGCCATGATCATGTGCGCGAGCGCGAGCGTGTTCGCCGCGCCGCCCATGTCCTTTTTCATCCAGCGCATGCCGGCGGCGGGTTTCAGGTCGAGCCCGCCGGTGTCGAAGCAGACGCCCTTGCCGACGAGGGTGACCTTCGGATGCGCCGGGTCGCCCCATCCGATGTCGATCAGGCGCGGCGCCTCCGCCGCGGCCCGGCCGACGGCGTGGATCATCGGAAAATTCGCGTCGAGAAGGGCGTCGCCCACCGTCACCTCGATCGAGGCGCCATGGCGCTCGGCGAGCGTGCGCGCCGCTTCCGCCAGCGCCGCCGGCCCCATGTCGCCGGCCGGCGTGTTGATGAGATCGCGCGCGAGCCACGCGCCCTCCGCGATGGCGATGATGCGCGCGGCGTCGACCCCCGCCGGAGGGATCAGCCGCGCCTTCTGCGCCGGCGCGCTCTTGTAGCGGCCGAACCGATAGGCGGAGAGGAGCCAGCCGAGCGCGGCCTCATCGGCTTCCTCCGCCGTCAGCGCGCCTTCGAGACTGTAGACGCCCTCCGGCGCCTTCGCGGCGAAGCCCCCGATCGCGAACCGCTTCGCGGCGCGGGCGCGGGCGTCGCCCCAGCCGAAAAGCGCGGATTTCAGCCCGCCGTCGTCATCGGGAATCAGCACGGTCTCGCCAAGCTCGCCGGAAAACCCCTGAAGCCGCGCCCAGGCGGCCTCCGCGCCGGGCATCGCGTCGAGCGCCGCCGGCGCCGCCGCGCGTTCGATCAGATGGAGCGGCGTGGCGGGCGCGTCGGCTCGCGCGTCTGCGAAAGTGGGGGTCATGGGTGCGGCTCCTTCGGGCTCGTCAGGTCAGAGATGCGCGTCAGTGATAAAAGCCGAGGCCGAAGGAGCCGAGCCCGATTCCGACCCCGCCGCCCACGCTGACGCCGTGGTTGCCGACGCCGACGCCGATCTGCGGGTAAATCCGGGGATAGCCGCCGGTCCGCCGATACTCATCGTCCCGAGGCTCGTAGGCGGGCTGCGCGCCGCCCGCGGCGGTCCAGCCTTCGGTCCAGGCGGCCTCGTCCGCTTTGCTGAGCGCCGCGCCGCCGCGCGCGCACGCCTCGCGATACGCCGCCAGCCGAGAAAAATCCGCGCCATCGAGGCCGTCCTCGTAGCCGACCGCGCGCCAGTTCGCGGCGCATTGCGCCGGCGTGAGCGTCGCGGTCGTCGCGGCGCAGGCCGCGAGCGCGAGAACGGGGAGAAGCAGGAGGAGAGCGATGCGCGTCATCAACATGATTTAGCACCGCCGCACGGCGAAATCGAGCCCGCCCGGGCGCCCGCGCCGATATGACGGGCCGCGCGCGCGCCCCGGCCGCGAACGCCCGACAGCGCTTGCCAAAGCGGCCGCGGTCAGGCTTTCTGCCGCGAATCCCGCACAAGAGAGGAACCATGATGAGAGCTCTGATCTGCGCCGCCTTCGGGCCCTACGCCAGCCATGAGGTGAAGGACGTTCCAGCCCCCGCGATGAAGCCCGGCCATGTCCGGATCGCGGTTAAGGCCGCGGGGATGAATTTTCCCGATATCCTGATCGTCGAGGGCAAATACCAGATAAAACCGGAATTTCCGTTCTCGCCCGGCGCCGAATGCGCTGGCGTGGTGACGGAGGTCGGCGAGGGCGTCGAAGGCTTCTCCATCGGCGACCGGGTGTTCTACGGCTCCGGTTACGGCGGGTTCGCGGAAGAGGTGGTCGCGCCCGCCGAGAAGGTGTTCCACATTCCCGACAACATGAGCTTCGAGCAGGGCTCGGCGATCAATCTCGTCTACGGGACATCCTACCACGCGCTGAAGGATCGGGCTCGGTTGAAGCCGGGGGAGACTCTCTTCGTTCTCGGCGCCGCGGGCGGGGTCGGTCTCGCGGCGGTGGAGCTCGGCAAGGCGATGGGCGCGACGGTGATCGCCGGCGCGAGCTCCGAGGAGAAGCTGGAGGTCGCGAAGGCGCACGGCGCCGATATGTGCGTCAATTATGCGAAAGAAGACATCAAGACGAAGGTGCGCGAGCTTTCGGATGGCGGCGTCGACGTGGTTTACGACCCGGTCGGCGACAAGCTGGCGGAGCCGGCGTTCCGCGCGCTCGGCTGGGAGGGGCGGTACCTTGTGGTCGGATTCGCGGGCGGCGAGATTCCTCGCCTGCCGCTCAATCTCGCGCTCCTGAAATCAGCCGATATTCGCGGCGTGTTCTGGGGCCAATGGGTGGCGAGGAACCCGGAGAAGCACCGTCAGAACGTGGCTGAATACCTGCAGCTCTTCTCCGAGGGCAAGATCCGCCCGCGGATCTCCGCCTCCTATCCTCTGGAGGATTTCGTCAAGGGCTATGACGACCTCGCCAAGCGGCGGGCGATGGGCAAGGTGGTCCTGACCATGGGCGGCTGAGCGCCGCCCACTTGAGGGATGAAGCTTCAGGCCGTCAGAACGATCTTGCCGATATGGGTCGAGCCTTCCATCAGGCGATGGGCGGCGGCGGCCTCCTCCAGCGGGAAGCGGGCGGCCATCACCGGCTTCACCCGGCCGGCCTCGATCAGCGGCCAGACCTTCGAGAGGAGGCTGGCCGCGATCGCGGCCTTTTCGGTGTCGGAGCGCGGCCGGAGGGTCGAGCCGGTCAGCGTCAGGCGTTTTCGCATCACGGGCGAGAAGTTCAGCTTCACCTCCGCGCCCTTGAGGAAGGCGATCTGCACGATCCGGCCCTGATCCGCCGCGAGCTTCATGTTCCGGGCGATGTACTCGCCGCCGACCATGTCGAGCGTCAGGTCGACGCCGCGGCCGCCGGTCGCCTCCTTCAGCACCTCGACGAAGTCCTGCTCCTTGTAGTTGACCGCGATCTCCGCGCCGAGGTCGCGGCAGATCTTCGCCTTGTCGGCGCCGCCGACGGTGGTGAAGACGCGCGCGCCGAACGCGGCGGCGAGCTGGATCGCCGTCGTGCCGATGCCGGACGAGCCGCCATGGACGAGAAACGTCTCGCCGCCGCTGAGCCGGCCGCGGTCGAAGACGTTGGTCCAGACGGTGAAGAACGTCTCCGGCAAGGCGGCGGCCTCCTCCATCGAGAGGCCGGCCGGGACGGGCAGCGCGTGATCCTGGTGGGTGACGGCGTATTCGGCGTAGCCGCCCCCGGCGAGGAGCGCGCAGACCTGCTGGCCGACCCGCCAGCGCGTGACTCCGGCCCCGATGGCGACGATTTCGCCCGCCGCTTCGAGGCCGGGGAGATCGGAGGCGCCCGGCGGCGGCGGATAGGCGCCGGCGCGCTGGAAGACGTCGGGGCGGTTCACCCCCGCCGCGGCGACCCGGATCAGGATCTGGTCGGGCTCGGGCGCCGGCAGCGGGCGCGTCGCGGGGAGAAGGACTTCCGGCCCGCCCGGCTTAGAGATTTCGACCACACGCATTGTTTTGGGCAGTTCGGTCATAGCGCTTTCATTCCCTCGGAGGCTGTGAGAATCTTCAACCCTGACTTATGGAGGCGATCCGGTGCGCGCGAAACCCGTAAATTCCGACCTTTCGCCGCGTATTCCGGGCGGCGCGCCATTTATCCGCGGCCAACGAGAGTGGGAAGCCGATGAGTGAGCCGGAGGAGCGCCAACCCGTTTCGATCACGCGCGCCAGTTTTCAGGCGGCGAGCAATTACGAGGGGCTCTCATCGAAAGAGCGCCGCCGCCGCCGGGCGGAGACGCGGGCCAAGGGGGCCCCGCCGGGTCTGATCGCGCAGAAGTGGGTGACCGACGACGCCTTTTGCTACGATGTCGGCCATCCCGGGTCCGGCGAACGCCATGTCGTCGGCAAGGGCTATGAGTTCGACGGCGCGAGCGTCCCGTTCCCGCTTACGGTCCTGGTGCCGCAAACCCATTCTCTCTATCTCGCCGCGGCGGCGCTTCATGACTGGCTCTATGAGGTCGAGCACGAACTGGTCGAGCGCGAGAAGGCGGATGCGATCTTCCGCGAGGCGATGATGGTCCTCGGCCTCAATTGGGTCTGGGCGGGATTGATGTGGCGGGCGGTGCGGGCCGGAGGCTGGGCGGTCTGGTATTCGCGCAAGCCCGAGACCATCGAGTGGCGGCTCCTGCAGGCGCCGGCGCTGCTCCGGGTTCCGATCGTCTGGCTCGTCACGCTGGTTCGCGGGCTTTACGGCGCTTTCCTGATCGATATCTGGTCGCTCCCGAAATATCGCGCCGAGGCGCGGCGGATTCAGGCGCTCGATGCGACGGAGGCGGAAGGTTGCCCCCTTGCCTGATCGCGCTTTGCGGGTCAGGGTCTGCGCGGACTTCAGTGAAAAACAAGCGATAAATAGGAGAGACCACATGGCGAAAACGGCGCTCATCACCGGCGCGGGCAGCGGAATCGGCCGCGCGACGGCGCGCGCGCTTGCGGCGAAGGGGTGGCGCGTGGCGCTGGTCGGTCGGCGGCGCGACGCGCTGGAGGAAACCGCGGCCGAGATCGGCGAAGGCGCGCTGGTCGCCCCCGGCGACATCGCGAAGGCCGATGACGTGGAGCGGATCTTCGTCGAGGTCGCGACCGAGTTCGGCCGGCTCGACCTGCTTTTCAACAACGCCGGGCGCGGCTCCCCGGTCGCCGATATCGACGAGATGACGCTGGACGACTGGTATGGCGTCCTCGACGCCAATCTCAACGGCTCGGTGCTTTGCGCGCGCGCCGCGTTCGCGCTGATGAAGCGGCAGGATCCGAAAGGCGGCCGGATCATCAACAACGGCTCGATCAGCGCCTATGCGCCGCGGCCCGGCTCCGTCGCCTACACCGTCACGAAACATGCGATCACGGGGTTGACGAGGTCGCTCTCGCTCGACGGGCGCAAGCATGGCATCGCCTGCGGCCAGATCGATATCGGCAACGCGCTGACCGAGATGGCGGCGAGGATGGTGGACGGCGTGCCGCAGGCCGACGGCTCGATCAAGGCCGAGGCGGTGATGGATCCGGACCATGTGGCCGCGGCCGTCGCGCAGATGGCGGAATATCCGTTGGAGACCAACGTCCTCTTTCAGACGATCATGGCGACGAACATGCCCTTCGTCGGCCGCGGCTGACCGGAGCGACGCCCTGAAGCGACGCGGCGCCGTCAGCCGTCGGCGCCGCGCTTCATCGTTTCGATCGTCCTTCGCATCAGATCGAGAAAGACCTCCCGCTCCGCTTCGGTGAGATCCGCGAGCGCTTCCGCGTTCCGCTCTCTGACGGCTTTGAGCGCGGGGGCGCGAAGGGCGCGCGCCCTGTTCGTGAGCCGGATGCGCCGCACCCGCCCGTCATCGAGATCCTGTTCGCGGGTGATGAGCCCGTCGCGCTCCATCCGGCCAAGCGTGTTCGCCATCGTCGCCTGCTCGATATCGAGGCGCAGGACCAGCTCCTTCTGGGTCAGCCCGTCCTTCTCCCAAAGCTCCAGCAGCGCCGGCAACGCGCCGACGCCGAGGCCGAGCGGCTTGATTCTGGCCAGAAGGCCGCGCGTGAACAGGCGCGCCATGTGATTGGCGAGATAGCTCGCGGCGTGGTCCTTCCGAAACTTCATGAGCGTCTCCACGTATCGAATAGCGCGCTATGCGAATATGCATCGCAAGCTATGGGAGAGTCCGTCTGCAAGGCGGGCGCGCCGATCGGCGCGCCCATGGGAGTTCGGATTCTTGTTCAGAGGAAAGCCGCGGCGCCGCTCAGGCGCTGGCGGCCTCCGCCGCGATCGCGGCGCGGCTTTTCCTTGCGCGTTCGGTCGCGGATTTGAGCTGCCCGCAGGCGGCCATGATGTCCTGCCCGCGCGGCGTGCGGACGGGGCTGGCGTAGCCGGCGCGATTGACGATTTCCGCGAAGGCTTCGATCCGGTCCCAGTCGGACCGCTCGTAAGGGGCGCCGGGCCAGGGATTGAAGGGGATCAGGTTGATTTTCGCCGGAATCCCGGCGATCAGCTTCACCAGCCGGCGCGCGTCGGCGTCGGAATCGTTCACATCCTTCAGCATCACGTATTCGAAGGTGATTCGTTCGGCGTTGGAGAGCTTCGGCCAGCCGCGGCAGGCGTCGAGCAGCGCCTCGATCTTCCATTTCCGGTTGATCGGCACCAGCGTGTCGCGAAGCTCGTTCGTCGTCGCATGGAGCGAGATGGCGAGCATGCAGCCGATCTCCTCGCCCGCCCGGATGATCTCGGGAACCACGCCGGATGTGGAGAGCGTGATGCGCCGGCGGGAGAGGCTGAGCCCCTCGTTGTCCATCGCGATCCGCATCGCGTCGCGCACATTGTCGGTGTTGTAGAGCGGCTCGCCCATGCCCATCAGCACCACATTGGAGAGAAGACGCTTCTCGCCCATGGGTTTTCCGGCGGCGGCCCATTCGCCGAGATCGTCGCGGCAGACCAGGATCTGGCCGACGATCTCCGCGGTCGTCAGGTTCCGCACCAGGGTCTGCGTGCCGGTATGGCAGAACGTGCAGTTCAGCGTGCAGCCGACCTGGGAGGAGATGCAGAGGGTGCCGCGGTCCTCCTCCGGAATGTAAACCGCCTCGACCTCATGGCCGCCGTCGATCTTCAGGAGATATTTCCGCGTGCCGTCTTCGGAAATCTGGCGCTCCGCCACTTCGGGGCGGGCGATGCGGAACCGGTCCGCCAGCGCGGCGCGGAACCCCTTCGAGAGGCTGGTCATCGCCGCCGTGTCGGCCGCGCCCTTCTGATAGAGCCAGCCCCAGATCTGCGCCACGCGCATGTTGGCCTGCCGCTCGGGCGCGCCGGCCTCGATGACGGCGGCGCGCAGCGCGGCGCGGTCCATGCCGATCAGATTCGGCTTCAGCCCTTTCGGCGCGACGCGCGGCAGGACGCGCGCATCCTGCGTGATCGCTCGCATGGGGGGAAAGGCGGCCTCGGCCATTGATCTCTGTCCTTGAACAAAAAAGCGCGCCGCAATGGAACGCGGCGCGCATCCTACATCAAAAGCGCGCTCATTTGCAGAGCGCGCGCGCCTCGTCCAGCGCGGCGGTGAATCCGCTGAGCGAGAACCGGTCGATCGTCGTCGTCCCGCGCGTGGAGACGCCGGTGACGTTCGCGGTGACGCCGCGCTTCATGGCGGCCACGATCTTGGCGTCGCTTTCGGGGCTGTCGGCCCAGGCGCCTTCGCCTTCGGTGAAAAGTTCGAACTTGTCGGAGCCGATCTCCATCTTCACCGAACTGCCGCTCCGGAACGGATAGCCGCCGATCATCGACACCTCGTTCAGGACCTGCGAGCCGGGGCGGATCGCCACCATCAGATAGATGTCGCCCCGATTGACCGAGACCGGCTTGCCGCCGCGCAGCGCCCGCGACGACACGGGTTTCGAGACCACCCAGCATTGCCGGTCGGCCGCGGAGCCCTGTTTGAAGATGCTCCAGTCGCGCTTCGCCCCGATGCTTTCATTCGTCTCCTGCGCGAAGCTTGCGTTCGGCGTCACGACAAGCAGCGCCATCAGCATCGCCATCGCCGCGCCGATCCAGTATGCGCGGCCCATCCAGTTTTCTGTCGCCATATCAACTCTCCGCCTCACTGCCGACCGAGGCCTGTCGCCTCTCTTGTTCGTCCGGTCGATGGGGATACTATGCTGAAATACTGGGGCGGCGCCACCCTTGGCGGCGGCGCGGCGTTTCGCGAAGCTGGCTTTTTTCGTCGGATTGGATCATTCGATGATCGCTGTGCGGGCGCCGCCCGGCGCGGCGTGTCGAAATCATGGATTCGGCCGCCCGGCCCTGAATTTGACGAGGAGCTTTCGGATGACCGATCCTGACATGAGCGACCCGATCCTCGCGACCCGTGAGCGCGCCGGGTTCATCGAGCGCGTCCATCGCGGCCGCGTCGCCATTGTCGACGGCCGGAGCCGCGATGGCGCGCTCGTCGCGGCGCTTGGCGATGTGGGCGCCGCCTTTCTGCCGCGCTCCTCGTGCAAGATCCTGCAGGCGCTGCCGATGGTGGAGAGCGGCGCCGCCGATGCGGCCCGCCTTTCGCCGCGGCGGCTGGCCTTTTCCTGCGCGTCGCACCAAGGCTCGGACGCCCACGCCGCCCTCGCCGCGGAGTGGCTGGCCGAGATGGGGTTGGGCGAGGCGGATCTGCTCTGCGGCGCGCAGGCGCCGGGAGATCAGGAGACGCGGGAGCGTATGATCCGCGCGGGCGAGGCGCCGTCGCAACTGCACAACAACTGCTCCGGCAAACACTCGGGCTTTCTCTGTCTGGCGCGGCATCTCGGCGCGCCGCTGAACGATTATGTCTCGCCCGGGCATGCGGTTCAGAAAGCGGTGGCCGCCGCGACGGCCGAACTCGCGGACGAGGCCCTCTCCGGGTATGCGATTGACGGGTGCTCGGCCCCGAATTTCGCGGTGTCGCTCACCGGGCTGGCGCGGGCGATGGCGCGGATCGCGGCGGCGGAGACGGCGCTGAAGGGCGCGCGGCGGGAGGCGGCGATCAGGCTGCGCTCGGCGATGGCGGAACATCCGTTCGAGGTGGCTGGCGAAGGGCGCGCCTGCACCGACCTCATGCGGGCGGGCGGCGGGCGCCTCGTGGTGAAGACCGGGGCCGAAGGCGCGTTCATCGCGATCCTGCCTGAGCGCGGGCTTGGCGTCGCCCTGAAGATCGACGATGGAAACACGGCGGCGGCGGAATCCGCGATGACGGGGATCCTTGTGGCGCTCGGCGCGCTCGACGCCGCGGATCCGCGCGTCGCGGCGCGGCTGACGCCCCGGGAGGTGAACCGGCGCGGCCTGATTTGCGGCGGCGGCGCGCCAACCGAGGCGATCATGAGAATCACGCTAAGTTAAGATTTAGCGCCGATAACGCTTTCTCGAAAAAGAGGAAGGCGCGTCGTATGCGGATCGAGAACACCCGGAGCCGTGGCCCGAACTGGCCGGGCGGCGTGAGGCATCTGGCCCCCGCGGTCGAGGTCCGGGTGGACCGGGCCGCGCTCGCGGCGCTCCGCGCCGAAGTCGGGGCGGCCGCTTTCGATGAGGTGTTCGAGACCGCGGCGTTCGAAGCGGCGGAAGGCTTCGGCCGCATCGAGGCGCTGCTCGCGAAGGAGATGCTCGCGTCGCTCGCGCTGGCGGCGGCGGATATCGCCGCGGTTTCATGCGTGGTCGGCCTCGCCGGAGTGGCGGATATCGCGGCGGACCTCGCATCTGTCGCGGAAGCGGGCGACGGGGTTGCGGCGCGCGCGATCGGCGCGCGGCTGCTGCGGGTTGGCGAAGAAAGCCTGATTCACGCCGCCGAGCTCAGCGTCGAGCTCGGCGCGCGCGCGGAAGAGGCGTGAGAGCGCGCCTCCTGGCCCTCAGGGCGCGTAGGCCTCGCCGAGAGGCGCGGTCCGCACCCCGGGGCGGAGCCGCTTCCACGGCAGGCTGGCCGGGCTGACCGGCATCGGCCCGGGCGCGGCGGCGGTGAGGATCGTCTCGGCGATCGGGTCGAAATCGGCGCGGAAATGCACCGAGCTCTTCACGCAGAGGATCGCCGCCTCCGTCGGTTCGATCCCGACCTGCCGGAACATCGCCTGGTCCGCCATCTGCGCCTTGGCGGAGACGACGACGATGCGCACGCCGTCCAGCACGAGACAGGCCGATGGCCCCATCTGAACCTCCTGTCCGCCATGATAGGGGCCGGGGCAGACGAAGCGGCCATCGGAAAGCGCCGCGACCTCGAATTCCGCTTCAAAGGGCGAATCGCCCGGAATGCGGGATTTCGCGCCGAGCGGAAGCCGGATGCGGGCGCCGACGCCGGCTTCATGCGCCGCCGCCGCCGCCGCGGGGTCGAAGATCGAGCCGATGGCCGGGCCGGGCGCGTCCGGCAGGGCGCGGGCCGTTTCCGCCGCCGCCGCGCAGAGCGCGCGGACCATGCCCATCGTGTCGCTGTCGCCGCCGGCGCCGGGGTTGTCCTGGCTGTCGGCGATCACGACCGGCCGACGCGCGGTCCGGGCGATGCGGATCGCCTCGGCCACCGCCTCGTCGGGGCTGAAGACGCGGCCGGTGAAGCGGGACTCCGCCGCCTCGACCGCCGCCATCAGCGCGTCGGCGTCCGCGTCGGCGTTGGCGCCATAGGCGGTCACGGTCGCGCCGCAATCGGGGAAGTCCGCGGCGGGAAAGCCCATGTTGAGGCTCATCGGCCAGTCGCCTTCGCGCGCCTCCAGGTGCGCGTAAAGCCCCTTCGCCGGCTCCATGTCGGTGCACTGCCAGGCGATCGGCAGAAGATAGGGGGCCTGGCGGAACGCCTTCGAAGGCCGCGCCGCGCCGTCGATCAGCCGGCCGAGCGCCCGGGCGGCGCGGGCGCCGGTGGCGTTCATGTCGACATGCGGATAGGTGCGATAGGAGACCAGAAGATCCGCCTCGCCAACCATGCGCGCCGTGACGTTGCCGTGGAGGTCGAGACTGGAGACGACCGGGACGTCCGGCCCGACGAGCGCGCGGACGCGCGCGAGGATCTCGCCTTCGCCGTCGTCGTGATGCGTCGTCACCATCGCGCCGTGAAGGTCGAGATAGACCCCGTCCACCGGCAGCGCCGCCTTGATGCGCGCGAGAAGTTTGCCGGTGATCGTCTCGAACGCCTCTTCCGTCACATGCGCGGAGGGGGAGGCGGCGGCCCAGAGGGTCGGGATCACCTCCCAACCGGCGGCCTCGCCATGCGCCATCGCGCCGGCGAAGCCCGTGTTCACCCCGCGAAGCGCCGCGACGGCGTCCTCGCCTTCGAACACGCCGCCCGCGCCGCCGCCCTTGGTGAAGTTCTCAAGCGTCGCGAGGCTCGGCGCAAAGGTGTTGGTTTCGTGAAGGAAGCCGCCGATGGCGACGCGAGGAGATCTTGCAGTGGAGGTCATGCTTTCACCAATCCGCACCAGGAGGCGATGAAGAGCGCCATCACCTCGGTTGAACGTTTGACCGAGTCGAGATCGACCCGCTCGTCGAATCCATGGATGTTTTCCGCGATCGGCCCCCAGCAGAGCGCCGGCATCCCGTGGTAGAGTCCGTAAAAACGCGTGTCGGTCAGCGCGGTCATCAGCCGCTCCTCGGGCGTCGGCGCGCCGAAGACCGTGGAGAAGGCGTCGGCGAACACCGACTCCGGCTCCTCGGCGTTCTCCAGCACCCATCCCTCCGCTAGAAAGCCGTTCCAGACGACCTCCGGCGGGTTCTCGCGCAGGAACGGGTGGCTGGAGGCCGCCTTCGCGACGCAAGCCTCTATCTCGGCCTGCGCATCCTCGATCTTCGTTCCGGGCAGAATGCCGATCCGGCAATCGACGTCGCACCACGCAGGAACGGATGACGGCCAGTCGCCGCCGGAAATGACGCCGGGGTTGAAGTTCAACGGATGCTCGACGTTCGCGTAGATCGGATGCGCCTTCGCGCGCGCGTTCCATTCCGCCTCGAGGCCCTGCAGCGCCTCCACCATCCGCATCGCGGCGACGATGGCGTTGGAGCCGGTTCCCGCCACCGCGACATGGGTGGGCCGCCCGCGAACCCGGAGCCGGAACCAGAGCACGCCGACCTGGGCCCGCGTCAGGCAGTGATCGCCCGGCTCCGGGATCAGCACGCAGTCGGCGCGATACCCGCGCTGGCAGGCGGAGAGCGCGCCGAGCCCGGTGCTCTCCTCCTCGATCACGGATTGAAGATGCACCGGGGCCGCAGGCGCGTAGCCCGCCGCCCGGATCGCATCGAGCGCGAAGAG
Source organism: Paludibacillus litoralis (assembly GCF_037646705.1). Taxonomy (NCBI): domain Bacteria; kingdom Pseudomonadati; phylum Pseudomonadota; class Alphaproteobacteria; order Rhodobacterales; family Paracoccaceae; genus Paludibacillus; species Paludibacillus litoralis. The sequence goes on from NZ_JBBHER010000003.1 coordinate 115,298, forward strand.
CGCGCCGACCAGGCCGGATTTCATGTCTCCGGCCCCGCGGCCATGCATCCAGCCATCCCTGATCACGGGCTCGAAAGGCGGCGTCGCCCACATCTCCAGCGGTCCCGTCGGCACCACATCGACATGGCCCTGAAGGATCAGCGATCTGCCGGTCGCGCTGTCAGGGCGCCACGAGCCGACGACGGTGCGCGCGCGGGAGAAATCATGCGTGACCGGTCCGAAGCCGGGCAGGGGCGCCAGCTCCTCCGGGTCGATGGTCCAGGCGTCGACGGCGTAGCCGCGGGTGCGGAGCGCCGCCTCCATCATGTCCTGCGCCGGGGATTCCTGGCCGCGGAGCGAGGGAATCGCGACCAGGTCCGCGAGAAAACGGGTCTGCGCCTCGAATCCCGCCTCGACGGCGCTCCTGATCGCCGCGCGCGCTTCGGGCCCCGGTGTTTTCGCGTCCGCCATGCCGTCTCCTCCGCGGATGAAGTTTTGCCGCTATCATGATTTTGCGGGATTGGTCCCGAGACTTGTTGACAAGGCTTAAGTCGGGCGGCCATCCTTTGTAAAGAAAACGCGGAAGAATGCGGCGCCTTGGGCTTCGGGCGACCGGATCGCCTATCCAACAGAGAGAGAGCTTCACATGACTCAACACACGAGACTGAACCCACGGAGCGGGGTGCGCGGCGCGCTGGGGCGGGCCGCGCGGGTGTCCGCCGCCGCCGCGGTCGGCGCCATGCTGCTCGGTACGGTTGCGGAGGCGCAAACGATTCGGGCGGTTCTCCATTCGGCGCTCCGGGTGCTCGACCCGATCATCACCACCGCCTACATCACGCGCGATCATGGCTACATGATCTACGACACGCTGGTGGCGACGGACGCGAATTTCGAGGTTCAGCCGCAGATGGCGAGCTGGGAGATCTCGGAGGACAAGCTCACCTACACGTTCACCCTTCGCGACGGACTGAAATTCCATGACGGCGCGCCCGTCACCGCCGAAGACGTGATCGCCTCGCTCAAGCGCTGGGGCGAGCGCGACGGCATGGGCCAGAAGCTGATGGATTTCGTCGCCGACATGAAGGCGGACGGCGACAAGGTGATGGTGATGACGCTGAAGGAGCCCTACGGGCTCGTGCTTGAAAGCCTCGGCAAGCCATCCTCCATCGTGCCGTTCATCATGCCGAAGCGGATGGCGGAGACCCCGTCGACCGAGGCGGTCTCCGAGCAGATCGGCTCCGGCCCGTTCCGTTTCGTCGCGGATGAGTTTCAGCCCGGCCTGATTTCGGTCTACGAGAAATTCGAGGATTACGTCCCGCGCGACGAACCGCCGAGCTGGGCCGCGGGCGGCAAGGTGGTCAATGTCGATCGCGTCGAATTCGTCGTGATGCCCGACGCCCAGACCACGCTCAGCGCGCTTCAATCCGGCGAGGTCGACTTCTGGGAGGATCCGAAGCCGGATCTGCTGCCGATTCTCCGGAGCAATGATGAACTCGTCGTCAAGAACCTGAACGCGCTCGGCCTTCAGACGATCATGCGGCCGAACTTCCTCCATCCGCCGATGGACAACAAGTTGATCAGGCAGGCGGCGATGGCGGCGTTCAACCAGCAGGACTTCATGGACGCGAAGATCGGCGACCCCGAGCTCTTTCAGCTCTGCGGGGCGATGTTCGTCTGCGGAACGCCGCTCGAGACGGATGTGGGGTCCGAGGAGGTCGTGAACGGGACCGGCATGGAGCACGCGCGCGCGCTTCTGAAGGAGGCCGGATATGACGGCACGCCGGTCGTGATCATGCATCCGACCGATGTCGGATCGCTCAGCACGCAGCCGGTGGTCGCGGCGCAGGCGATGCGGGATGCGGGCTTCGTCGTCGATCTCCAGGCGATGGACTGGCAGACGCTGGTCGGGCGGCGCGCCAGCCAGGCGCCGGTCTCCGAAGGCGGCTGGAACATGTTCTTCACCAACTGGGTCAGCGCGGACATCAACAACCCGATCAACAACAACATGGTGAACGGGCGTGGCCCGAACGATGGCGGCTGGTTCGGTTGGCCGACCGTGCCGGAGGCCGAAGAGCTTCGGGACGCCTACGCCCGCTCGACGGACCCCGCCGAGCAGAAGGAGATCGCGACCAAGCTTCAGACGCTCGCCTATGACGAGGTGATGTACGTCCCGCTTGGCCAGTATATCGAGCCGTCCGCCTGGTCGACCCGGCTCGACGGCGTGGTCGAAGGGCCTGCGACGCCCTATTTCTGGAACGTCACCAAGAAATAGGCCCATCTGAAATGGCGGTCGGCGCCCGGATGACGCCGACCGCTCCTTTCAAAACGAAGGCGCGTCATGACACGCTATATTCTTGGTCGGATCCTCGCCGCGGTGCCGGTGATGGCGCTTGTCGCGGTTTTCGTCTTCCTGTTGCTCCGGCTCACGCCCGGCGACCCGGCGGCGATCATCGCCGGCGACGCGGCGACCCCTGAACAGCTTGACCGAATCCGGCAGCATCTCGGTCTGAACGACCCGCTCTACGTCCAGTTCTTCACCTGGATCGGAAATCTTCTCCAGGGCGATTTCGGCACCTCGATCCTCTCCAACACGCCTGTGCTGGAGATGATCGGCCGGCGGATGGAGCCGACGATCAGCCTCGCGCTCACCACGATGACGCTTTCGATCATCATCGCGGTTCCGCTTGGCGTTATCGCCGCGTGGAAGCAAGGCACGCTGATCGACCGGGTCGTGATGGCGATCTCGGTGCTGGGCTTCTCCGTCCCGGTCTTCGTGATCGGCTATATCCTGATCTCGATCTTTTCGCTCGATCTGAACTGGTTTCCGGTTCAGGGGTTCAGATCGATCTTCGAGGGGGTCGGCCCGTTCGCGGCCCGGATCACGCTGCCGACGGTGACGCTGACCTTGCTCTATATCGCGCTGATCGCGCGGATCACCCGCACGTCGATGCTGGAGATCCTCGGCGAGGATTACGTGCGGACCGCCCACGCGAAAGGGCTGAGCGACCAGCGCGTGCTGATGCGGCATGCGCTCCGGAATTGCGCGGTGCCGATCGTCACGATCATCGGGATCGGTTTCGCGCTCATCATATCGGGCGTCGTCGTCACGGAGACGGTGTTCAATCTGCCGGGGCTCGGGCGCCTGACGGTGGACGCGGTGCTGGCGCGCGACTATCCGGTCATTCAGGCGATGATCCTGCTGGCTTCCCTCGTCTATGTCGTCATCAATCTGCTCATCGATATCTCCTACGTCTTTCTCGATCCGAGGATCCGTTACGCATGAGCGACGATACAGTCTTCACCGCGCCGGCGAGGCCTTCCGCTTTCAGGCAGGCCCTGAAAATCTTCGGCTCCAGCAAGATCGTCGCCATCGCCTCGACAATTCTCTTCCTGATCATCCTCGTTGCGATCTTCGCGCCGCTGATCGCGCCGCATGACCCTGTTCGGCTCAGTCCGGGGCAGAGATTGAAACCGCCCTCCGCGGAGTTTCTGATCGGCACCGACGCCTTTGGCCGCGATCTGCTCTCACGCGTGATCTATGGGGGGCGGATCTCCCTCGTCGTCGGGCTCGGCGCGGCGGTGGCGGCGGTGGCGCTTGGCCTCGTCGTCGGGCTGGCGGCCGGGTTTTTCCAGCGCCTCGACGCGGTGGTGATGCGGGTCGTCGACGGGTTGATGGCGATCCCGAGCATTCTTCTGGCGATCGCCATCGTGGCGCTCTGGGGGGGGACGCTCTGGACCGTCCTGGTCGCGATCACCATTCCCGAGGTGCCGCGGGTCGTGCGCCTGGTGCGCTCGGTCGTGCTCTCCGCGCGCGAGGAGCCCTATGTCGAGGCGGCGATCGCCGCCGGCTCATCGACCTGGCGGATTCTGGTCCGGCATCTTCTGCCCAACACCATCGCGCCCCTGATCGTTCAAGGCACCTATATCTGCGCCGCGGCGATCCTGGTGGAGGCGATTCTCAGCTTTCTCGGCGCCGGCATCAACCCGGAGACGCCGTCCTGGGGCAACATCATGGCCGAGGGGCGGGTCTATTTTCAGATCAACCCCGGCATCATCCTCTGGCCGGGGCTGTTCGTCTCGGTCACGATCCTCGCCATCAACCTCGTCGGCGACGCGGTTCGGGACGCGCTGGATCCGCGAATGGCGAAACGGGGGATCGACCGATGAGCGAACCGCTTCTCGACATCCGCAACCTCCGGATCGCGCTTGGCGGCGACGCCTCGGCGGAGGTGGTGAAAGGCGTCTCGCTCACGATCCATCCGGGCGAGACGATGTGCCTGGTCGGCGAATCCGGCTCCGGCAAATCCCTGACGGCGCTGGCGACCATGGGGCTTCTGCCGAGCGCGCTGAAGGCGACGGCGGGCGAAATCCTGCTGAAGGGCGAAAATCTTCTGGCCGCGCCGTCATCGCGGCTGCGCAGCCTCCGCGCGAACGCGATGTCGATGATCTTTCAGGAGCCGATGACGGCTCTGAACCCGGTGCATCGCGTTGGCGAGCAGATCGCCGAGGTGCTCGAAGCGCACACCAAGCTGGACCGCGGCGCCGCCCGGCGCCGGGTGATCGAGATGATGGAGGAGGTGCATCTTCCCTCCCCCGAGAGCCTCTATGGCAGTTTTCCGCATCAGCTCTCGGGCGGGCAGCGCCAGCGGATCATGATCGCGATGGCGCTCATCCTGCGGCCGCAGCTTCTGATCGCCGACGAGCCGACGACCGCGCTCGATGTGACGACGCAAAAACAGATCCTCGCGCTGATCCGCGAATTGCGGGAAACCACGGGCGCCGCGGTTCTCTTCATCACTCATGACATGGGCGTCGTCGCCGAGATCGCCGACAATGTGACGGTCCTGCGCCTCGGCGAAGTGCAGGAGACCCGCCCGGTCGAAGAGCTTCTGCGCGACCCGCGCACCGAGTACAGCCGCCAGCTTCTGCAGGCGGTGCCGAGCCTCACGCCGCGCGCGCCGCGCCCGGCGGAGGGCGTGGACGCGCCCGTCGTGCTGGAGACGAAGGGCCTCGGCAAGACCTATGGCGAGCTCGGCTGGCGCGGGAAGGGCCGCGAGGTTGTGGCGGCGAAGGGCGTCGATCTCTTGCTCCGGCAGGGCCGAACGCTCGGCATCGTCGGCGAGTCCGGCTCCGGCAAGTCCACCGTGGCGCGCTGCATCGTCCGGCTGATCGACCCCACGGAAGGCTCCATCCTGATCTCGGGCGAAGAAATCGCGACCCTCGGCCAGAAGGCGCTGAAGCCGCATCGGAAACGGGTGCAGATCGTGTTTCAGGACCCGTTCCGCTCCCTCAACCCGCGGATCGAAATCGGCGAGTCGATCACTGAGGGGCCGACGAATTTCGGCGTGCCGCGGCGCGAGGCGATGGCGCGCGCGCGCGAGCTGCTGGAGCTTGTCGGCCTGCCGGCCAGCGCGGTGGACCGGTTCCCGCATCAATTTTCCGGCGGGCAGCGCCAGCGCATCGCCATCGCGCGGGCGCTGGCGATGGATCCGGATCTTCTGGTCGCCGACGAGGCGGTCTCCGCGCTCGACGTGTCCGTTCAGGCGCAGGTGCTGGACCTCCTCGCGGAAATCCAGGAGCGTCTCGGCGTCGGCCTTCTGTTCATCACGCATGATCTCCGGGTCGCGGCGCAGATTTGCGACGATGTGATGGTGATGCAAAAGGGCGAGGTGGTCGAATACGGCCCCGCCGCCGAGGTTCTGGGCGCCCCCCGCACCGATTACACCCGCGCGCTCATCGACGCGGCGCCGGGGCGCAACTGGGATTTCGCGCGTTTTCGTCCGGTGGCGGAAGCGTCCTGAGGCCGAATGGAGCAGAGAATGAAAATCGCCGAATTGCCTTTTGACGTCGACGCCATGTTGAATGGCCTGAGAGTCTGGGTCGAGACAGAGAGCCCGACTTTCGTTCCGAGCGCGGTGAACCGGATGATGGATGTCGCCTCGCGCGATCTCGCGCTGATGGGCGCGACGATCGAGCGGATTCCGGGGCGGATGGGCTGGGGCGACTGCGTGCGCGCCCGGATGCCCCATCCGCGCCAGGGCGAGCCGGGCGTGCTGATCATGGCGCATCTCGACACCGTGCACCCGATCGGGACGCTGGAGACGCTGCCTTATCGGCGTGAGGGCGACCTGGCCTATGGGCCGGGCATCTGCGACATGAAGGGCGGGACGTATCTGAGCCTCGAGGCGCTCCGCGTGCTGGCGCGCGTCGGCGTGGAGACGCCCTTGCCGGTCACCATCCTCCTGACCAGCGAGGAGGAGATCGGCACGCCGTCCGCGCGCGATCTCGTCGAGGCGGAGGCGGCGCGGCAGAAATACATCCTGGTGCCCGAGCCGGGCCGCGAAGGCGGCGGCTGCACCACCGGGCGCTACGCCATCGCCCGCTTCAACATCGCCACCGACGGCAAGCCGAGCCACGCCGGCGCGCAGCTTTCGGCGGGCCGCTCGGCGATCCGCGAGATGTGCCGGCGCATCATGGAGATCGAGGAGATGACCAGCGAGGACTGCACCTTCTCTGTCGGGGTCCTCAATGCCGGCACATGGGTGAACTGCGTCTCCTCGCGGGCCGAAGCCGAAGTGCTGTCGATGGCCAAACGGCAGGCCGATCTCGACGCGGGCGTGGCGAAGATGCTGGCGATGGCGGACTCCTCCGCCGAGGTCGCGTTCCATGTCGCGCGCGGCGTCACCCGCCCGGTCTGGGAGCCGAACGCCGGAACGATGGCGCTTTACGAGCGGATGAAGGGCTTCGCCGCCGAACTCGGCATCGAGAGTTTCCATGAATCGTCCGGCGGCGGCTCCGACGGCAACTTCACCGGCGCGCTCGGCTTCCCGACGCTGGACGGGCTCGGCGTCGAGGGCGGCGGAATCCATACGCTGAACGAGCATATCAACGTCCCGACGCTCGAATCCCGCGGGCGGATCATGGCCGGAATGCTGGCGACGCTGGCGGACTGACCGGAGCGGTCGCCGAAGCCGCGTTTCAGGCGGTTTCGGCGATCTCCGCCATCGCCTCGGCGGCGATGCGGAACGAGGTCTTCCGCGCGGCGTGATCGTGGATCTGGCCGGTCAGGATCACCTCATCAGGCTGGTGGCGCTTTATCAACGCGGCCAATGTCTGGCGCACCGTGTCTTTCGCGCCGACCGCCGAGACGCGGAGCGCCTGATCGACTGCGGCGCGCATGGGCCCGCCGATGACGGCGTCGATGTCGGTCACCGGGCGCGGCAGTTTTCCGGGCCGGCCGGTTCTCAGCGCCGCGAACGCCTGTTGCATGGAGGTTCGCAGATAGGCGCCCTCCTCGTCGGTGTCCGCGGCGAAAACATTCACCGCCAGCATGAAATGGGGCCGCTGCACGCGTGGCGACGGCTGAAACCGCGCGCGGTAGATCTCGACCGCCTGATCGAGCGCGTCGGGCGCGAAATGGGACGCGAAGGCGTAGGGGAGCCCGAAATGCGCGGCCAGCTGCGCGCCGTAAAGCGACGAGCCGAGGATCCAGATCGGCGGCGCGGTTCCCTCGCCGGGAAGCGCCCGGACCGGCGCGCCGGGGCGATGCGGGCCGAGATAGCCGATCAGCTCCGCCACATCGTCGGGGAACCGGTCGCCATGGTCCGCGCCCCGGCGCAGCGCCCGCGCGACCGCCATGTCGCCGCCCGGCGCGCGGCCGAGGCCAAGGTCGATCCGGTCCGGGAAGATCGTCGCCAGGGTGCCGTATTGCTCGGCGATCGAGAGCGGCGCGTGGTTCGGCAGCATCACGCCGCCGGCGCCGACGCGGATCGTCCGGGTGGCGTTTGCGACATGCCCGATCAGGACCGCGGTCGCGGCGCTGGCGATGCCGGGCATGTTGTGATGCTCCGCCATCCAGAACCGCTTGTACCCCAGCGCCTCCGCATGCTGCGCGAGATCGACCGAATTCCTGATCGCCTCCGCCGCATCGTGGCCTTCGGCGACGGGGGCGAGGTCGAGAACTGAATAGAGCATCGCGCATCCTTTGCTGGCGTGCGGTCAGTCTAGGCGCCGGCGCGCTTTCGGGAAAGGGCCGGGCGGCCATGTCGGCGCCTCCGCCCCAGCGTGGCCGCCAACCGCCCGCCCCGCCATGTCGGCATCCCGGTCATGAACGGCGAAAGCCATCGCCTGACGCAGGGTCGGCGCCGCGAACCCGTCTCCGGAAACAGTTCCCGCGCCGGATTGGCTCTTGGGAGCCAGTCGGCAATCCGAGGGCGCCTGGCGATTCTGCGCGACCCTCAGCAGTTATATATGCCGGCCGCGCAGCGCCGCGCCGTGCGCCGGCCGACGCCGGCAATGCTGACCGGGGTCAGCGGGCGGCCGATTCTCGCCTCGGCGGGCTGGCCGAAGCCGAGGACTCCGCTCGCCATGTAGCTGGTCCCGACCTCGAGGATGGAAAAGGCGACGGTCAAGGCGAAGGTCGCCATTATGGCTTTTCTGAGCATGTCTCGGGGTCCTTACTGGGCGTAGATGCCGGACAGTTCGTTGATTGCGGGAACGGCGGACAATTCGACCTGGGTCGCGCCCGCCGGAACCGCGAAGGCGAGATCGCCCGCCGCGCCGTCTCCTGCGCGCCAGTTGCGAACGTCGATGCGGTATGTCGGCCAGCCGGTCACGCTGGTGTCGGTGATGACGTAACGGCAGGGGTGGGGGGTGTCGCCCTGAGCGATCCAGATCTGCAGATCCGCCTGCTCGGTCTGAAACGCGAAATGATCGCACATCACGCCTCCGATCACCCCGGCGCCAAGGTCTTTGACATCGGTGAACAGGGGCGTCAGCGCGGCGGCGACGTCGGCGTTCAGCAGGTCAGCGGCGGGCAGCGGCTGACCGTAGGACTTGCGCAGCGTGTCGATCAGGTCATCCACCGAACCGGCGGTTTCGATCGTGGCGAAGATGTTGGCGTCGGTGTTGACGACGGTCAGGGTTCGCCCGTCGTAGTCCAGCACCACGCTGGCGAACCCGCCGTCACGGGTCGCATGCAGCGCGCCGGGGCGCTCCAGAGCGATCGCGCCCGAGCTTGCGATCACGAATTTGTGCCCGCCTTCGGTCACGACATCGAGGGATGAGTCATAGTCGAATGCGAGCGCGCTCTGCGCGCCCAGATAGTCGGACATGCGTTGAAACGCCTGTTTCGCGAAGGCGCCGTCGGCGTTGGCCGGCCCTGCGGCCGAGAGCGCGGAAAACACCGCCGCCGCCGAAATGGACGCCGTCAGATGCTTGCGAAGGCGCCGTGCGCTGCTCTTCATGTCAATTCCCTCTTTTCGTGGCGTGACGGCGGGCTGCGACGGTCTCAAAACCTGTACGAGCCAGCGATGAACGGGCCGGAAAGGTTGATGGAGGTCTTGCGGCCCCCGATGACGTTCTCAAGGTCCATCTCGCGATACCCGAGCCGTGCGGACCATTTCTCGTTGAACTGATAATTCACGCTCGCCAGGGCTTGCCAGGTCTGATCATCCGACCCGGTGCCCCCGAAATCGGCGAATGCGGTCACTGACCATTTGTCATCGAACGGCACGGTCATTCGCGCCGCGACCACAGGAACGGCCCAGACCTTGCTCGTTTTTCTGGATTCTCCGGGGCGCCTGCCGGGATTGAGTTTCAGATTCACATCCAGGTCAAAGGCGCGAAAGCCGCCGCCGACATCGATCGCGACGCCGGCCTTGTCGTAAACCCGATATGTCAGATAGCCGCTGGCGAGCGCCAGTTCGGTCTCCACCTTGGCGTCGGAAAACAGGGCGCCGAAAGGCGTCGATTTGGTGGCCGACAGATCCGTATACAGCCCGTCGACGATGATCGCCCAAGGGCCGCGCCGCGCTTCGATGGTCCCCATGAGCGCAAAATCGAGATGGGATAGCACGTCGCGCGCGCTCAGTTTGCCGTCAACCTCGCCAAAGCGGGTGTCCACCTTCGATTCGAGGGCGGACAGCCAAGTATAAATGGTCGCCTCATAGGTCCAGGCGGAAGGCGAGGCCGGACTCTGAGCTGCGGCCGGCGTCGCGAGAAACAACGTCATGGCGCATAGGATTGAAAGTCGTTTCATTCTAGTCACTCTCGTTATGCTGTCGCGTTTTCATTTTATGATCTGAACCCGTCTGGCGCGGTGCGGTCGAAGCGCGACGAACTGGTTAGGCAGGCGGGATTCACAAAGTCATGTTCATGACCGTTCAATACGTCTCGGCTTGACGGCGCCGTTCCCCCCAACGTCCGCCCTTCGCCCGGCTTCGCCGCCGACACGTCCGCGAAAACAGGAGCCGCGGCCCCGGGTGCGGACGGGAAGCGAGACTGAGGATACCTCACTCAATCATGTCTGGATATCACCTATCGGCGGATGTCGCTGGGAAGATCCGCCCTGTCGGGACATTTCTTCGCCGAAGTGCGATGGTCGGCGCAGCTCATCAACGCGAATATCGGGCGAGCCGGCGATGGGGCTGAATCTCGGCGCCTATACACCGAGATTTTCCGCGCCGGCTTCGGCTCGATCAAACGCCTGCAGGCCGAGATCGGAGAGGGGCGCGGCCTTCCTCGGTCCGCCCTCCCGCGAACCGCGTTCTTTTCATCGGTCCGGCTTTCGATCGAAAGCCGGATTCCCATCGCGGATGGAGGAAACCCTCAGTGGCGGGTCGGCTCCCCCAGGGGGCGCAGGAAGAAGTCGTCATCGCCGGCCTGTCCGCCCTTGAGAACGACATTGACGCCGTCAACTTCGTCGTCCGCGAGCAATCGGCAGACATTGCTGGAGTGCAACCCGTAGAAGGCGGCGATCTCCAGAGCGTATGCGCCGGAGTTCCGCATGGCGTAGCTTGAGCTGTCGCCGCCGGCGAAAATAACCTGCCTGACCCCCGCCTTCTTCGCAGCCTCCCTGAAGAGGGCGGCCAGGATCTGGCCGACGCGCTCCGCTCTCGCCGGATCGAACGGCTCGGTCGCGGCGCCTCTGGCCGTGAACGCCGCGACGGAGCGGCCGCGCGCCAACGCTTCGAGCATGAGCGGCGCCGCGCGCTCCGCGATGCGCCCGACGTCTTCGGGCGCCCGGACCTCCGAGGGCGGGAGGGAAATCATCTCCCATCCGGCCGCCTCCACCGCCGAGAGCTGGACGCCGGTCTGCTCCGCGCAGCTGCCGGACAGGACCAGCGCCGGGCCCGGCGGCGACGTCTTCCCGGACGATTCCGCCGGCGCGCGCCCGAGCTCGGCCGCGATCAGGCCGCCGATCCCTTGCGGAAAACCTTGCGCGCCGACGCAGAACACGGAGCGGCGCGCCGCGAGGCGCCACATGGCTGCGCAGACGACGCGAAGCTGGGCGTTGTCGACGGCGTCCAGCACGACCGGCGCCCCGTCGGCCCCGCGTTGATCCAGAAGATCCGCGACCGCGTCGGCGCCCGAGGCCAGCTCCGGCAGCATTATGGCGCCCGGCGGCGGCGTTCCGAGAGCATGGAGATGGCGCCTCAGATCCGCTTCCGTCATCGGTGTGGAGGGATGATTGGTCAGGGCCGGGTTCCGGTCGAGCCTGAGAATCTCCTGGCGATGCGCCGAGAACAGGTTGGAGAAGGCGGTGTAGCGGCCGAAATCCGGCGTCGCCGCCAGAACCGGCGCGCAGGCGTCTGGCCAATACCGGCGGGCCGTCTCTATCGCCACCGCGAAGTTGCCGACCTCCGGCGCCGAGTCGAAGGTCGAGCAGACCTTGTATTGATTCAGAGGCGCCTTGAGCGACGCGAAAAGCGAGAAGGCGTCCTCAAGCAACTCGCGCATCTTGTCGGGCGCGCATGACCGGGCGACGCCCGCGATCCCGACCACGTCGAGATCCGCGGCTTCCTTGCGCACACGCGCATGATCCGCCGGCTCGAAATACAGTCGGGACCTGAGCCCGTGACGGTGGAACTGCGCCAGATTCTCGGCCGCGCCGGTGAAATCGTCACCGTAAAAGCAGACGTGAGGAGTCATTCCGCCGCAACCTCCGCGCCGCCCTTCGCCTCAAGCTGCTCGAGCATCTGGCGAAAATGGTCCATATTGGCCTCCACCCCGTAGCATTCGCGCGCGCCGCCGCTGTTTCGGGCCTCTATCATCGTATACATCACCTCATGAAGGCGCACGGTGTGCTCCACCTCGCCGTTTTCGTGCGATTTGCGGAGCCAGTCCGCGACCATGTTCAGCACGAAATTGGCGATGGTCGAGACCAGCTCATTCTGGGTGGCGTGGTAGACCGCGCGATGAAAGTCGAGGTCCGCCTCGGTCGTGGCGTCCAGATCGGGCGGATCGTCCTCGCCCAGCTTCCGGAGGCGCTCGATGCATGCGCGCATCGCGGCCAGATCCTCGGGCGTGCGGCGCTGCGCCGCCAGCTCCGCGCAGCTCCGCTCGAAGATCAAGCGGACCTCCATGAGCTTCTGCGGGGTCGAGGCCTTCAGGTGGGTCCGGAACAGCAGCAGCTGCGCGAGCGACGCCTGCGGCCCTTTGGCGATGAATGTCCCGTGCCCGTGGCGGACATCCAGAACGCCCGCGGCGGCGAGAACTTTTATCGCCTCGCGCACCGGCGTTCTGCTGACGCCGATTTCACGCGCGAGGTCGACCTCGGCGGGCAGACGAACGCCGGCCTTCAACGTCCCGTCGGCGATCCTTCCCTTGATATACCCCAGAACGAATTCGAGTCGGGTCGGCGCCTTCTTCGGAGTTTCGCTGGTTGAATTCTTCAATTTTTCAGCTCCCGATACATGAACGCGTGGTCCGCAACTGATGAGCCTCCGGCGTCAGGTGAATGTTGACAAGGGCGATCACATCACGAAAGATTATACCTATCGCGAAATTTCGCCACCTCAAAATTTAGAGAAGAGGACAAGACACAGTGTCTAGCGTCGAATCGGAGTTCTCCGGAAGGGTGGCGATGGTGACCGGCGGCGCGCGCGGCATCGGCCGGGCCTGTTGCCTCCGGCTCGCGGAGGGCGGCGCGCGGATCGCGCTGAACTATGTCCGCAACGACGCGGCGGCGGCGGAGACGAAGGCCATGGTCGAGGCCATGGGCGGCGTCTGCGAATTGTTTCGCGCGGATAGCGGCGATCAACCCGAATTCGCCGCCGCGGTCGACGCGGCCCGCGCGAAGCTCGGGCCGATCACGATGCTGGTGGCCAACGCGGGAACCACTCGGCCGAGCGACCATGCGGACCTGGATCTCGCGTCATGGCGAGAGACCATGCGGGTCAACCTGGACGGGCAATTCATCGCCATTCAGGAGACCAAGACAGACATGATCGAACAGGGCTTCGGCGGCATTGTCTGCCTCGGCTCCATCGCCGCGCTGAGCCCCCGCGCCCGCCAGATCGATTACGCGGCGGCGAAAGCCGGCGTCCTCGCCATGATGCGGTGTTTCGCCGAGGCGCTCGCCCCCGCGATCAGGGTGAACGCCATCGCGCCCGGCCTGACCGAGACCGACATGCTGGACGATCTCGATCGGAGCATTCTGCCCGGTCGTATCGCCGGCATCCCGATGAAGCGGCTCGGAAAAACCGGCGATATCGCCGAGGCGGCGGCGTTCCTGCTCTCGGACCGGGCCGGCTTCATCACCGGCCATACGATGATCGTGAGCGGCGGCGACGTGATGTAAGATTTTTTATTGACCGCCTATAGATCATACCTCATACTTTTTGCGACGTCCCATAGGAACGCCTCCGATGCCCGATGAGATCTGCGCCCGGTACCTGATCGAGACCCCGCTATCCGTCGACGCGGCGGCGGCGGCCATCGCGGGCGAGCAATCCACCGGCACCTTCATGAAGCTCGCGTCCGAATCTGACGCGTTGACCCGGCGCGCGGGGGCGCGGGTGGCGTCGATCACGCCCCTCGAAGAGGTTGACGCGCCAAGTCTCCCCGGCGCGCGGGCGGCGCCGAGCGGGCGCTACGCCCGCGCCGAGATCGAGATCGTCTGGCCCTATGCGAATATCGGCCCCGACCTCGCCGCGCTGATGGCCACGATCAGCGGCAATCTCAGCGAGTTGAGCGAGCTTTCCGGGATCAAGCTCCTCGACGTCGACCTGCCTCCGGCCTTCATCGACGCGTCGCCGGGGCCGCGCCACGGCGTCGCCGGGTCGCGCGAGCGGTTCGGCCTCGACCGCGCGCCAGCCATCGGCACGATCGTCAAGCCGAGCATCGGGCTCACGCCGGAGGAGACCGCGGACGCCGTGGCGGAGTTCGCCGCCGGCGGCATCGACTTCATCAAGGACGACGAGCTGTGCGTCGATCCGCTCAATGCGCCGCGGAGCGCGCGGATCGAGGCGGTGATGGACGTGCTCCACCGCCACGCCGACCGCACCGGCAAAAAGGTGATGTACGCCTTCAACATCTCCGGCGATTTCGACCAGATGCGCCGCGGCGCCGAGCAGGTGCTCGCCGCGGGCGGCGACTGCGCGATGCTGAGCCTCAACTGGGTCGGGACGCCGGCGGTTCTCGCGCTTCGCCGCGAGTTTCCCCTCTTCATTCACGGCCACCGGAACGGCTGGGGGCTTTTTTCGCGCGCGCCGATGCTCGGGATCGATTTTCGGGTCTATCAGAAGATCTTCCGGCTGGCCGGCGTGGACCATCTGCATGTGAACGGCCTTCGGAACAAGTTCACCGAGCCGGACGCGTCCGTCATCGCGTCGGCGAGGGCGTGTCTCACGCCGTTGAGCGCGGATGACCCGCTCGTCATGCCGGTCTTCTCCAGCAGCCAGACCGTGTTGCAGGCGCATGACACCTTCGCCGCGATCCAGTCGACCGACCTGATCTACGCCTGCGGCGGCGGAATCGTCGGCCACCCCGGCGGAATCGCGGAAGGGTGCCGCGCGCTCCGGGCGGCGTGGGAGGCGGCCGTCGCGGGCGTGCCCCTGGTCGACGCCGCGCGTGAAGACCGGGCCTTGCAAATGGCGATCGAGACGTTCGCGCCGCATCTGGCGTCCAGAGACCGCGCCTCCACAGCGCGTTAGACAATATATTCAATGAAGGAATTACGGGAATGGTGAAACGCCTCGAAGGAAAATCCGCGCTTCTCTTTGGCGCAGGCTCGGTCGGCGAAGGCTGGGGCAACGGCAAGGCCTCCGCCGTGCTCTACGCGCGCGAGGGCGCGAAAGTGGCCTGCGTCGACCTGAACCGCGCCGCCGCGGAGGAGACGGCGAACATCATCAACGGCGAAGGCGGAACCGCCATCGCGCTCCAGGCCGATGTGACGAAGCTCGATCAGGTGCGCGCCTCGGTCGAGGCGACGCAGAGCGCCTTCGGGCGCATCGACGTGCTGCACAACAATGTCGGCATGAACATCGAGGGCGGGCCGGTCGAGACCAGCGAGGAAGACTGGGACCGCGTGATGGCGGTCAATCTCAAGAGCATGTTCCTCACCTGCAAATGCGTGCTGCCGATCATGGAGGCGCAGGGGAACGGCGCCATCGTCAACATCTCGTCGCTCGCGTCGATCCGCTGGATGCAGTTCAACTACATTTCCTACTACGCGTCGAAAGCGGGCGTGAATAACTTCACCCGCGCGATCGCGCTCCAATACGCCGATCGCGGCATCCGGGCGAACACGGTGCTTCCCGGCCTGATGGACACGCCGCATATCTACGAGGCGATGAAGGAGCACTACACCGACTTCACCGCCATGCAGAATCAGCGCGCCGCCGTCACGCCGATGAAGAAGATGGGCGACGGCTGGGATATCGCGCACGCGGCGCTGTTCCTCGCCTCCGACGACGCGAAATACATCACCGGAATCGAGCTTTGCGTGGATGGCGGGCTGCACTGCAAGACATATTGAAGCCGAGGCGGCGCCGGGCCGGCGCCGAGCAATTCGATACATGCGCCGCTCATGATGGGCGGAGGAACCCGGGAGGGTCGTTTTGAGCGAAGATCTCGCCCTTGCGCCCCCCGTCTGGAAGGTAGGGAGAGCATAAATGCCGCCATCAGGCGATTCGCAGGATCTCGTCATCGGCTTTGTCGGCCTTGGCGTCATGGGGCGCCGGATGGCGGCCAATCTCTTGAAGGCCGGCTTCCGCCTCAAGGCGCATGACCTCAATCGCGCCGCGGTCGACGAACTGGTCGCCGCCGGCGCGACGGACGCCGGATCGCTCGGCGGCGCGGCGGACGCCGACGTGGTGATCACCATGCTGCCCGACACGCCGGATGTCGAAGCGGTGCTGTTCGGCCCGGACGGTCTGGCCGCGTCGATGCGCGCCGGCGCGACGCTGATCGACATGAGCTCGATCTCCCCCATCGCCACGAGAACCTTCGCGGAAAAGCTCGCCGAGCGCGGCGTCGCGATGCTCGACGCGCCCGTCAGCGGCGGCTTTCGCGGCGCGGACACGGGAACGCTCTCCATCATGATCGGCGGCGAGGCGGACGTGCTTGAACGCTGCCGGCCGATTCTGAACGCGATGGGCAAGACCATAAGCCATATCGGCGGCGCCGGCGCCGGCCAGGTCTGCAAGGTCTGCAACCAGGTCGCGGTCGCCATCAATATCCAGGCGGTCGCGGAATCGATGACCCTGGCGAAGAAATGCGGCGTCGATCCGACCAAGGTTCGCGAGGCGCTGCTCGGCGGCTTCGCTCAGAGCACCGCGCTCGATCAGCATGGCCAGCGGGTGCTCGACGGGAATTACGAGGCCGGGTTCCGGGTCGCGCTCCAGCGAAAGGATCTCCGGCTCGCGCTCGAGACCGGCGAGGCGACGGGCGCGCCCCTCCCGGTCGGAGCGCTGGTGCAGCAGCTTTACGGCATGCTGGCGGCGACCGGCAGGAACGGCCTCGACAACTCGTCGCTCGCGCTCCTTCTCGAAGAGATGTCGGGATTGCGGGGGGACTCCGAGGGATGAGCGACTTCACCATGTTTCGCGGGATCGTCGAGGTGGTCGGCGACACGACGGTCCTCGCCGTGGACACCATCGCTCACGTGCGGCCGGAAGAGGACGCCGGTCGGGTGGTGATGACCGGATCCCACGGCGGCGTCAGCTCCGGCGAATACGCCGCGCGCGCGCCGCTGGCCGCGGTCTTTTTCAACGATGCGGGGATCGGCAAGGACGAGGCCGGCGTCGCGGGGCTCGGTCTTCTCTCCAAGCTCGGAATCGCGGCCGGCGCGGTGTCGCACGAGAGCGCCGAGATCGGGCTCGGCCGCGAGACCTGGGGCGGCGTGATCTCCGCCCTCAATCCGCAGGCCGAAGCCGCCGGCTTCAAGCGCGGAGAGCCGGTGCGGGCGGCCGTTCATCGCATTTTCGGAAAGGGCGAAGCGTGAGAAACGAGGTTTGCGCCAGCATCGCGGGTCATGACGTCGTGCTGATGGATTCGATCTCGCTCATATCGGAGGCGAACGTCGGCGGCGTCGTGATCTCCGCCTCCCATGGCGGGACCATCTCCGGCGCCTTCGCCGCCAGCCATCCGCCGCTGTTCGTCGTCTTCAACGATGCGGGCGGCGGAAAATCGGGCGCCGGGCGCGCGGGGCTCGTGCTTCTCGACGAGGCTGGAATCGCCTGCGCGACAGTCTCGCATGAGAGCGCGCGGATCGGAGACGCTGAAGACACATGGGCCAATGGCGTGATCAGCGCCGTGGGTCGCGCCGCCGAAGCCGCCGGAATCCGTCGCGGCTCAAGCGTGCGCGAAGCAGTCGAAACGATTGCGAGGGAGGCGCCGGAAAAGCACGCATGAGACGAAATCAACACCACCACAACGGGAGAAAACGAATGATATTCAAATCCATGGCGACGTCAGCAATGGCGGCCGCAATGATGTTCGGCGCCGCGGGAGGCGCCCAGGCCATCGACCTGAGCTTCGCGATGCACACATCGCCGCCCGGCCCGGAATTCGAGGCGGTCGACAAGTTCATCGAGCTTGTGAAGGAGCGGAGCAACGGCGAGATCAACGTCAAGACCTATCCGTCCGCCGTGCTCGGCGGCGAGCGGGACAATCTTGAGCAGCTGACCGTCAACGAAGTCCAGATGACCCTCTTCGGCGACCTGCTTCCCAGCGTCGTCGTGCCGGAATATGGCGCGACGGTGGTGCCGTTCGTCTTCCCCGGCCCGGAGGAGGTTTTCGAGTACTGGTCCGGCCCGGTCGGCGATGAAGCCAAGGCCCTCATCCGCGACAAGGTGAAGGTGGAGATGGTCGCGTTCACCCGGCGCGGCGATCGGCACCTGACCGCCAGCAAGGCGATCAACTCTCCGGCCGACATCAAGGGCGTCAAGATGCGCGTCCCGGAGATTCCGTCCTGGGTCAAGGTCTGGTCCGAGATCGGCGCCTCGCCGACGCCGGTCGCATGGCCCGAGGTGTTCAGCGCGCTCCAGATGGGCGTGGTGGAAAGCCAGGAGAACCCCTGCTTCAACATCAATCAGGCCAAACTTTACGAGGTGCAGTCGCATCTGATGTACACCGCGCATGTGCCGGCGGTGTGGCATTGGGGGATCAGCACGGCTTTCCTCGAGAGCCTGACGCCTGAGCTGCGGGAAGCCGTGGTCAGCTCCGCCATCGACGCTGCCGCCTATGGCGACATGGTCACCAAGGAGCAGATCGACAAGACCTGCGCCTCGCTCGGCGAGGAGCACGGGATGACGCTGCTCGAGGTCGACCGGGGCCCGTTCATCGCGGCCGCGCGTCCGGCGATCGACGAGCTGGCGAAAGACTGGGCGCCGGGCGTCTATGACGCCGTGTCGAAATATCTCGAATAAGCCCAATCGGGTGGGCGGCGCGCGAAAGACCTGAACGGCGTCGCGCGCCGCCCTTCGTTTTCGATTAAACGCACACCGAGACCGGAGGTCGCGATGAAAACCGCAGCCCAAGTTCGCCGCGCGATCTTCTACATCTTTGAGACGCTCGCCATCGCAGCATTCCTGCTGATGCTGGGGTCGTCCGTCCTTCAGGTGTTCTACCGTTACGTTCTCAACGCGCCTCTGATGTGGACGGAGGAGCTCGCACGGCTGATGTGCGTGCTGACCACGTATTTCGGCAGCGTCGTCGTGCTTATCGCGAGAGAGCACATCCGGGTCGAGATGATCGACAGCCTGCTGGGGCGGCGCGGCCTCGCGACGGTCGGCGTCATCGTCGATCTCATGATGGCCTGGTTCCTGGTCGCCGTCGCCTATGGCTGCTACCTGCTGACGAGCGCCACCTGGACGACCTTCACCGCAAGCATGGCCTGGTTCCGGACCGGCTATCTCTACATCGCCGTCGGCGTCGCCGTCTCGGCGATGACCCTGGTCCTCATCATCGACATTTACGGCCAGTTGCTCGTTCTCGCGGGCCGGCGGAAGGAGACCGAGGCATGATCCTCTCACTTTTTCTTGGCGTTCTTGTCCTTCTCTTCGTCGTCGGCATCCCCGCAGCCTTCGCGCTTGGGCTCACCTCGCTGATCGTCACCGGCTTCGAGCGCGGCTTCGACGCCATTCCCTACACGATCGTCGCCCAGCGCATGGTCTACGGCGTCAACAGCTTTCCGCTGCTCGCCATTCCGTTCTTCATCCTCGCCGGCAAGATCATGAACACCGGCGGCATCACCGACCGGATCTTCGATTTCGCCCGTCGGCTCGTCGGGCGCCTGCAAGGCGGTCTCGGCCAGGTCAACATCGCCGCCTCGATCATCTTTTCCGGCATGTCGGGTTCGGCCGTCGCCGACGCGATGGGAATCGGCCAGATCGAGATTCAGGCGATGAGAAAGGCGGGCTACCCGGATGACTTTTCGGTCGGCGTCACGGCGGCCTCCGCCGCGATCGGCCCGATCATTCCGCCGTCGATCCCGCTCATCATCTACGCCGTCATGGCCAACGTCTCGGCGACCGCTCTCCTGATCGCGGGCATCCTGCCGGGCCTTCTGATGGGCCTGCTCATGATGATCGTGGTGGCGATCCTCGCGCGGCGGCGCAACCTGCCGACCGAGCGCTGGGAGGGCTTCGCCCTTCTGCTGACCAGCTTCATCGTCGCGATCCCCCCGCTGGTGACGCCGGCGATCATCATCGGCGGAATGTGGTCCGGCGTCTTCACGCCGACCGAGGCCGCAGCCATCGCCGCGGTCTACGCGCTGCTGATCGCGATGGTCTTCTACCGCGAGATGTCTCTTCCGCAGTTGTTCACGATCCTGCGGGAGACCATGCGCGAGAGCGCGATCATTCTCCTGATCGTCGCCGCGGCGTCGCTTTACGGCTGGTTGCTGGTCTTCACGCAGATCCCGCAACAGATGGTTCAGGTGGTCAATGAGCTCAGTCTCGGCCCGGTCGGGCTTCTGCTCATCATCAATCTCTTCCTCCTCGTGATCGGCCTCTTCATGGAGACCAACGCGGCGATCACCATCTTCACGCCGATGTTGCTCCCGCTCGCGCTGGCTGTCGGCGTCGATCCCGTGCATTTCGGGATCATCATGGTGCTCAACCTGATGCTCGGCCTTCTGACCCCGCCCGTCGGCATGTTGATGTTCGCCGTCGCGAAAGTCGCGAACGTGCCGATGAACAAGGCTCTTGTCGCGATCGCGCCGTTCTACATTCCTCTCGTGCTGTCGCTGTTGCTCGTGACGTTCGTCCCGCAAATATCGCTGCTCCTGCCCAGCCTGATGCGGTGACCGCCCGTCGGGGCGCGCGCAAAGAAAGGGAATGAGGGGTGCGGGCTCCCGCGCCATGCCGCGATCAGGCGACAGGCATGGCGCGGACCGCCGAAAAGGGGCGCTGGTTCAGGCGTTCGCCGCGCAGGCGGCTGTTCTCGCGCCCCCAGGGCCCTTTCGCATGGGCTTTGCGGGCGCGATTGACCGCTGCTCAACCCCGCGCGGGGCGCGGGCTCAGCGGCGCGTCTGAGGCCGGCTTAGCGCCATCATCGCCTCAGCCGGCGGTTTCGTCGACTTGGCGTCGCGCCCGCGGCGCGCGCACGCCTCCGCAGCCCCTATCGCCTTGAAGCCTCTGCCGGATGGCGGTCCGGTCATGCGCGATGGAGAGCGGCGAATGACCGCGCCCGGACAGGGGACGACAGAGGAATCGGGACGACGCGCGATATCCTGACCGCAGGATATCCAGGCGAAGTCTTCCTTTAAGTGGTGCCGCTGAAGGGACTCGAACCCCCGACCCCATCATTACGAATGACGTGCTCTACCATCTGAGCTACAGCGGCGTTCTCTTACCGGTCTTTCGTCAGACTCTCGCCTGCGAACGGCGCGTTGATTACGCGGGCGGCGGCGGCGATGCAAGTGTTGATCGCAAGCCGGCGCGCCGAGCGCGGGCGGTCAGCGCCCGCGCGCCGCCTTTTCCGAGATGCCCGAGACGCCTTCGCGGCGCTCCAGCTCGGCCAGAACCGCCGAGAGGGGCACGTCGAGCGCGGCGAGCATGACGAGGAAGTGAAACAGCGTATCGGCTCCCTCGGTCACCAATTCGGCCGGGTCGCCGGCGGCGGCGGCGATCACCGCCTCGACGGCTTCCTCGCCGAATTTCTGGGCGCAGGCGCGCGGCCCTTTGGCCAGAAGCGCGGCGGTGTGGGACGAGGTGGTCTCGCCCGCCGCTTTCCGCGCCGCGATCACGGCCTCGAGCCTGTTCAGAATATCGGTCATCAGAGCCTCACCGCCACGCCGGCCGCCGCCATATGCGCTTTCGCTTCGGCGATGGTGTGGATCCCAAAATGAAAGATCGAGGCGGCGAGGACCGCCGACGCGCCGCCCTCCACCACCCCTTCGACCAGATGGTCCAGCGTTCCCACCCCGCCGGACGCGATGACGGGAACCGGAACCGCGTCCGACACGGCGCGCGTCAACGGTATGTCGAACCCGGTCTTGACGCCGTCGCGGTCCATGGAGGTCAGCAGGATCTCTCCCGCTCCCTTGCCGGCCATGTCGCGTGCGAATTCGACGGCGTCGATCCCGGTGCGCTGACGGCCGCCATGGGTGAAGATCTCCCACTTTCCGGGCGCGACAGCCTTGGCGTCGATCGCGACGGTGACGCATTGCGCGCCGAACTTCTCCGCGGCGCGCGCGACGAAATCCGGGTCCTTGACGGCCGCGGTGTTGATCGAGACCTTGTCGGCGCCGGCGAGGAGAAGATCGCGGATATTCTCCAGCGTCCTGACGCCGCCGCCGACGGTCAGGGGCATGAAGCAGCGCTCCGCCGTCCGGCGCGCGATATCGAGTATGGTGGGGCGCTCATCGCTCGATGCGGTGATGTCCAGAAAGCAGAGCTCGTCCGCCCCGGCGGCGTCGTAGAGCGCGGCCTGCTCGACCGGATCGCCCGCATCGACCAGATCGACGAAGTTGACGCCTTTCACGACCCGGCCGTCCTTCACGTCGAGGCAGGGAATGATCCTGATTTTCAGCATGGGCGACCCTTCGCGTTCCATTCCGGGTTCAATAGCCCCTCGGGCCTCCGGGTTCAAAGGCCTGCGGAGCTCAGGCGCGGAGGAGCGCCGCCGCCTCGGCGACGTTGATTCGCCCGTCATAGAGCGCCCGTCCAGAGATCGCGCCGTCGAGCGGCGCGCCGCAGCTTTTCAACGCTTCGAGATCGGCCATCGAGCTGACGCCGCCGGAGGCGATCACGGGGATCGAGACCGCACGGGCCAGCGCCGCGGTCGCGGCGACGTTCGGGCCCTGCATCGCGCCGTCCCGCTCGATATCGGTGTAGATGATCGCGGCGACGCCGGCGTCCTCATAGCGGCGGGCGAGATCGGTCGCGTCCGTTCCGGTCGTCTCGGCCCAGCCTTCGACCGCAACCTGGCCCCCGCGCGCGTCGACGCCGACGGCGACGCGGCCCGGATGCGCGCGCGCGGCGGCGCGCACGAACGCGGGGTCGCGCACCGCGGCGGTGCCGAGGATCACCCGGCGGACGCCCTTCTCCAGCCAACTCTCCAGCGTGGCGCGGTCGCGGACCCCGCCGCCGAGCTGAACCGGAACGGACACGGCGGCGAGGATCGCGCCGACCGCCTCCGCGTTCACCGGCGCGCCGGCGAAGGCGCCGTCGAGATCAACGAGGTGCAGCCATTCGCAACCCGCCGCGACGAACGCGCGCGCCTGGGCGGCGGGGTCGTCGTTGAAGACCGTCGCGGCGTCCATCTCCCCGCGCAGCAGCCGGACGCAGGCGCCGCCTTTGAGATCGATCGCGGGATAGAGGATCATGACGCGCGCTCCTTCGCTGGATGGCCGTCTCGTAGCGGATTTGGCCCGCGCTGCAAACCATGGCGGGCGTCATGGCCCGGACGGCCAGCGCCAGGGGGAAAGCCGGCGCCTCCCGCGCTGGGCGGCGGCTATCGCCGGGGCGCTGGCCGGCCGGCGCGCGCCTCAGCCATGGGATTTCGCGAAGGCCGCCTTCTGCTCGTCGGTCGCGTCGGTCTGATAGCGGGCGCGCCATTCGGCGAAGGGCATGCCATAGAAAATCTCGCGCCCTTCGTCCTTGGTCATCTCGATCCCGCGCTCGTTGGCCGCCTCCTGATACCAGCGGCTGAGGCAGTTTCTGCAGAACCCGGCGAGATTCATCATGTCGATGTTCTGGACGTCGGTTCGCGTCCTCAGATGGTCGCGGAGGCGGCGGAAGGCCGCGGCCTCGAGTTCCAGTCGGGTCTGATCGTCCATGGCTCTCTCCTCCGTTCCGCTATGACTTAGGCGCCTTCCGGGGCTTCGTCCATCGCTTCGAGCAGCCACCGCCCGAGAGCCCGCCCCCAGCGGACCTGTTCGGCGTCGGTCCGGATCAGATCGTTCCTGATTTCAATGAGCAGATGCGGCAGGGCGCGGGCTGTCCCGTGCCGCCACATCGTGTCGCCCGTCAGCCGCCCGCTATAAGGCTCGTTATCGCCGACGGTGAGGTCCGGCTCGCGCTGGAGCCGCTCGTAAAGAGGGCGGAAGAGCCGGTCGTCCCGGTCCCAGAGCAGGCCGATCTCCCAGGGGCGGCGCGGGCGGCCGCGCAGCTGCGGCGTGAACGAATGGAGCGAGATGAGCCGCGGCGCCGCTCCGGCGGCCACCGCGCCGTCGATCAGCCGCGTGAGCGCGTCGTGGTAGGGGCGATGGCAAAGCGCGAGCCTGCGCTCCTTCTCCGCCGCGTCGGCGTGGCGATTGCCGGGGATGATCGAGCCGTCATAGAGCTTCATCAGGAGGGTGGGGTCGTCCTCGCCCCGGTTCGGGTCGATCACCAGCCGTGAGAACCGCGAGGCGATCATCGGCGCCGACAACGTGTCGGCGAGCGCCAGCGCCGCGCCGCGCGCGCCCACATCCCAGGCGATATGGCGGTTCATGTCCTCCGGCCCGAGGCCAAGATCGCCGCCAGAAATCTCCGGCGGGACGCGGTTGGAGGCGTGGTCGCAAAGCACGATCCAGGCGGGATCGCGCTCGGCGCCGACGATTTCATAGGAAGGATGCGTCATCCATGCCGGATAGCGCCCGAACGGGCGGCGATCAACCGCTGGCGCGCCCTAGGAAAGCGGCGCGATGCCGGTTATGACCGGCTGAAGGCAAACAGAGCGGATCAGAGGAAGACTCATGCGTCGCAATCGCAATGTGAAGATCGTCGCAACGCTCGGCCCGGCTTCATCCGATCGGGAGACGATCCGGGCGCTGTTTCGGGCGGGGGCGGATGTGTTTCGGCTCAACATGAGCCATGGCGACCATGAGGCGACCCGGGCGCGCCATCAGCTCATCCGCGAGGTGGAGCATGAGCTTGGCAGGCCGATCGGCATTCTCGCCGACCTTCAGGGCCCGAAACTCCGGGTCGGAACCTTCGCCGACGGGCCGCAGATGCTGGTGGAGGGCGCGGCGTTCCGGCTCGATCTCGATCCGACGCCGGGCGACGCCAGCCGCGCCGAACTGCCGCATCCGGAGATTTTCAAGGCGCTGGAGCCTGGCGCCGCGCTTCTGGTCAATGACGGCAAGATCCGCCTGAAAGTGACCGCGTGCGACGACTCGAGCGCCGATTGCGAAGTCATCGTCGGCGGCGAGATTTCCGACCGCAAGGGCGTCAACGTGCCCGACGTGGTGCTGCCGCTGGCCGCGCTCTCGGAGAAGGACCGCGCCGACCTGGAATTCGTCTGCGACCTCGGAATCGACTGGCTCGGCATCTCCTTCGTGCAGCGCGCCGCCGATGTCGAGGAGACGATCGCGCTGGCCAGGGGGCGGGCCGCGGTGCTCTCCAAGATCGAGAAGCCGGCCGCGCTGAGGGATCTGGACGCGATCATCGAAGCCTCGGCGGGGATCATGGTGGCGCGGGGCGATCTCGGGGTCGAGCTGCCGGTCTCCGACGTGCCGCCGCTGCAAAAGCGCATCGTCGGGAAGTGCCGGATCGCCGGAAAGCCGGTGATCGTGGCGACGCAGATGCTGGAGAGCATGATCGAGAGTCCGGTGCCGACGCGGGCCGAGGTCTCCGACGTCGCGCAGGCGATCTACGAGGGCGCGGACGCGGTGATGCTCTCCGCCGAGAGCGCGGCGGGCGCCTATCCGATCGAAGCGGTGACGATGATGAACGCCGTCGCGGTCGCGGTCGAGGCGGACCCGGCCTATCGCGAGATCATCAGCCACAGCCGGACCGGTTCCGGCGACGCCGTCGCGACCGCGATCACCGCGGCCGCCCGCGAAGTGGCGGAGACGACCGACATCAAGGCGATCTGCTGCTTCACCCATTCGGGCGCGACCGCGTTCCTGATGGCGCGGGAGCGGCCCTTCACGCCAATCATCGCGCTGACGCCGTTTCGCGCGACGGCGCGGCGGCTGGCGCTGGTCTGGGGCCTGCACTGCGCGCTGACCGAAGAGGTGGAGCGGTTCAAGCTGGCGGTGGTCAGCGCCGCGCGCACGGCGCTGGCGGACGGCTTCGCGGAGGAGACGGATCTGATCGTGGTGACCGCGGGCGTGCCGTTCAACGTGCCGGGAACGACGAACATCCTGCGCGTCGCGCAATGCGACGTGAAGATGCTTCTGGAGCGGAAAGCCTGAGGGGGAGGGCCGCGCCGCGCCGTCGGTCGCCGGCTCCTGCGGCCCTTCACGCCTTTCGAAGCGCCGATAGCGTCTGTTCGTCCCGCCTCTCCCGAGCGGCGCGCGCTTTCGCCGCTTCGCGCCGCCGGAGCAGCGCCACCGCGCGGGCCCGTCCGAGCGCCCGCGCCGCGTCGGCGCGGGCGGCCTCCTCCTCCGCCATCAGC
Organism: Paludibacillus litoralis; assembly: GCF_037646705.1. Lineage (NCBI taxonomy): Bacteria > Pseudomonadati > Pseudomonadota > Alphaproteobacteria > Rhodobacterales > Paracoccaceae > Paludibacillus > Paludibacillus litoralis. The sequence goes on from NZ_JBBHER010000003.1 coordinate 141,332, forward strand.
GCCTTGCGCCGCGCGGCCAGCGCGCGCCGGCGCGCGGCGCTGGCGGCGCGGAACGCGGTGAGCGCGCGAAGCGTGACGAGATCCGGGAACGCGGCTTCGGCTTCGGCTTTGCCGGCCTCCGCCTCCGCCGCGTCTTCCCTCTCCAGCGCGGCGAGGGCGCGGCGGATCTCCGCCAGCGCGGCGAGCGCGCGGAGGCTCATCCGCTCGGCGATCTCCTCGAGCGCGGCGTAGGGCTCGCCGCTCACGAGCCGCGCTCCCTGGTCTTGGCGCGGATCGCCTCGGCGAAGCGGATCGCGGCGGCGACGGCGTGATAATGCGCGGGCTCGATCTCGCAGCCGATGTCGACGGACGCCTCGAGGGCGCGCGCGGTGGGCGGGTCGCGGTGGATCGGCACGCCGGCGTCCGCCGCGATCTCGCGGATGCGGAACGCGACATTGTCGACGCCCTTCGCGACCACGATCGGCGCGCCGCCGGAGTTGCGGTCCCATTTCAGCGCGACCGCGTAATGGGTCGGGTTGACGATCACCACCGCGGCGTCCGGCACATCGAGCATCATCTGGTTCGTCGCGATGTCGTTGGCGCGGCGCCGGCGCTGCGCTTTCAGCATCGGGTCGCCCTCGGAGTTCTTCATCTCGTCCTTGAGCTCCTGAAAGCTCATCCGCAATTTGCGCGCATGGTCGAAGCGCTGCCAGAGATAGTCGAAGGCGGCGATGATCAGCGCGATGATCGCGATCTGCAGGAGGAGCGAAATGGCGAGGCGGCCCATCTCCCCGGGGATGGCTTTCGGCGCGGCGCGGGTCAGCCCGATGATCCTGTCGGTCTCGTTCATCAGGAAGAGCGCCAGCACGATGGAGATGACCAGGAGCTTGGCCGCGGATTTGGCGAACTCGAAAAGCCCGGTGGGCCCGAACTTGTTCTTGGCCTGCGCGATCATCGAAATCCGGTTCAATTTCGGCAGGATCTTCTCCGGCGCGACGACGAACGCGTGCTGCGCGACGATGACGAGGGTGACGAAGAGAAACGGCAGAAAGAAAAGCGGCGCGAGCCCAGTTACGGCCTGCAGGAACACCTCGACCGAGAGGCCGCCGCCGCTGGAGAAATGGCGCGGGGCGAGCGTGTCCGCCCGCGCCAGATACCCCGCGAGGACCGCGCCGCTGGACTGGACCGCGCCGGCGCCGGCGAGCCAGAGCGCCGTGAGAAGCCCGAAATAGGCTGCGGTGGCGGACAGATCCGTCGACTTCGGGACATTGCCCTTCTTGCGCTCGTCGTCGAGCTTTTGCTGCGTCGGGTCGTGGGACTTCTCGCCCGAATCTTCGCCGCCGCCGCTCATCGGGGCATTGCGAAAGGCGCGGCGAGCACCTCGTCCAGAAGGCCCGACCAGTGAAGAAGCCCGACCGGGGCCGCGAGAAGCAGGAAGAAGAGCGCGCCCGCGGTGATCGCCGGCGCGCCGACGAAGGCCACCATCAATTGCGGCATCGCGCGGTTGATCGCGCCGAGCGCGACATTGTAGACCAGCGCCGCGACGATGAAAGGCGAGGCGAGCGTGAAGGCGAGGCCGAACACCGCCTCCCCGCGCGCGACGCCCCATTCCGCGAGATCGCCGGCGACGGGGAAGACGCCGAAGGGCAATACCTCATAGGAGCCGATCATCGCCGCCGCGGCCTTTATGTGGAGCCCTGCGGCCAGCGCCAGCGCGACGCCTGCGAGAACCAGAAGATTGCCGATCGCCGGCATCGGGTCCGGGGTCGCCCCGGCGCCGAGGATCTGCGCGACCGAGGTCGCCTGCGCCGCCATCGACCCGGCGAGCTGCAGCGCGAAGACCATGAAGCGAAGCGCGAGCCCGAGCGCGAGCCCGACCGCCGCCTCCGCCAGAAACAGGCGGCCATAGGAGAGGGCGGGCGCCATCGATTCGCCGATCGGGGCCGCGGCGGGAATATCCAGACCCGGCAGAACCGCCGGCCAGACGATGGCGGTGAAGGCGAGCGCCGCGACCAGCCGGACCCGCGCGGGGATGACCTGTTCGCCAAACCCCGGCAGCAGCGTCGCAACCGCGCCGACCCGGATGAAGACCGCGACCAGCGCGAAGAGCTCCGCCTCGGTGAAGGAGAACACCTGACCGAGCGACAGGAAGATCCGCACCAGTTCAGACGTGGGAGACGCAAGCCCCTCCATCGTTCAGGCCACGCCGATCAGGGTCGGCCGGGCGCTGACGCCGATCTCCTCGAAGGAGAGAACGGCGTTGCGCACGCCTTTCGCCTCCAGCACCGTGCGCAGGAAGCGGCGGCGCGTCGAGGATGTGGCGATCACCGGGTACCGGCCCTGGCGCCCGGCTTCGGCCACCTTGTCCGCGACCGAGCCGGCGAGACGATTGAACTCCGAGGGCGGCAAGGCGATATCGGCGATCCCGTCCTCGGTTTCGACCTGATGACGAAGGAAAAGCTCCTCCCATTCCGGGCAGAGCTGGATCATCGGCAGCGCGCCGTCCGGCTCCGTCAACCCGGCGACAAGCTGAAAGCCGAGCCGCCGGCGCACATGCTCGACGATGGCGTCCTGCCCGGATGTGATGGCTTTCGCCTCCTGCACCGCTTCGAGAATGAGCGGCAGATTGCGCACCGAGACCTGTTCTTCGAGCAGCCGCCGCAGCACGCCCTGCAACAGATCGACCGGCACCTTGTCGGGGATGAACTCGTCCAGCAGGCGCCGGTTCGCGGTGGCGCGCGCCGGGTCGGAGACGGCGGAGAATTCATCCAGAAGCTTGCGGAGCGCGCGCCGGGTGAAGAGCCGGCCGAAATTCGCCTTGATCACCTCCAGAAGATGGGTCGCGACGACCTCCGTCGGCGTGATGACCGAGAACCCGGCCAGCGCGGCCTGCTCCTGGTCGTCTTCCGAGATCCAGCGCGCCGGCGCGCCGTAGACCGGCTCCGCCGCATCTTCGCCGCCAGGCGCGAGCGCCTCTTCGTCGCCGAGGAGGATCAGAACCCGGCCGGGACGGAGGGTGGCCCGGGCCATTTCGACGCCCTGGATGCGGATGACATAGGCGCCGCTGGGGAGGCCGATGTCGTCGGTCAGGCGAATCTCCGGAATCACCACGCCGTAAAGGCCGACGATGTGATTGCGCATGTTGGTGATGCGATTTCCGAGGCCCGTCGCCTCGTCCAGCACCGCGCCGACCATGTCGGCGGCGAATTCGACGTGGATCTCGTCGAGATCGAGCAGGTCGCCGACCTTCTTCTCCGGCCTCTTGGCCGCGACCGCCTCGGAGGGGGAGGCCTGCGCGAGCCGCGCGGACCGGCGCGCGCCGGTCCAGGCGGCGGCGGCGAGCAGGATCGCGCCGAGAAGGAAGGGCGGCATCGGCAGGCCCGGCACCAGCGCGAGAAGCGTCATCAACCCGGCGACGGTGGCGAGCGCGCCGGGAAAGCCGCCGAGCTGGCTGATGAACGCCTTGTCGGTGGATCCGAGAACGCCGCCCTTGGAGAGCAACAGCGCCGCCGCGATCGAGATGATGACGGCGGGGATCTGGTTCACCAGCCCATCGCCGACGGTCAGAATGGCGTAGGTCTCGAACGCCTCCTTGACCGGCATTCCATGAACCAGAACGCCCATGGCGAGGCCGACGACAAGATTGAGAAGCGTGATCAGCAGGCCGGCGACCGCATCGCCCTTCACGAATTTCGACGCGCCGTCGAGCGAGCCGAAGAACGTGGTCTCCTCCTGTTCGGTCTTGCGGCGAAGGCGCGCCTCCTCGTGGCTGATCGCGCCGGCGGCCATGTCGCTGTCGATGGCGAGCTGCCGGCCGGGCATCCCGTCGAGCGCGAACCGGGCGCCGACCTCCGCCATCCGGCCCGCGCCCTTGGTGATGACGATGAAGTTGACGATCAGGAGGACGCCGAAGACGACGAGGCCGAGATAGATCGACCCGCCCATCACGAACATCGCAAATCCCTGGATCACCTCGCCGGCGGCGCCGCTGCCGTTATGCCCTTCTCCGATGATCAGCTTCGTGGAGGAGACGTTCAGCGACAGCCGCAGCATCAGCGACGCGAGGAGCACGGTCGGGAAGGCGGAGAAATCCAGCGGCCTGCTGATGAAAAGCGTGTTGGTGAAAACCAGGATCGACAGCCCGAACGATACCGTGAGCCCGAGATCGAGAACGATCGCCGGCATCGGCAGGATCATCATCACGATCACCGCGAGCAGCGCGAGCGCCAGCAGGATCGTCGGTTGATAGAGTTTCGAGATATCCATGACCGCTCAATCGAATAACGGCCGGGCGGGGCGAAGCAGCCCGGCGCCGGGGGTGAAGGCCGAAAGCGCGACGCCGCCGCGCCAGTTGGCGCGCTCCTTGTCGAGGAGACCGTGAGCCGGGGCGGCGACGATGACGCCGCCGCCATGGCCGGCGCCGCCCTGGAAGAACGGCGGCCAGGCGCCGCGCGCGGGCGGTTTCGGAGCGGCGGCCAGGCGCGTCGACGCCGGGACGACGGCGGCCGGCGCCGGGTCGAGCGCGGCGAGAATGGAGTCGAAGCGCCTGGTGTATTTTGCGGCGAAGCTCGGCGTGCGGGAGTGATATTTCCCGACCGCGTCGCGCCAGTCGCCGCCCTCGGCTTTCAGCTCCGACAGGAACCGGGCCGCGTATCCGGCGTTTTCTACGGGGTCGAACATCGCGTCGATCGAGGCGAACGCCTCTCCGTGCCAGCGGAAATTGATCTGGAAGCAGCCGACGTCGAAGGAGCGCGCGCCCTCCGCGTGGCGGGCCTTGACGAACGCGAGCGCCTCCGCCCGGCTGTCGAACCAGAAGCCCTCGCCCTCCATGTTCACGGTCCATGGCCAGGGGCGGAGCGCGCCGTCGAGGCGGCGCCCGGTTTCGGTCCGGGTCAGCGCGCGGAGAATCTCGACCGGCGCCGGGCCGCGCGCCGCGCCGATCGCGGCGGCGGCGTCGCAGATCGCCGAGGTCTCGCTTGGTGGCGGCTGGCTCGCCAGAGCGGGCGCGGCGAGAAGAGCGGCGATGAGGAGGAAGAGCCGGCTCATCGGCGTCATCCCCCGGCGATCAGCGGAATCAGCCGGTCGCGCCAGAGGGTGATGACCGCGTCCGACATGAATCCCATGCTGATCCAGAACGTGATCGCCACGGCGGCCAGCTTCGGCACGAATGTGAGCGTCAGCTCCTGCACCGAGGTCAGCGCCTGAAACAGGCCGATCGCCAACCCCACCACCAGCGCGACGGCCAGCGTCGGCATGGCGGTGATGAACGTCACCCAGAGCATGGCCCGGGTGATGTCGATGATTTCCTCGCCGGACATCGCCGCGCGCCCCTTGCGGGCGCCGCCTCAGACCGGCATCCGCAGAATCTCCTGATAACTCTCGACCACCTTGTCGCGGATCGACACCGCGCTCTGAAGCGCGATCTCGGCGCTGGCGAGCGCGGTCACCACCGATTGCGGATCGGCCCGGCCGACCATGCCGGCCTGCGCGGTCTCGTCCGCCTGGCGCAGCGTCTCGACGAAGCTCTTGGCGGCGTCCATCGCGCTTTCGCCGGCGCTCGGCTTGCCGGTCCCGGCTTCGCCGGGGCGGAGCGCGCCCTGGACATTCTGATAGAAACGGCTGGCGAGTGCGGAATTCACTTCCATGGGGATCCCCTTTCTGGTGGATTTATGGACTTATGGCGCGCGCTTTCAGCGCCGCAGCAGATCGAAAAGAGACGTCAGCATCTGGCGCGACTGGTCGAACATGCGGAGATTGGCCTCGTAGCTTCTCTGGGCTTCCCGAGCGTCGGCGATCTCGATCATCATCTCGACATTGGAGCCGTCGTGATAACCGTCCGCGTCGGCGAGCGGGTGGCCGGGGTCGTAGACCTGCTCAAGCGGGCGCTGGTCGAACGAGACCCGGCTCGGAACGACGGCGCGCGTGTCATCGGTCCGGTTCACCATCGCCTCGAAGGTCACGAGCTTGCGCCGGAAGCCCGGCGTGTCGGCGTTGGCGATGTTCTCGGAGACGATGCGGAGCCGCGTCGACTGCGCGGTCATGCCGCTCGAGGCGGCGGACAGGCCCTGAAGAAGGTCGCTCATCGAATGTCTCCCGGTTCTGGTCTGGCGGGGCTCATCAGGCGCGTCCGATCGCCATGCGGATCAGGTCCATCGACTTCCGCAGAATGCCGAGCGCCATCTGATGATCCGACATCGCCCGTGCGCCGCGGACCATCTGGTCCTCGATCGAGACGGAGTTTCCATTTGGAGAATCGGCGCCGATTCGGGTGATCTCGTAGGATCTGGCGGCGCCTGTGGCGGCGACGCGCTCCGTCGGGTCGAAATGGCCGGCGCGGGACGTCGCCGGAATGAAGGTCGAGGCCCCCGGCGCCCGCGGCGCGGACGGATCCGCCCCCGGGCCGTCATAAACTTCGCTGAACGGCTTCACATCGCGCGCCCGATAGGCGCGCGTGTCGGCGTTCGCCACGTTCTCGGCGATCAGGCCCTGGCGCTGCGCGGAATGCGCGGCGAGACCTTTCGCCATACTCAGAATCGTCAGATCGAAGGCCACGGAGAATTCTCCATCCGTTTTCGTCGAAAGCCGGTCTTAAGGATCAACCGTTTAGAAGAAGTGACTCGGAACAAACGAGTTCAGACGAATTGCGGAGGTTCATGTGGTCGATATCACCATGCTGGAGGCGGAGCTGGCGCGCGCCCCGTCGAGGCGGCGCTGCGGGCGGGTGGCGGCGGCGGATGGCGGGGCGATCCTCGTCTCCGGGTTCGGCGGGGCGGCGCGGCTCGGCGACCGGATCCTGCTGGCGGCCCGCCCGGAGGACGCCGGGCCCTCCGGCGAGATCGTCGCGCTGACCGAGGCCGGCGCGCGGGCGATGGTGCTGGGGCAGGGGGATCGCGGCGTCGGCCTTGGCGATCCGGTCTGGCTCGCGCCCGACACGCCGCTCCGGCCCACGGACGCGTGGCTCGGCCGGGTGATCGATGCCTATGGCGCGCCGCTGGACGGGCGCCCGCTCCCGGAGGGGAGCCGCGCCGCGCCGGTGCGCCGCGCCCCGCCGGCGGCGGCGACGCGCGGCGGGCTTGGGCGCCGGCTGCTGACCGGTCTCGCCGCGACGGATACGATCCTGCCGCTGGCGCGCGGTCAGCGGATCGGCGTTTTCGCCGGCTCGGGCGTCGGCAAATCGCGGCTTCTGACGGATCTCGCTCAGGGGGTGGAGGCCGATGTCGTCGTCTTCGGGCTGATCGGCGAACGCGGGCGCGAGCTGAACGAGTTTATCGAGGATGGGCTCGGGGCGGAGGGGCTGCGCCGCGCGGTGCTCGTCGTCGCGACCTCCGACGAATCGGCGCTGGCCCGCCGGCGCGCGGGCTGGACCGCGATGGCGTTGGCGGAGCATTTCCGCGACGCCGGGCGGCATGTGCTGCTGATTCTCGATTCCCTCACCCGATTCGCGGAGGCGCATCGGGAGATCGCGCTGACCGCGGGCGAGACGCCGAGCCTCCGGGCCTATCCCCCCTCGACCGCGAACACGATCGCCGCTCTGGCGGAGCGCGCGGGCCCCGGCGGGCGGCGGGCGGGCGACGGCGCGATCACAGGGGTGTTCTCGGTGCTGGTCGCGGGCTCCGACATGGAGGAGCCGGTCGCGGACATCACCCGCGGCGTGCTTGACGGACATATCGTTCTCGAGCGCGCGATCGCGGAGCGGGGGCGATTCCCGGCCATCGATATCGGGCGCTCCGTCTCGCGCTGCCTGCCGATGGCGGCGACGGAGGCGGAGAACGCGTTGATCGGCGAGGTGCGGCGGCTGATCGGCGCCTATGAAAAGGCCGAGCCGATGATTCAGACCGGCCTTTATCAGAAAGGCGCGGACGCGGCGCTCGACCGCGCGGTCGAGCTCTTTCCGGCGCTCGACGCCTTTTTCGCGTCGAAAACCGGGGCGGGCGAAGGGTTTGCGCGCCTGGCGGAGATCCTGCAGGCGGGAAAGGCGGAGTGAATGCCGCGCTTCCTTCTAAATATTAGCCGCAATTCTCGATGCTTGGCTGGCGGGCGACAAGGTTTTGTTAAGCGGCGTGCGGGCATGTGGAGGGCAGAGCCACGAAGGCTCCGGCCGACGGCGCCAAAGGCGGGACGATCGGCGAAACGCCATGAAAGGCGTTCACCCCCGGGGCGACCCGGGCGACGAGACTGGGGCGCTGAAGCGCCCCACCCGATCAGGAGACCCTCTCATGGGTAGCATTCTCACCAACAACAGCGCGATGGTCGCGCTGCAGTCGCTCAGCAACATCAACCGTGACCTCGGCCAGGTGCAGAGCGAAATCTCGACCGGCCTCAAGATTGGCAACGCCAAGGACAACGCCGCCATTTTCGCCATCAGCCAGGTGATGCGCTCGGATGTGAAGGGCTTCGAGGCGATCTCCGAATCGCTCTCGCTCGGCCAGTCCACGGTCGCGGTCGGCTCCAACGCGGCGAAGGCCGTCGGCGAGCGGCTGAACGACATCAAGCAGCTGATCATCTCCGCGAATGGCGAAAACGTCGACCGCGGCAAGCTGCAGGACGAGATCACGTCGCTCCGCGGCCAGATCAGCGGCATCGTCGACGCGGCTCAGTTCAACGGACTCAACGTCCTGTCGAATACGGATGACACGGCCGGGTCGAGCACCTTCAACATCCTCTCCTCGCTCGACCGCGCGCCGGGCGCCACCGGCGTCGCCACATCGTCGATCGCCGTCGCCAAGCAGGATCTCGGCAACGGGGCGTCTGCGGTGGGCAGCGGCGGAGCGGCCACCGTCTCGGCCGCCGGCGCCGGCGCGCTGGCCGACGGCGCGGAGGACACGATCACCATCGGCGGCACCATCACCGCCGGCGACTCGGTCTCCTTCGCCGCTGCGGCGTTCGGAACCTCAGGCGATATCGACTTCGTCATCCGCGATGGCGACACCCTCGCCGATGTGGCGGCCGGGCTCGCGTCGCGGATCAACTTCACCCTCGCCAACGAAGGGATCGAAGGGTTCACCGTGACGGCCTCCGGCGCCGATCTGACCATCCTCAACAATTCCGGCGGGGCGACGGGCGACCTGAGCGACGGCGCGGTCGTGGTGGTTGAATCGGGCGGCACCATCGGCGGTGGGCTTGAACTGTTGAACGATATCGACGTCACGTCCACCGAAGGCGCGGCGGCCGGGCTCTCGGCCATCGAGGATCTGATCCAGGTTTCGGTCAAGGCTCAGGCGGCGCTCGGCACCTCCGAGAACCGCGTCGATCTTCAGAACGAGTTCATGAGCACGCTGATCGACAGCTTCAAGTCGGGCATCGGCACGCTGGTCGACGCCGATCTGGAGGCGGCCGCGGCGCGGCTTCAGGCGCTTCAGGTCCAGCAGCAGCTCGGCACTCAGGCGCTCTCGATCGCCAACCAGTCGCCGCAGTCGATCCTGGCGCTGTTCCGTTAATGACGACCCCGGAGCCGGCTTCGCCGGCTCCGGGCCGCACTCGCTCACGCGGCTGAAGCCGCGCCAGTTCCTGCCGCCGGCGCGACCGGCGCTTTCGCGAGGATACCCCGATGGACGCCCAACATCAGGCCGCCGCTTCCTACGGCCAGGCCCAGACTGCGGTCAAAGCCCCGAAACAGATCGAATATCAGGCGTTTGCGCGAATCACCCGCGCCCTCGGCGCCGCCGCGGAGACGGACGGGCCCTCGGCCTTCCCCCGCCTCGCCGCCGCCCTTCATGACAATCTCAGGCTCTGGACCGTGATCGCGACCGATGTCGCGCTCGAGGGCAACGGCCTGCCGGAGACGCTGCGCGCCCGGCTCTTCTATCTCGCGGAGTTCACCCGCGCGCACACCCGCAAGATTCTGGCGCAGGAGGAGGAGGACGCCGCGCCGCTGATCGAGATCAACACCACCATCATGCGCGGGCTTCGCCAGCAGAGCGAGGCCGCGCTGTGCCGGGCCTGATCCTCAAGCTCGCGCCGGGCGAGCGCTTCGTCGCCAACGGGGTCGTGATCGAGAACGGAGACCGGCGCGCCCGGCTCAATATTCTCACGCCCGATTCGAACGTCCTGCGGCTGCGCGACGCGCTGCATCCCGACGAGGCGAACACGCCGGTGCGCCGGGTCTGCTACATCGTGCAGCTGCTTCTGGCCGGCGAAGTGCCGGAGCTGAAGGCGAAGCCGCAGATAAGGACCGGCATCGACCAGCTCGGCGCGGTGTTCACGGATGGCGAATCGGCCCGCCGCCTCGCGCGGGCGGCCGAGGATGTGGCGCTCGGCCGGTATTACCCGGCGCTCCGCGGCCTGCGGGCGCTGCTGCCGATGGAGGACCGGCTGATGGCGCTCGCCGGCGAAGGAAAGACGCCATGAGCTTCGCTCCGATCCTTCCCGCAACCGGCCCGCTCGGCTATCAGCTCCTGACGCGGACCGAGGACAAGCAGCGCGCGATTTTCGACCGTCAGCCGGAGATCGCGCGCGACATCGCCTATTTCACCGAAAAGATCGGCGAGGTGAAGAGCGCTGAAGATCTCGTCTCCGACCGGCGCCTGCTCAAGGTGGCGCTTGGCGCGTTCGGGCTGGACGACGAGATCGACAAGCGCGCGTTCATGCGCAAGATTCTGGAGGAAGGGACCGAGGACCGCGAAGCCTTCGCCAACCGGTTCGTCGATCCGCGCTACGGCGATATCGCCAGGACCTTCGGCTTCGGCGACGCCGGCGGCGCGCGCACGGAAGATCCCGGCTTCGCCGCGGAGATCACGGCGGCCTTCAAGGATCGCCAGTTCGAAATCGCGGTCGGCGACCAGAATGAAGGGCTGCGGCTCGCGCTGAATTTCCGCCGCGAGATCAAGGAATACGCGAACGCAAGCGATCCGGAGGGAACCGCCTGGTTCTCGGTGATGGGGCAGCCGCAGATGCGGGCGGTGTTCGAGGGCGCTTTCGGCCTGCCGGACAGTTTCGGCCAGCTGGACATCGACCGTCAGCAGCAGGAATTCAAGGATCTCAACAACCGCTTCTTCGGCTCGAAATCTCTGGCGGTCTTTCAGGATGACGCGCGGGTGGATGAGGTGATCAAGCGCTTTCTCATCCGCCGCTCGATCGAGGAGGGGCCTTCCGCTTCGACGCCGGGGGCGGCTGCGCTCGCGCTGCTCGGGGGCGGCGGGGTCGGGCCGCTCGGGGCGCAGAATCTGGTTCTCTCTCTCGCCCGTTGACCTGGCCCGGCCGGTGGGAGGGGCCTGGCCTGAGAAAGGCCGCCTTACGCGCGGCTCTCTCGCGTCGGGGCGGACCCGCCGCTCGACATCCGCGCGCCGTCCGGCCCGTAGGCGCCGATCTGATTCTTTTCCCGCTCTAGCCCCTGAAGGCGCGCCGCCGCGTCCGCCGCGCCGTCGAGATAGGCGCGCAGCAAGCGCTGATTGCGGGCCGCCAGCCGCCTGATCTCCTGGATCCGGGGCTCATGCGCCGCGGCGACCGCGGCCGGGATATCGGTGATCTGCGCGATCAGCGCGAGGCGGCGCTGATCGAGCGCGGCGAGCTCGCGCACCGCGCCGGCCTTGATGAGGCGATATTCCGACTCCAGCATCGCCCGCGCGTCGGTCAGCCGATAGCGCCATTTCATCTGATTAAGCATCACCCGCCTCCCGCGCCGCCAGCGCCTGATAAATCCGTTCGGAAAGGCCGACGCCGCCCGCCGCCGCCACCTTGTCGGCCCATTCGCGGGCGAGAAAGCTGGAGAACGCCTCTTCGCCGGCGCCGCCGCCATTGCTCTCTCGGGTCGCGCCGAGGCCGGTATGGGCGAACATCTCCGCGAGGAACACCGCTTCGAATTTGGTGGCGGCCTCGCGCAGCGGGGCGTCGGGGCCGCGCGCGGGCGCCGCGGGCGGCGTGTGCCGCGCAGTCAGGGCTGCGATCGGATCCATGGGGCGGTCTCCCTTCAAAACAGGGTGATTATGAATGGATCCAGTAAACGAATGGTAAGAATCCCCTCCCATAGTCGTCCGCGCGAACCAGAATGGAGGAGCGTGGCGTGATCGGTCAAAGCGACTTTTTGCGGCCCCCGGGCATGCCGACCAGCGCGAAGGCGAACCCCGCTGGGAGCGGAGAGAAACCCGCCGCCGCCGGAGACGGCGCGCCGGCGGAAGACGCCGCGCGCCCTTCCGGAAAGACGGACGCCAAGGCGGCGGGCCGGGACGCCGCCGAAGCGCGGGACGCTCCCGCGCGCGACGCCGAGGAGGCTGATCGGCCCGGCGTTGACTTCAGCGCGTTGATGGCGCCGCCGCCGGCCGAGCCGAAGGAGGCCGAAGCGGAGGCCCCGCCGCCCCGCCGCGCGGGTGCGGCGCAGCAAATGATCGCGCCGACGGCGGCCCAATCCCTTGAGGCGGCTGAGGCGCCTGGCTCCGCCGAGGCGCCCGTTGACGCCCCGGCGGAGCCAGGCGCCGCGGCGCCCGCTCCATCCCGGGCCGCCGCCACGCCAGGCGCGCCCGCGTCCGCCGGCGCCGAGGCGGCCGCGCCGGCCGATGCGACAGCGCCCGCCGATGCGACAACGCCCGATATGGCGCCGTCGGCGCCGGCCGAACGGCCGGGCGCGGCGGCCGAGACGGGAGACGCCGCTTTGGCGGTGAAACCGGAAAACCGGAGCGCCGACCCTAAACCGGCGGTGAGCGTGGCTGGCGGAGCGGCCGCCCCCGCCGGCGCAAAGGTGGACCAACCGGCGGATCCGGAGCCGGAGGCCCAGCCTGAGTCTTCGCCGGAGGCCGCGCCGGAGCCGCCGAAGGCCTCGCCCGAACCGGTGAAGGCCGCCCCGAACGCGCCGATCGCCCTCGCGGCGAATGAAGACCGGGCGGCGGATGGAGGATTGGACCCGCTGGACGGGCTTTCCATCGCGGCCGCCGGGCGAGGCGCCGAAATCGGCGGCCCGAGAGGCGGGATCGGCGCGCCGACGCTTCTTCCCGGCGCCCCGGACCCGCGCATCGCGGCGCAGCTTTCCAGCCAGATCGGCCTCGCCGTCTCGCGCGCGGACGGCGACCGGGTGGAGGTCCGGCTCGACCCGCCGGAGCTTGGCCGGGTCAGGCTTTCCTTCACGATGAAGGATGACGGCGTGATCGCGCTGATCAGCGTGGATCGCCCGGAGGTCCTCGACCTGATGCGCCGCCACGGAGAGCTTTTGCAACGGGATCTCACCTCTGCGGGCTATCGCAACGTGACGCTGGATTTCGCCCACTCGGGCGATGGCGGCGGCGCGCAGCGCCAGGATGGCGCCCCGTCCGCGCCGCCCGCCGCGCGCATCGGGGCCGCCAGCCCCGCGATCACGGCCGTCTGGCGCGGCGGCGCCGACGATCGCCTCGACATCAGGCTATAGGGAACGCTCATGGAAACCAACGCCACCGCCCTCCAATCGCAGGCGTCGCCCGCGGCGAGGAGCGCGCAGAAAAGCGCCTCCGACGGCTTCGATGTGAACGGCGATTTCGAGACATTTCTCAATCTGCTGACCACGCAGCTCAGGAACCAGGATCCGCTGAATCCGGCTGACTCGACCGAGTTCGTGGCGCAACTCGCGCAGTTCTCTTCGGTCGAGCAGCAGGTGAAGACCAACCAGTCCCTTGATGCGATCCTCAGCGCGCTGGGCGGGCAGGGGGCTGGCGCGCTCGCGCCCTGGATCGGCGCCCAGGTGAACGCCGCCGCCGCGCTCCGCTTCGATGGCGCGCCGGTCGAACTGACGGTCGCGAGAGATCCGGCGGCGACGGCGGCGACGCTGGTCGTGAAAAGCGAGTCCGGGCTGGTTGTCGCCCGCCAGCCTGTCGATCCGCAGGCGACCACGCTGACCTGGGATGGCGCGGTGGCCGGCGGCGAGCCCGCGCCGGCCGGCGTCTATCGGTTCTCGCTGGAGCGGATGAACGGAAGCGCGCCGCTCCCGGACGCGGAGCCGAGGGGCTTCGCCGGAGTGACCGAGGCGCGGCTTGCGGATGGCGGCGTCGAACTCGTGCTCGACAGCGGCGACGTCATCAGCGCCGACGACGTGACGGCGATCCGCGCGGCGGGGGCTGCGGCGGGGTGACCGCCGCTCGCCTCAGAGGTCCTGCCTGACGACGCTCGTCAGCAGGACCGAATGCGCGATATCGCCAAGGATCGCCTGCGCCGAAGCGGTGAGCGCGCCGCGAAGATCGTTCATGACGTGCGACTCGGTGAACGCGCCCGAGAACCCGCCCGACTGCGCGTGAAGAAACAGAACGCGGAGAAACTCGTCGCGGAGCTTGGGCTCATGCAGGAAGACCGTCTCGGTCTGTCCGCTGGACACTTCCAGGGCCATCGAGATCACGATGAGCGAATCGACCCTGTCGTCGATGACGACCGGAACGATGAATTGTTTGTCCAGCTTCACATACTCGCCGGTGCCGGGGGTCGCCGCCGGGACGTGGGTGGAGACGAGCGCGGGCGCGGCGGCCCCGGCCCCGCCGTCTCCCTCGACTTCGGCTTCGGTTTCGGGGGCGGGCGCCGCCGGTTTCAGGAGATGACCGGCGGCCGCGCCGAGACCGAGTCCGAGCGACGCGAGAATTATCGGCGGCAAGAACTTCTTCATGGCCCGGTCTCCTAGAACGGCAGGATGATGTCGGCGATCTGCTGGCCGTACCGCGGCTGCTGCACATCGGTGATCTGCCCCCGGCCGCCATAGCTGATCCGCGCGTCGGCGATCTTGTCGTAGGTGATCTCGTTCTTGCGCGAGATGTCCTCAGGCCGGATCACGCCCTGAACCCGGAGGTCGCGAAGCTCGAAATTCACCCGCACCTCCTGATTGCCGACAATCACGAAATGGCCGTTCGGCAGAACCTGGGTGACCGTCGCCGCGAGCCGGAGCGTGATCTCCTCGTTGCGGCGGACCGAGCCGTCGCCGGAGCTCGTTGAGCCGGAGACGATCTGCGCGGCGGGGTCGAGGTCGACGCCGGTCGCGTCGTCGACGAGATCGGGCAGGCCGAAGAGCGCCCCGATCGACAGATCCTCGGCGCCGGAGCGTGAGCGCTGCGTCGCGTTCCGGATCGTGGCCTCCTCGTCGATCTCGATCACCACGGTGAGGATATCGCCGCGGCCCTGGGCCCTCCGATCGCCGAAGAGCGACGTCGGCCCCGAACGCCAGAGCGAAGCCGACCGGATCCGGGGCGAGTCCTCGATCGGCGCGCGCATCGCCGCGACCTCCGCCGGGGACGGCGTCGCGAGCGCGACGCGCTCCGGCGTCACCGGGGGCGTGTCGATATAGACCTGCCCGGACGGGGTGAAGGGCGGCGGCTGCCCGACATGATCGAGCCTGCCGCAGGCGCTCGCGGCGGTGAGGCAGAGAAGCGCCGCGCGCCAGACGCCGGCGCTCATCTGGACACCGAGATATCGGCGGCGCCGGCGACGCTGCCGGTCACGATGGCGCGCGAAGACAGGTTCATCACCCGCACCCGGTCGCCGAGGGCGCCGCGATCGAGCGCGCGCCCCTCCGTCGTGATCTCGATCGCGCCGACAGCGAAGCGGAGGCGCACGATGTCGTTCCGCTCGACGAGCGTCGGCGGCCCGAGATCGCCCGGCCGGACCGGCCGGCCCTCGTAGATCGTGACCAGCGCCTCCTTCCCGACGGCGTCGGAGGGTTGGGTGATGGCGCCGGGGATCGCCGCCGAGGCCATGCGCAGATCGCCGGCGTCGATCACCGTTCTGGCCATGATCGAGCGCGCGGCGACCATGCTTTCGGCCGTGGCGGCGCTCGGCGCTGTCAGCGTCAGCGCGGCGAGCGCGCCTCCGAAGAGCGCCTGCATGGCGCGCGGGATCATCGGATCTGCACCGTCGCGCCGAGCATCTGATCGGCGGCGGTGATCACCTTCGCGTTCATCTCGTAGCCGCGCTGCGCTTCGATCAGCTCGGTGATCTCGCGCACCGCGTCGACGCCGCTTTCCTCGAGGAAGCCCTGCCGGAACCGGCCGCGTCCATCCGTGTCCGGGTCGCCGATATTGGGCTGGCCGGAGGCCGCGGTCTCCCGGAAGAGATTGCCGCCGATCGCCTCGAGCCCTTTTTCATTCACGAAGCTCGCGAGCGACAGCCGGCCCAGAACCTCGGAGTCCGTCTGGTCGTCGAAGGAGGCGACCACCTCGCCATCGGCGTTGATGGTGATCGCGCTCGCATCCTCCGGGATCGTGATCTCGGGGATGATCGGATAGCCTTCCGAGGTGACGATCAGCCCGTCGCCGGTCCGCTTCAGGCCGCCGTCTCTTGTGTAGGCGGAGATGCCGGAGGGCAGCTCCACCTCGAGATATCCGGCGCCCTCGATGGCGATGTCGAGCTCTCCGCCGGTCTGGCGCAGCGCCCCCTGGCCGACCTCCATCGACACCGCGGCCGCCCGGACGCCGAGGCCGAGCTGCACGCCGGTGGGCAGGATCGAGCCGTCGGCGGCGTTCACCGCGCCGGGCTGGCGCACCTGCTGGTAGTGCAGGTCCGCGAATTCCGCGCGCCGCGGATTATAGGCTGTGGTGCTCATGTTCGAGAGGTTGTTGGAAATGGTCTCGACCCGCGTTTGCTGGGCCTGCATTCCGGTGGCGGCGATATCGAGTGCGCGCATCTGGATTCTCCTTTGCTCGCGTCGTCGTTCAGTCTGGGCGCCGTGGCGCCGGGGATCAGGCGCCCGATCCGATCACGCGGACGGCCTGGCGCATGCGTTCGTCTTCGGCGTTCAGAAAGTTCTGGCCCATTTCATAGGCCCGTTGCACTTCGATCATCCGCGAGATCTCGCGGATCGGATCGACATTGCTTCGTTCGACGAAGCCCTGAAAAATGCTGGCCTCCTCGGCTGGAAGGAGCGGCTCCTCGGTGGTGAAGAGCCCGGCCCCGCTCCGCGTCAGGCTGGACGTGTCGGCGACGGTCACGAGACCGATCCGGCCGATCGGCTGCCCATCGGCGGAGAGGGTGCCGTCGGTCGCCACGGTCATCTCGCGCGCGTCGGGCGGCGCGAAGAGAGGGGCGCCGCCCTCGTCCAGAAGGCGAAGGCCGTCTTTCGTCGCCAGCTCCCCATCGGGGTTCCGGACGAAGGAGCCTGCGCGGGTCAGCGCCGGGCCGTCGGGCGTCTCGATCATGAAGAAGCCGTCGCCTTCGATGGCGAAATCAAAGGCGCCGCCGGTCGGCGCGAGGGCGCCCTGCTGAAAATCCGTCACCCGGACCCGCGCCGCCGTCTGGGCGGTGCCGCCGCCGACGACGTTCAACCGGTCGACCATCTCCGCGAACACGGCGCCCTCCCGGCGGAATCCGGTTGTGGAGGCGTTGGCGATGTTGTTCGCGATGATCTGCATGTCCTTCAGCAGACCGGACTGGCGTGAGAGCGTCACATAGCCGGGATTATCCATCCTCCAGCGCCTCCTCGATGACCGCGCGGACCGCGCGGGATGCGTCTATGACGGATTGCGCCGCGCCAAGGGTGACTTCCCCCTCGACCTGCGGCGGGGTGAGAAATGCGGCGGCGGCGGCGTTCTCGCTCAGCGCCGCGTCGATCTTCGGCGCGGCTTCGGAGCCGGCCATGAACGCCGCGAGCAGGCGGCGTTCGGGCGGGCCGGACTCGGCCGCTTCCGCCCATGCTCCCGCCCTGAACGCCAGATCCGCCCGGTCCGCGGAGCTCTCGGCCGGGATGTCGATTTCGGCGAGGGTGGCGAGCGCGGAGGCGGGCTCGCCCATCATTTCTTCGGCTTTGGCGCGGAGGCGCTTCGCTTCGATCCCGTCGAGCCCGGCCAGCGTCTCGAGCGCGCTCGCGGCATCCGCTTCCGCGAGGTGCGCCCGCGCCGCCGCCCGGCGCAGACCCGGCGCGCCGCGCCCGAGCGCCGGGTCGAGGAAGGCGAGCGCGGCGTTGGCGAGGCCAAGCCCGGTCAGCTCCTCCGCGATCCGTCGGCGCGCGGCGTCGCCGGCCATCTCCGTCGAGATTTCGTCGCGATAGCCGAGAACGGCGCGGACATAGGCGAGCGGCCCGGTCTCCTCCGCGCTGGCCTCCTCCAGCACCGCGTGCCCGGCGTCCCGGAGGATGATCTTCGCCGCTGGCGAGCGGGTCATCGCGTCGCGCACCGTCCTGAGAGCCGCGGTCAGCCCTTCCGCGCGGGCGCGGGCGCGGATCTCCGCGATCTTCAGCGGCCGCTCCATTTGCGAGCCCCGCGCGATGAAGGCGGCTTCGGCCAGAGCCTCCGTCAGATCCGCGCTGATGGGCGCGCCGCGCCGGATGCGGCTTTCAAGCAAGCGCAGCAGCGCCTCGCGCGATTCGGCCAGATCGCGCCGGCCGAGCCGCGTGTAAAGCGCGTCGGCCTCCTCATCTTCATGGGACGCGGTCAGCAGCCGCGCGCGCGCCAGATCGAAGGCGGGGCCGTGATCGCCGGGGATCCGGCGCAGGATGAGATCGATCTTGCGCGCGTTCTCGACCTCGCCGTCATCGAGGAAAGAGGCCATGATCATCGGTCCGATGAGGACCCGCAGAGAGACCGGAAGCGTCGCGAAGGCGGTGACCATCTTCGCGTCGAGCCAGGCTTGCGCGTCATCGGCGGCGTAGGGTTGAACGGCGGCGGGGAGCCCGGCCGCGCGCCGCCAGACCGCGGTCGGCCCGGAGCAGGCGCCCGTGACGGCCAGCGGCCCGTCAGGCGCGGGGGGCGTTCCGCCGACGATGTGCGCGAGATCCCGAAGCAGCGCGGAATCCTCCACCGCATCCGGGTAAAGGTCGATCACGCCGAGGGCCTCGGCGCTGAACCCGGCGGCGATATAGAGCTTCACAAGCCCTGTCGCGATGTCCGGCAACGGCATGTCGAATTCATCGAGAAGCGCGCCGGAGAGCCGCGCCAGCTCCGCCGAAAAGGCGTCCGCGTCCGGCCAGTCCGAGGTGTCGAGCCGGGCGTCGGCGATGCAGTCCACCTCGTCGACGAAAGTCTCCGCCCGATCGGCCCGGAACGCGCGGTCGACCGCCGTGCGGGCGCGCACCGGCAGTTCGAGCGGTTTGGGCGCCTCGGCGTAATCCTTCTCCGGGGGCGGCGTCTTCGCCATGAGTTCGGCCGTGGCCGCGGGAGCGGGGGCCGGGGCGGGCGGCGGTTCGGGCGTCTCCGGCGCGCGGCGGCCGCGCCGCTCGGGGTCGGTGGGCGGCGGCGCGGCGGCGGCGGCTTCGGGAGAGCGGTAGGAGAGCAGCCCCTGATCGGCGGCGCGCGAGAGCTGCTCCAGAAGGCGTTGACGCGCGATGACCACGTCATGCTCCGGCGGGGCCGCGTCTGCGGTTTCGGCGCCGCCGGACCGGGGGGCGCCGGCGTGGCGGGGCGTCGGCGCGGGCGCGGAGTGCGGGGCGCGTTCGGTGCCCTCCTCCGGCGCGCGCTGCGGGAGCGGAGCCGCGGCGGGCTGCTCGCTCGCCGCGAGGACGGGGCCCGGCGCCGGATCCCGAAACTCGACCGTCAGAGCGCCGCCTGCGACATGGGCCGCATAGTCGCAGTCGCAGTTCAGCACGAACCGGAGCCGCGTCGCGGCGTCGTCGGGGACAAGCCGGGCGCTGACGATCCGCCGGGCGCCGGCCCCCGGGAAGATCTCCGATAGATCGAACGCGCCCCCGCCGCCGGAGATGACGATGTCGATCTGGCGCGGCCCGGTCCTCTCGACGCCGAAGCCGAGGCCGGCGACGGGAATCTCGACCTGGCTCGCATGAGCGATATCCGTCGCCCGCACCCGGACCGCCTCCGCCGACAGCGGCGGCGCGGACGCGGCGAGCGCGCAGAGCGCCGCGGCGGCGGAGAGCGCGCGCCTGGTCACGTCGCCGAAGCGGCCTTGACCGCCTGCAGCGCTTCGGCGAGCGCGCCGAAGCTCGGCCGCAACTCGTGCGGCGCGTTCTGCCGCCCGACCTCGATGCAGATATCGGGCGCGTGATTGTAGAGATTGGCGATCAGCACCTCGCGGATCAGCGAATAGAACTGCTGCTCGGCGTCGACGACGGCCTTCACCTTCATCGCGATCGGGCCGACCAGCCCGTAGGACAGGAACACGCCGAGGAACGTGCCGACGAGCGCGCCGCCGATCAGTCTGCCAAGCACCTCCGGCGGCTGATCGATCGACGCCATCGTCTTGATCACGCCAAGCACGGCGGCGACGATGCCGAGCGCGGGCAGCCCGTCCGCCATGCTCGCGAGCGCGTGGCTGGCGTGCATGGAGTGCTGGTGGATCTTTTCGAGGCGCTTCTCCAGCACCTCCTCCACCTGGTTCGGATCGTCGTAATTCATCGCTCCGGCGCGCATCGTGTCGCAGATCAGCGCGACCGCCTCATGGTCCGCGAGGATGCGGGGATATTTCTGGAAGACCGAGCTTTGCTCCGGCTCCTCGATATGCGCCTCGACGTCGACCGGGTTCGCGCGGCTGATTCGGATCAGCGCATAGAGAAGGCAGAGGAGATCCTGGAAATCCTCATCCTTCCATTTCGCTCCGCGGAAGACCGTGCGGACCGCGCCAAGCGTCGCCTTGATCTCCGCCATGCTGTTGGCGAGGAGAAAGGCGCCCACCGCGGCGCCGCCGATGATCATCATCTCGAAGGGGAGCGCATGGAAGATGATCGCCATCTTCCCGCCGGCGAAGACGTAGCCGCCGAAGACCATGATGAACGTGAAAACGATGCCGATGACGCCGATCATGCTCTGTCCTGCTCGCTGGCGGAGCGTCGAGGCGCCCCCGTCGTTCCGACCGCGACGCCGATCATCGCCCATGGGCCGTTAAGAAACGGCGAAACGGATGACCGGCGGCTCATTTCTTGGGCGCTCTCGCGTTCTGCCCGGCGATCTGAACGGTGATCGCGTAGGCCTTCTCCGGCGTCAGCGCGCCGAGGATCTCCGCCGCCGGCCCGTCCGTCATCCGCGAGAGGAGGCCGGCGGCGAAGGCGACGTCCATGTTCTCGAAAATCGGCGCCGCGCGCTTTTCATCCATGGCCTGAAAGGCCGCGACGAGCTTGCCGACATCCCTGTCCGCGGCGCCGTCGGCCACGCGCAAAAGCGCGCCGAGCCGGGCTTCGGCCTCTTCGAGGCGCTTCATCTGATCGCGGAGCTTCGCCTCCGAAGCCTCGATCACGCGGGTCTTGACGGCGATGCGCTCTTCGCGCGCGTCGAGCTGCGTCTCGCGCTCGCGCAGGGTTGCGAGCAGCGCGGCGAGGTCGCTGTGCGTCGGGCCGATGCTGCTCGCGGCGTCCTGGGGCGCCGCCGAGTCGCCGGCGCGCGGCGCCTCCACCGCGAGCGCGATCGCGGGGTCGGCGACGCGCATCACCGCCGACAGCATGAAGCACCCCGAAAGCATCAGCATCGCCGGCCGACCGCGCCGGTTCGCGCCGGCGCTCATCGCCCGGCCGCCTCGGTCTGGCCTTCGCCGGCGATCGCGGCGGTCAGGCGCCGCGCCAGAAGGTCGTGATCGTCACGCCCTTCGGTGGACAGGATCTCGTCGACCGCCGCGATCACGCTGGTTTCCCTGGCGCTGGCCGCTTCCTCGACGGGAGCGGGATCCTGCGCGACGGTTTTCTTGTCGGGCGCGGGCGCATCCGCGTCGGCGTCGGCGCCGGCCGCCTTGCGCGTCGCCGGCTTGCGGGCGGCGGCGGATTTCGACGCCGATTTGGCGCGCGGCTTTCTCGCGGCGGTCTTGCGGGCGGCGGGCTTCGGCGCGGCCTCCGCGCGGGCGGCGGCCTCCTTGAGGGTCTCGGCGGCGTCGTCGGCCGCCGCCGCCGTGGCTTCGAGCTTCGCCGCCGCGGTCTTGGCGGCGGCGAGCCGCGCATCGAGGTCGCCGATGGCTTTCGCGGTCGCCTTTTGCGAGGTTGAAAGCACGGCCTTCATCTCGTCCACCTGCGTGGACATGGTCGTGATGGCCTTGCCGAGCCCACCCTCCATCCGCGTCAGCCGCCGAAGCCGCCGCGAGAGGATGAGGCAGTAGAGCGCCGCCACCATCGAGGCGATCAGCAGTAGCCCGTCAGCGATCAGCTCCATGAAATGGCTCCTATTTCAGAACGAACGAGGTGATGAGAAGATCGCGCGGCTGGATCGGCGCGGCGACCGCGCTGGCCCGGCGCAGCAATTGCGCGCGGAGCCGGATCGTGGCGCTGGGCGCCTCGATATCGGATTCCTCGACTGCGCGAAGAAAGGTGTTGAACACATCGAGAATGCGCGGCCGCAGCGCCTCCAGCGCGGCGGCGTCCTCCCGCCGCGTCTCGATCTGCGTGTCGATCACCAGAAATTTCGCATTCGCATTCGGGCCGAGAGGGATGACCATTTCCCCGATCGGCACGAATGTCGGCGCGTCTTCGGGGTTCGCGGCGGCGTAGCTTGGCCGATGATTCTCGTCTTTCTGCCCGGTGGGGAGGGTGACGATCCCGGAGAACATCGCGTAGAACCCGCCCGCGCCGAGGAGAACGAAGAGCGCGAGCCCGATCAGCAGGGGCGCGCGGCTCCGCTTCGGCGGCGGCGCGGCTTCCGTCTCGTCGTCTGAGTCGATGTCATCGATGTCCAGCATGGTCCCGGCGCCGTAGATTCTCTCGGTCGCCAGATTCACTAGCGGGTACAGACTAACTGAAGCTTACCAGAGCGCGCTTTTCTGATTCGCGTGATGGCGGATGTTCGCGTGTCACCTTCCTGCCAGCATTGGCTTTTTCTTCGCCCCGGGCCCCTGTTCGCCGGTTCGGGCCCGGTTGGAGCGGTCTGGTTCGCGAGACGGGCCGCGGTCCTTCGCGCATGGCGGGCCGTCTCCACCGGGGGCGCCCGAAGCGCCGCCGCCGAGACGCGCGCGGCGGAGGCGACCCGTCGGGCCGCCCCGGCTTCCCCTATGACTCGTGATAGACCTGTGGCTGAGTGGCGACATATGACGGCGGGACGATTCGTGAAGGGTGGGGTGCTCACGGGTGGGGCGACGGCTGATGCGGATGAGCGAAGAACCGGACGGGATGGCGCGGACGCCCGGGCTTGCGCGCGCGGTCCGGCGTCGCTGTGGGCTATGGGCTGCGGCGGCCACGCTCCTGCTTGGCGCATGGGCCGCGGCCGCGGAAGAGGCCGGCCCCCGGCTTCCGGTGGTGACGGTGGCGCCGGTGACGCTCGCGGAGATCGTCGGCCGGGCGCCGGTTTCGGGGACCACGGTTCCGCGCAGGGAGATCCTGATCTATCCGCGCGTCAGCGGCTACAGCGTCGAAACGGTTGAGGTCGATATCGGCGATACAGTCGCGGCGGGCGAGATTCTGGCGACGCTGGACGATTCGCGGCTGGCGGCGCAACTGGCTCAGGCGGAAGCTGAATTCACGCGTGCGAAAGCCGGTGAGCGCCAGGCCCGAAGCCAGATCGCTTCGGCCGAGGCCGCCCTGGCCCAGGCGGAGGCGGCGCAGGCGCGAAGCGACCGGCTGCGGGCGCGGGACAATATCAGCCAGGCCAGCGCCGATCAGGCGACGGCCGATGCGGAGATGGCCCGCGCCGCGTTGGATTCGGCGACGAGCGGCCTCGCCATCGCCGAAGCGCAGACGCGCCGGACCGCGGCGGAGCTGGATGTCGCGCGCCTCAATCTGGACAATGCGAAGATCAGGGCGCCGTGGGACGGCGTGGTCTCGGCCCGGACCGCGCGCGTCGGCGCGATCTCGGCGTCGGGCGGGGAGCCGCTTTTCACGATCATCGCGAATGGAGAGATCGAGGTCGAGGCGGAGGTGATCGAAACCACGCTCGGGCGGATCGAGCCGGGCGACGAGACGGAGCTGATGATCGCCGGGCGCGGCGCCGCGACAGGAACCGTCAGGCTGATCTCGCCGGCGGTGGATCCCGTCGACCGGCTCGGCGTCATCAGAATCGCCGTGGCGGGCGGCGCCGTGGACAAGACGGGGCTTTTCGCCGGCGGCTGGATCATCACCGACCGGCGAATTTCGCCGAGCGTGCCGGCGGCGGCGGTGCTCACCGATCTGGAGGGCGATCATGTTCTCGTTGTCGTCGATGGCGTCATCGAGAGACGAAAGGTCGCGGCCGGCCTCATCTGGGACGGGCGCCGCGAGATTCTCTCCGGGCTCGAGGTCGGCGAGGTGGTTGTCGCGAGGGCGGGCGCGTTCTTTCGCGATGGGGACAGGATCCGCCCGGTCCGGGCGACGGACGCGGCCGAATGAACATCGCGACCTGGGCGATCCGCAGGCCGGTGCCGCCGCTGGCGCTTTTTCTCGTGCTCTGCATCGTCGGCGTGGTGAGCTTCGTGCGCCTGCCGGTCACGCAGTTCCCCAATATCGACGTCCCGATCATCACCGTTTCGGTCACCCAGCCCGGCGCCGCGCCGGCGGAGATGGCGAGCCAGATCGTCAAGCCGATCGAGAGCGCGGTGTCGGATGTGGTCGGGGTGAAGCATGTCACCGCCGTCGCCACCGATTCCTCCGCCAACCTGACCATCGAATTCCTGCTTGAGACCGACACCGACCGGGCGCTGAACGATATCAAGGACGCCGTCGCCGGCGTTCGCGACGATCTGCCCGAAGAGGTGACGGAGCCGATCGTCAAACGGCTCGATGTGACCGGCCTGCCGATCCTGACCTACGCGGTGTCCGACCCCACGCGTTCGATCGAGGATCTGTCGTATTTCGTGGATGAGGTCGTCGCGCGGGATCTGCAGGCGGTGGGCGGCGTCGGACGCGTGGCGCGGGTCGGCGGCGCCGACCGGGAGATCAAGGTCGAGCTGGAGCCGGACCGGCTGCGCGCGCTCGGAATCACGGCGGCGGACGTCAGCAGTCAGCTTCGCGCGATCAATATCGATCTTGGCGGCGGGCGCGGGGAGCTGGCCGGGCGGGAGTTCAGCATCCGCGCCCTCGGCGGCGCCGATACGGTGGAGGAGCTCGCGGAGACGCCGATCACGCTTCCATCCGGGCGCACGGTTCGGCTCAACGCGCTCGGCGCGGTGATCGACGGCGCGGCCGAGGCCCGGGCCTTCGCGCTCTATGACGGCCAGCCGGTCGTCGCCTTTTCGGTCCGGAGAGCCACGGGCGCCAGCGACCTCGACGCGGCCGAGGCGGTGAAGGTGAAGCTGGACCGGATCCGAGAGGCGTATCCGAACGTCTCCTTCTCGCTGATCGACGATATGACCGTCTACACCGAGGACAGTTTCGATAGCGCGATGGAGACGCTTTACGAGGGCGCGGCGCTCGCGGTTCTTGTCGTGCTGCTTTTCCTTCGCGACTGGCGCGCGACCATCATCACCGCGGTGGCGTTGCCGCTGTCGATCATCCCGACCTTTTTCGTGATGGAGTTGCTCGGCTTTTCGCTGAACACGATCAGCTTGCTCGGCATCACGCTGGTGACGGGGATCCTGGTCGACGACGCCATCGTCGAGATCGAGAACATCGCCCGCCACATCCGGATGGGCAGCCCGGCCTATGAGGCGTCGGAGGCCGCCGCGACCGAAATCGGCCTCGCCGTCATCGCGATCAGCTTCAGCATCGTCGCGGTCTTCGCGCCGGTCAGCTTCATGGGCGGGATCGCGGGGCAGTATTTCAAGCAGTTCGGGCTCACGGTCGCGGTCGCGGTTTTGTTCTCCCTGCTCGTCGCGCGGCTGATCACGCCGATGATGGCGGCCTATTTCATGAAGGACGGGGGCGAGCGGGAGGCCCCGAGCGACGGTCGGCTCATGCGCGCCTATCTCGCGGCCCTGCGCTGGACGCTCCGCCACCGGGCGCTGGCGCTGGGCGCGGGGGTGGCGATCTTCGCGGTGTCGATCTTCTCCGCGACCTTGCTGCCGACCGAGTTCATCCCGTCGGCGGACACCGGCCGGACGAATATTTCCGTCGAGCTGCCGCCCGGTTCGACGCTGGATGAGGCCCGTCTCGTCACGCACGAGATTTCGGACGCCGCGCATCAGATTCCGGAGGTTGGAAACGTTTTCGTCAACGGCGGCGCGGACGGGATCGCAACCGCGAACGTCACCGTCAATTTCGGACGGAAGGACGAGCGCGAACGCTCGTCCTCCGAGATCCTGGACGACCTCGCCGGGCGGCTGGCCGGAATTCCCGATGTCAGGCTGCACATGCTCAACGATAACGGCGCGCGGGACATCTCGATCAGCGTTCTCGCCGACACCGAGGCCGCCGCCAGCCGCGCGGCGTCGAGCCTGGCCGATGCGATGGACGCCCTGGGGTCGGTGGTGGATCCGACGACGTCGGCGGCGCTTCTTCGGCCCGAGATCCGGATCACGCCGAAACCGGAGCTGGCCGCGGAGATGGGCGTGACGGCGGCGGCGCTGGCGTCGACGGTCCGCATCGCGACTATCGGCGACATCGACGCCAATCTCGCCAAATTCAACACCGGGGAGCGCCGCATCCCCATCGTTGTGCGGCTGAAGGAGGCGGCGCGCCGCGATCTCATGCGGCTCTCCGGTCAACATGTGCCGAGCACGACGGGCGGGCCTGTGCCGCTGGCGGTGGTGGCCGATCTGGCGTTGGGCATGGGGCCGAGCGCGATCGAACGATATGATCGCCAATACCGCGTCTCGGTGGAGGCCGACCTCGCGGATGGCGCGCTGCTCGGCCCGACCGTGGCGGAGATTCATGCGCTTCCCGTCGCCGGCGCGATGCCGGAAGGCGCCTCGATCCAGAGTTCGGGCGACGCGGAGGTCATGACCGAGGTCTTCACCAGTTTCGGCCTCGCCATGGGGGCCGGGGCTCTTCTGGTCTATGTCGTTCTGGTTCTGCTTTTCTCCAGCTTCATCACGCCTCTGACGATCCTGCTGTCGCTGCCTCTCGCGATCGGCGGCGCGATCTTCGCGCTTTATCTCAACGGCTCCGCGATCGGCCTCTCGGTCGTCATCGGGTTCCTGATGCTGATGGGAATCGTGACCAAGAACGCGATCATGCTGGTGGAGTTCACGATCCAGGCCATGAAAGACGGCGCCGACCGGCGCGCCGCCGTGCTCGACGCCGGCCACAAGCGCGCGCGGCCGATCATCATGACGACGATCGCGATGACCGCCGGCATGACGCCGAGCGCGCTCGCGCTTGGGCCGGGCGGCGAATTCCGCTCGCCGATGGCTCTCGCGGTGATCGGCGGGTTGGTGCTGTCGACATTGCTGTCGCTTCTGTTCGTGCCCGTGCTTTTCAGCGTGGTCGATGGCGCGAAGCTCCGGGCCGGCCGGTTTCTGACCGCCGGACTGGGCGCGAACCGCCCGCGGAGCGGGTGACGCCGGCGCCCCGGAGAGGCGGGGCCGGCGCGAATTAATTCCTATAGAGGACTTGACCGACCGGCATCTGAAGCGTCAATTTCGTGACGAAGTTCGGAACAGGCGCTCAGTTCGATGGCGACGCGAAACGGGATCGACGTTACGATGAGCGGCCCGTCGCAGGCCGGGCGTCGGGGCGTTTCACGGGTCGGGCGCGTTCGGTTCCGGCGCCGTGAGCGCGCCGGGGGCGGACGACGGTCATGTCTATCCCCGATCGGGGCGCGCGCGTGATGAAAACAAGCGGAAAACACATGGAGAGACCGGGCGGCGAAGCCCGGCGATACGGTCGGATCAACCGAAGACAACAACGGAGAGTGCTATGACGACGAACATCCAGATGGGATCTCGCGCCCGCGCCGGGCGCTTCGCCCGCGCGGCTGGCGCGCTCGCGGGCGCATGGCTGCTCGCGGCTTCGGCGGGAGCGGCCGTGGCGGCGGATTATCCCAAGCTCGACCTGAAATTCGGCCACCCCTACAACGAGGCGCATCCGCTTGCGCGCGGCGCGCAGATGTTCGCCGATCAGATCGCCGAGAAAAGCGGTGGCGAGATCACGATCAGCGTCTTTCCGAACAGCACCATCGGCTCCTCCCGCGACCTGGTGGAGGCGATGCAGATCGGCGTCGTCGATTTCGCCCTCGTTCCGACCACGAACGTGGCGAGCTTCTATCCGCCGCTCGACATCTATTACCTGCCGTTCATCTTTCGGGACCGTGAACACGCCTACGCGGTCGCGGACGGCCCGGTCGGCGCCGGCCTGACGGCCGACATGCTGGAGAAGATCGGCATCCGCACGCTGGCGATGTACGAAAGCGGATTCCGCACCATCACCACCCGCGACACCAAGGTCTCCGAGCCGGACGACATGAAGGGGATCAAGTTTCGCGTGGTGAACAACCCGCTCAACGTGGCGACCTTCAAGGCGCTCGGCGCCAACCCGACGCCGATGGCGCTTTCGGAGGTCTTCACCGGGCTCCAGCAAGGCACCGTGGACGGGCAGGACAACCCGGTCGGCAATGTGAAGGCGTTCGGGTTCGACAAGGTGCAGGGCAACATCACGCTTTCGAACCATCAATGGGCCGGAATCATGTTCCTCGCCAACGAAAAGATGTGGAAGAGCGTTCCCGAGGAGGTTCAGACCCTCTTCGCGGAGACCGCGCTCGAAACTCAGGCGTGGGAGCGCGAGACGCTGAACGCGGAAGAGGCGAAATACCTCTCGGAGATGGAGACGGGCGGCATGGTCGTCACGCGTCTCACCCCCGAGCAGACGGCTGAATTCCAGAAGGCGATGGCCCCGGTCTGGGCTGAGTATCGCGGCAAGATCGGCGAGGCGCTCGTGCAGAGCGTCATCGACACGAAGTGACCCGGCGGGCCGCCGCGCGGGCCGGTTGGATGAGGCCGGAATGACGACCCGGATTCTGGATCTCACCGAATCCGCGCTGGCGGCCCTGTGCGTCGCGGCGTTCGCGGCGATGTTCGCCCTTGGCGTCGCGACCGTCGTCTTCCGGTTCCTGCTGGATAGCTCGCTCGCCTTCCCCGATGAAATGATCCGCTATCTTTTCGTCTGGATGGTCTTTCTCGGCTCCGCCGTGACCCTGCGGCGGGGAGCGCATGCGGCGATCGGCGTTTTCGTGAAGCTGATGCCGGCGCCGCTCCGGCGCGGGGCGCTGCTGATCGCGGCGGCGACCTCGGCGGGGTTCTTCGCGGTGCTGGTCGGCTATGGGGCCGAGCTCACGGTCCGGGTCGCGCCGCAGATCTCGCCCGCGCTGGAGGTCTCGATGGCGTGGGCCTACGCGGCCGTGCCGACCGGGGCCGCGTTCATGCTGATCTACATGATCGAGATCATCCGCGGGCTGATCGTCGCGCCTGAAGCGGAGCCTGACGCGAATGATTGGGAGTGACGCCATGAGAGAGAACGGTCCCCGCGCATGGTGACGACCGCCATTTTCGCGACGCTGCTGATCCTGATGATGATCAGGGCGCCGATCGCGGTTGCGCTTGGCGTCTCCAGCGTCGTCGGGCTCTTGTTGAGCGACATCAGCCTGGAGATCATCGCGCAGCGGCTTTTCTCCACCAACAACTCCTTTCCGCTGCTGGCGATCCCGTTCTTCATCCTCGCGGGGGAGATCATGGCGACCGGCGGCATGTCGCGCCGTCTGGTGGACTTCGCCAGCGCGCTGGTCGGCCATTTCCGCGGCGGGCTCGGCGCGGTGGCGATCCTCGGCTCCAGCTTCTTCGCGGCGCTTTCCGGCTCCAACGCGGCCACCGTGGCGGCGATCGGCGGCGTGATGAGCGGGCCGATGGCGGAGAAGGGCTATCGCCCCTCCTACACCGCCGCGACGGTGGCGGCGGCGGGCGTGACCGGCATGATCATTCCGCCGAGCATTCTCCTTATTCTTTACGGGGTCGTCACCGGCGTCTCGATCGCGGATCTCTTTCTCGCCGGGATCGGGCCCGGCGTCGTGATCTGCGCCAGCATGCTGCTGGTGAACTGGGTGCTGATCCGGCGCGAGACGGTCGCGGTCGAGCCGTTCGCCGGCGGCGGCGAGATCCTTCGGAGCTTCCGGGCGGCGTTCTGGCCGCTTCTGATGCCCGTCATCATCCTCGGCGGCATTTACGGCGGCGTCTTCACCCCGACCGAGGCGGCCGTCGTCGCCGTGCTTTACGGGATTCTGGTCGGCTTCGCGTATCGCGAATTGACGTTGAGCGGGCTTTATCGCGCCTTCTACAAGGCGGTGATCTCCTCCGCGGTGGTCATGTTCATCATGAACTGCGCCGGAGTTTTCGCCTGGCTGATCACCATCAACCAGATCCCGCAGAACATATCGGCGTATCTCGCGGCCACCGCGGGGAGCGATCTCGTCTATCTGCTGTTCGTCAATCTTTTCCTGCTTCTTGTCGGCTGCCTGATGAACGCGGCGGCGGCGATCGTGATCTTCACCGCGATCCTCTATCCGGCCGCGATGAGTTTCGGCGTCGATCCGGTTCTTTTCGGCGTCATCATGTGCGTCAATCTCTCGATCGGCACCGTGACGCCGCCGCTCGGCGTCGACCTGTTCGTGGCTTCGGCGATCACGCGGGTTCCGGTGGAGCGGATCGTCGTCGTGATCTGGCCGTATATCGCGATTCTGATCGCGGACCTGATGCTGATCACCTATGTGCCGCAGATCTCGATTTTTCTTGTGGAGCTTTTTGCTTGATGGCGCGCGCGAGCGCGGGGCCGATGAAGGAGACGACGATGACCGACAAGCATGCCGCGGCGACCGAGGCCGCCCGGCCGTGGGAGGATATGAATAGCGGCGTGATCCTTCACGCCATCCCCGATCATCTGCTTGGCCGGGCCGAGATCTCCCCCGCCGGCCGCCTCGAGGCGGGCTCTTACGCCTCGTTCACGCTGACCTACACCGCCGGCGCGTATGGAATCGACGATTCGGGAAGTCTTCGCATCTGCTTCCGCTTCGCCTCCGATCAGAGCGCGCCGCAATTCGATGACCCGAAGGGCGCGAATTATTGCACGGTCGAGGCGTCGAACGGCGCGGTTCTTCAACTCCGCTGGGATCCGAAGGCGAATGTGCGCCCCTGGGATCGGACGCTCTGGATCAAGGTGGTGAAAGGCTATCTGAAGGAGGGCGACCAGATCGTGGTCCGTTTCGGGATCACGGATCATGGCGGGCCGGGAATGCGCCTTCAGACCTTCTGCGAAGAGACGTTCGAGTTTCGCGTGCTGGTCGACCCGATCGCAACCTTTAACTTTCAGCCGCTTCCCGAACAGCCGATCATCAACATCGCGCCGGGCGCGCCGGAGCGCTTCGTCGCCGTCCTGCCGACCCGGCGCCGGCCGGGCGAGGCGTTCGCGCTGAAGCTGAAAGGCGAGGACAAGTGGGGCAACCCTTCCGATCTCTGCCAGACCCGTCTCACTCTGGAGGCGCGGGGGCCGATTGAAGGTCTGCCGGCGGAGATGGAGCTTTCTCCCGGCCCGTTCGCCTTCGAAGCGCCGGGCCTTGTGGTGCGGGAGCCGGCCGACGTCTCCATCGTCCTTCGCGGCCCCGACGGCGAAGTCGTCGCGGAGACGAATCCGCTTCGCGTCGAAGAGACGAAGCTCGTTCATTTCTGGGGCGACATTCACGGGCAGTCGGAAGAGACGATCGGCACCGGAAGCGCGCGCGCCTATTTCGCCTTCGCGCGGGACCGCGCCTTCGTCGACGCCTGCGGCCATCAGGGCAATGATTTCCAGATCACCGATGAGTTCTGGGCGGAACTGAACCGGATCACCGCGGAGTTCGACGAGCCGGGAAAGTTCGTTGCGCTGCCGGGCTATGAATGGTCCGGCAACACCGCGCTCGGCGGCGACCGCAACGTCTATTTCCCGGCCGAGGGCCGGATCATCCGGCGCTCTTCGCATGCGCTGATCGAGGATCGCGCGACGGCGAAATACGATTGCCCCACGGCGGGCGCGCTTTTCGCCGCGCTGGCCGAGGCGGAGGAGTTCGACGTCGTCTGTTTCGCCCATTGCGGCGGGCGCTACGCCGATATCGAGCTGGCCCATGACGGCCGGTTCGAGCGGTCGGTGGAGGTGCATTCCTCCTGGGGAACGTTCGAATGGCTGCTGCATGACGCGCTCCGGCTCGGCTACCGCGTCGGCGTCGTCGCAAATTCCGACGGCCACAAGGGCCGGCCCGGCGCGAGCTATCCGGGGGCGGGGAAATTCGGCGCGATCGGCGGGCTCACCTGCTATCTGATGGAGGAGCTTTCACGCCCCGCGCTTCTCGACTGCCTGCGCAAGCGCCGCCATTTCGGCACGACCGGCGGCCCGTCCGGACGGATGGTGATCGACCTGAAGGCGCGCTTCGATCAGGAGGGAACGCTCTATCACGACGACCCGGCGCTCGGCCCGGCGGAAGGGCGCCCGGCGCGCGACGCGCTTATGGGCGATATCGTTCATCTCCCCGATGGAGGCGTGGAGATCGACGTCGATATCGTCGCCTCCTCTCCGGTCGAGCGGGTCGATATCTTCAACGGCCGGGACCTGGTCGAGACGCTGCGCCCCTACGGCGCGGCGGATCTCGGCCCGCGCATCCGGGTGCTCTGGGAAGGCGCCGAGTATCGGGGGCGGTTCCGGCAGGTGGTCTGGGACGGGGAGGCGCGGTTCAAGGGAGCGAAGATTCGCGCCGCCAGCCCGGTCAACTTCTTCAATCGCGACAAGACCCTGTCGCGCGTGGGCGATGACGGGTTGCGCTGGGACGCGTTGACCACCGGCAATTTCGGCGGCTTCGACGTCACGCTGGACGGGGCGGAGGACGCGGTTCTGGAGTTCCGCTCGCCGCTCGTCTCGTTCGAGGCTCCACTCGCCGAAATCGGGCTTGAGGATCGCATCTATGACGCGTCCGGCGAGTTGCCCCGGTTCGTCAAGGCGTTCCGCCTGCCGGAGGAAAACGCCGAGCGCCGGTTCAGCTTCACGCGGCGGATCGACATCAGGCCCGAGGGGGACAACCCGATCTATATTCGCCTGACGCTGGAAGACGGCGCCCGGGCCTGGACCAGCCCGATCTACCTGTTCCGCTCGTCCTGAATCCCGGCCGTCGCCCGCGCGCCGCGCGGGCGACGGCCCGGTCTCGTCTAGCCGCGCCGCTTCAGCGCCCGGAAATCAAACGCTCCGGCGCGCGGATCTTCGTCGGGCTGGAAGATCTTGTGCTTCAGCACCTTCTGCGTGCCGGTCACCGGAAGCGCGTCCATGAACCGGATCCAGCCGGGGGGTTTGAAATAGGCGAGCCTCCGGAAAGCGTGATCGAAGAGCGCGCGGGCCGTCGCCTCGTTCTTCTCGGTTTCTTCGGCGAGGACGACGCAGGCCAGCACCTCCTCGTCGCGCATCTCGTCGGGCGCGGCGACGCAGGCGACCGCGACGACGCGCTCATCCTCGAAGAGGCAGTTCTCGACCTCGGCCGCGGCGATGTTCTCGCCCGAGCGGCGAATGATGTTCTTCGCCCGGTCGATGAAGAAGATCATCCCGCTTTCGTCCATGGACACGGTGTCGCCGGTGTGAAACCAGCCGCCGCGCCACGCCTCCGCGGTCGCCTCCGGCTTGTTGTGATAGCCCGAGAAGAAGCCCTTTCCCGGCGTCTCGGCCGAATGGCGAATGCACATCTCTCCCGGCGTCCCGCGTGGAACCTCGTTCCCGTCCTGATCGAGAACCCGGACCTCCAGCCCGGCGCGCGGCCGGCCGATGGCGCGCGTGTCGGTCATGCGCGGCTCCTCGGCGATGGCGAGGACGCGGCACATCTCGGTCATGCCCCAGCATTCGATGAGCGGGATGCCGAACCGCTCTTCGAACGGATCGTGAAGCGCCGGCTCGACCCCGGCGCCGAGCGCGCAGCGAAGGGCGCCGATATCCGCCTTTCCGACGGTCTTGTCGGCCATCAGCACGGGAATGATGACCCCGAGATAATGGAAGATCGTGGCGCCGGTGTCGCGGATGTCGCGCCACCAGTTCGACGCGGAGAACCGCTCCGGGATGACCTGCGCGTTGCCCGAGAGCAGCACGCCGAAGAAGGTGATGCCGCCGGCGTTGACATGATAGAGCGGGAGCGGGTTGAGAATTCGCTCGCTGGCTTCGCGAAGACCGATCGGCGGCGGGATCAGCAGATAGCTTTCGCCATACATCAGCTCGGCCTCGTGGCTGAGGATGCAGCCTTTCGGCCTTCCGGTAGTGCCGGATGTGTAGACCAGGCTCGCCTCCGTCGCCGGGGTCGGCGGGCCGGAGAGCGGCGGCGGCGCGGCGGGCGGCGGCGGGCCGGCGAGGATGTCCTCGAAAAGCACCAGCGGCGGGCCGCTCTCCGCCTCCGCGACGCCGGCCGCCATCAGATCCCGGCGCGACGCCTCCGCCAGCGCCAGATCAGCGCCGGAATCGTCGATCAGATAGGCGATTTCGCCGGCGCGGTAATCCGGGTTCACCGGCACGATGGAGATCCCGAGCCGGTTCATCGCCAGCCGCATCAGGAAGAACTCGGGCCGATTGCCGATCAGCGTCGCGATCCGGTGACCGTGGCCATAGCCGGCGGCCGAGAGCGCCGCCGAGAGACGGTCGACCTCCGCGGCGGCTTCGGCGTAGCTGAGGATGCGCGGCGCGCCGCCCGTCTTCGCCGGCTCGATCAGAAAGGGCGCGTCGGGCCAGGTCCGGGTCGCCTCGTCGAAAACGGCGCCGATGGTTTTGCCTTCAATCGCGATCATTGGTCCCTCCCAAACTCTCAGACCAATAAGACCGCCCGGCGTCCGCTGTCCAGACGGGGCGGTCATCAATGCGACGTGACTTCTTCTTGCTGGCGTTCGGGTGCGGCGCGTGGTTTTCTGGGTCCGTTAGTGTGGAGGTTCGGAATGCATGGAGTGATATTGGCTGTGATTATCGCGGCGCTTGGCGGGGGCGCGTTCGCGGAGGCGCTGGAGGACAAGCCGATCGCGCCGGACGCCTGGCGGGCGCTGACCACAGGGAAAACCCTGCATTACTACAAGGACGGGGTGTTGTTCGGGCGCGAATACTATCGCAATGATGACGGCGACGTTGTGTTTCGCTTCCCGGACGGGCTGTGCGCGGAAGGGCGCTGGGCCTACGCGGACGGCGAATATTGTTTCGCCTACGGCCCGGATCTCCACTGTTTCCTGCACGTGAAGCGCGGCGCGGATATCGTGATCATCAGCGGGGAAGACGGTGACGAGCAGACGGTCGGGCGGATCGCGGAAAATGAACCCTTGAGCTGTGCGGAGGCGATTGAAAGCTGATGTGGCGTGACAAGAGACTGATGGACCGGCTCGGCATCCGGCATCCGATCGTTCAGGCCCCGATGGCCGGCGCGGCGACGCCGGCGATGGCGGCGGCGGCGGCGAACGCCGGCGCGCTCGGCGGGCTCGGCGTCGCGCTGATGACGCCGGAGGCGGCGGTCGCGGCCTGCAAGGAGGCGCAGGGAGCGACGAACGGCGCGATCTCGATCAACTTT
The DNA here is from genome assembly GCF_037646705.1 of Paludibacillus litoralis. Lineage (NCBI taxonomy): Bacteria > Pseudomonadati > Pseudomonadota > Alphaproteobacteria > Rhodobacterales > Paracoccaceae > Paludibacillus > Paludibacillus litoralis. Next base: position 176,464 of record NZ_JBBHER010000003.1, read on the forward strand.
TTCTGCCACGAGCCGCCCCGGCGCGACGCCGCGCGCGAGCAGGCGTCGATCGATCGGCTCGCCCCTTATTACGCGGAATTCGGTCTTGATTACGCGGAATTCGGTCTTGGCGCGCCGGCGGCGCCGACGGCCGGCCCGGGGTTCGGCGAGGCGCAGCTGGAGGCGGCGCTCGCCGCCGCGCCGCCGGTGGTCTCCTTCCATTTCGGCTTGCCCGCGCCGGCGCTGCTGGCGCCGCTGAAGGCCGCGGGCATCTTCATCATGTCGTCGGCCACCTCGCCGAAGGAGGCCGAGGCGCTGGAGGCCGCCGGCGCGGACGCGATCATCGCCCAGGGCTGGGAGGCGGGCGGCCATCGCGGCGCGTTCAACCCGGATGAAAGCTGGGGCGAGATGGGAACGATGGCGCTGGTTCCGGCGATCGTCGACCGGGTTTCGGTTCCGGTGATCGCGGCTGGCGGCATCGGCGACGGCCGGGGCGTCGCCGCCGCGCTGATGCTGGGTGCGGCGGGGGTGCAGATCGGCACGGCCTTCCTGACCAGCCCCGAAGCGTCGGTCCGCGCGCCGCACAAGGCCGCGCTCCTGAGCTCCGACGGGGCGGATACGGTGGTGACGACGGCGTTCTCCGGCCGCCCGGCGCGCGGCATCCGCAATCGCTACATCGAAGAGACCGCGGATATGGTCTGGGCCGATTTTCCATTGATGAACCCCCTGACCCGACCGCTGAGAAACGCCTGCGCTGACGCCGACTCGGCCGATTTCCTGTCGCTCTGGGCCGGGCAGGCGGTCGGGCTGAACCGGAGGACGGAGGGGACGGGCGCCATCGTCTCGCGGATCGCCGCGGAGGCGCAGGCGTTGCTGAACGGCGGTTGACCCGGCCTGCGCCTGAGGCGGCGCGGATCTGTTCGAGGTGAAGATCAGGTGAGCACGGCGCCGGTTTACGAGATCGACCATGCGGCCTTCTGGGCCGATCCATATCCCGACCTTGCAAGGATGCAGGCCGAAGCCCCGATCGCATTCGTCCCGCAGCTGAACGCCACGCTCTTCACCCGCCGCGACGCGATCTTCGAATGTGAAAAGAAGATCGACATCTTCTCGTCCGTGCAGCCGGGCGGGCTGATGACCGTCCTCATGGGCGAGAACATGATGCGAAAGGACGGCGCGGCGCATCTCGATGAGCGCAAGCAGATGTTTCCCTCCGTCTCGCCGCGCACGGTGCGGGATGTCTGGACGTCGCACTTTCATCGGGATGTCGCGCGGGCGCTGGACGCTTTGGCGCCGCGGCGCGCGGCGGAGCTGACGCAGGATTACGCGGCGCCGGTCGCCGCCGACGCGCTCCGGGCGATCACCGGGCTGACGTCGATGACGTGGGAGGACCTGAACGCGGCCTCCCAGGCGATGATCGACGGCTGCGCCAATTATGTCGGCGACCCCGAAGTGGCGGCGCGCTGCGATTGGGGAACCGGACTGATCGACGAGCACATCACCCGAACGATCCCCGCGAAGCGGGCGGCGCCCGACCCGTCGATCCTCTCGGTCCTCATGCGGGCCGGGCAGCCGATGGCGCAGATCCGGGCGAACATCAAACTGGTGATCTCCGGCGGCCAGAACGAGCCGCGGGACGCCATCGCCGGCGCCGCCTGGGCGCTTCTGAGCCATCCGGAGCAACTGGATCTGGTGCGGCGCGGCGAGGTGGATTGGACCCGGGTCTTCGCGGAATATGTCCGCTGGATGTCGCCGATCGGCATGTCGCCGCGCCGGGTCGCGCGCGATTTCGAGTTTGACGGCGTGCGCTTCGAGCCGGAGGAGCGGGTCTTTTTCATGTTCGGCGCCGCCAACCGCGATCCCGCGCATTTCACCGCGCCGGAGCGGTTCGACGTCACGCGCGACGCATCCGCCCATATCGCCTTCGGGGCGGGGCCGCATTTTTGCGCCGGCGCCTGGGCGGCGAAGGCGCTGGTCTCGGAGGTGGCGCTGCCGACGCTTTTCGAGCGGTTGAAGGGCCTCCGCCTGAACGGAGAGGCGAAAATCGGTGGATGGGCGTTCCGGGGGCCGCTCTCGGTCCCGGTCGCGTGGGACGCGGCCTGAGTCCTTTGCGCAGGCGGCGCCGCGCGCCCATATTCCGGAGTGATGGCTGTGGATGACGCCCCCTTCGCCGCGACGCCCGGCGCGCCGGAGCCCGGCCCGACGCCCGACGAGGTGCGCGCGGCGGTGGTCGCGGCCGCGCGCCGTTATTTCGATGAGCGCCGCGCCCGCGTGGACGGGTTCGTCGACCAGTGGTTCACGATCCGCGGCTCGCTCCGGCTGCATCGGCACGCGCTCGGCTGGGACATCGCGCGGGCGCCGGCGAACCTTGCGCTGGCGCCGGTCTTCGCGAGCGCGCGGCTGACGGCGGCGCTCGCCGCCGCCGCGAAACGGCGGCGAACGGCGGGCTGGCTCCGCTCGCGCCGGATCATGTTGGAGACGGCGGTGATGCGGGAGGTGCGGCGGCTGATTCTGGTCGAGCTTCTGGAATTGCCGCCCGATGGCGCCGGCGACGACGCGCTGGCGGCGGCGATCACCGCCGATCCGGCGATCCGCCGGATGCTGGCGGCGGCGGAGCGCGGCGGGCCGGGCCGGGCCGCGCTCCATGCCGGGCTTTCCGAATACGCCGGCGCGCGCGCCGCGGTCGCGGAGATGACCACGGCGCTGGCGACGGTCGGCGCGGGGGCGGCGGTTTTCCAGAAGTTGACGCCGGGAGCGCTCTCGCTCGGACCGGCGCTCGCCGCGGCGATGACGCAGAGCGCGGCCGTCGCGGCGTTTCCGCTCGGCGCGGCCGCAGGGTCGCTCTGGTACGGCGTGATGACGCCGGCGGTTCCCGTGTCTCTGGTGGCGGGGGTGACGGCGGGGCTTGCGGCCTCGGCGTCGGTTCTCGCGGCTTTCGCCGGGGTGGTGGCGGATCCGGTGCAGCGCGGGCTTGGTCTGCACCGGCGGCGGCTTCTCCGGCTGATCGACGCGCTGGAGCGGCAGTTTGTGGAGGGGGAGGCCGCGGGCTTCGTCGCGCGGGAGCATTACGTCGCGCGGTTGCTCGACCTGATGGACGCGGGCGCCGCCGCCGCGCGGGGGCTTCGCTTCTGAACCCGCGACGTCGCCCTTTGGGCATTAACGCTCTTGCCAGATCCGGCGCCGCCGGATTACCGTCTGCATGTCGGATTGGGAGAAGCTGGCGGGTTTGATCTCGCCGGTGCCGAAGGAGCAACCGCCCCGGTAAACTCTCAGGCGCAAGGGACCGGCCCGACACGAAGACTCTGGAGAGAAACGCGGACGCGTTCGCCGAAGGGATAACGATCTCAGGCGCAAGGGACAGAGGGGGCGTCGATGTGAACGGGCGCGCCCGTTTGGAAAACGATGCCGGAACTCCGGCCAGTGATGGAAGTGATGCGATGAGCGATTTGTTTCGGACACCGCTTCATGATCTGCACCTTCGGCTCGGAGCCAAGCTCGTGCCGTTCGCAGGTTATGAAATGCCGGTCCAGTATCCGACCGGGGTGATGAAGGAGCACCTTCACACCCGCGCCGCCGCCGGGCTGTTCGATGTCAGCCATATGGGGCAGGTGATCGTGCGCGCGCCCTCCGGTCGCGCCGCCGACGCCGCGGCGGCGCTGGAGGCCCTGGCGCCGGTGGATCTTCTGGCGTTGGCCGAGGGGCGTCAGCGCTATGCGCTGTTCACGAACGCCGCCGGCGGAATTCTCGACGATCTGATGGTGGCGAACCGGGGGGATCATCTCTTTCTCGTGGTCAACGCCGCGTGCAAGGCGAATGATGTCGCGCACATGCAGGCCAATCTCGACGGCGCGGAGGCGACCGAGTTGACCGACCGCGGGCTTCTGGCGCTGCAGGGCCCGGCGGCGGAGGCGGTGCTGGAGCGTCTCGTCCCCGGAGTGGCGGCGATGCGCTTCATGGACTCGGCCAGTTTCGACTGGCGCGGCGCGGAGGTCTGGATCTCCCGCTCCGGCTACACCGGCGAGGACGGCTTCGAGATCTCCATGCCCGCCGACCGCGCGGAGCCGCTGGCGGAAGCCCTTCTCGCCGAAGAGGAGGTCTGGCCGATCGGGCTCGGCGCGCGCGACAGTCTGCGTCTTGAATCCGGGCTTTGTCTCTATGGCCACGACATGGACGAGACCGTGAATCCGGTCGAGGCGGGGCTGCAATGGGCGATCCAGAAGGCCCGCCGCCCCGGCGGCGCGCGCGAGGGCGGTTTTCCCGGCGCGGCGCCCATCTTCGCGGCGCTCGCCGAAGGGCCGTCGCGCTGTCGCCGCGGGCTCCTGCCCGAGGGCCGCGCGCCGATGCGCGAAGGCGTGGAGATATACGCCGCGGCGGAGGGCGGCGCGCCGATCGGCCGGGTGACCTCCGGCGGCTTCGGCCCTTCGGTCGAAAGACCGATCGCGATGGGATATCTGCCGCCCGATATCGAGGAAGGCGCGACCGTCTATGGCGAAGTTCGCGGCCGCAGGCATCCCGCTCAGGTCGCGCCGCTTCCGTTCAGAACATCAACCTACAAACGCTGAGGAACACCGTCCATGTCGAACATCAAATACACCGAGAGCCATGAATGGCTTCGCGTCGAGGGCGATCACGCCGTGGTCGGCGTCACGACCTACGCCGCCGAACAGCTTGGCGACGTGGTTTTCGTCGAGCTTCCCGAAGTGGGGACTTCCGTCTCTCAGGGCGATGAGATCGTCGTCATCGAAAGCGTCAAGGCCGCCTCGGGGATCGAGGCGCCGGTGGATGGCGAGATCGTCGAGGTGAACGACGCGCTTGCGGACAATCCCGCGCTGGTGAACGAGGACGCGATGGAGGCGGCCTGGTTCTTCAAGATGAAGCTGGCGGACGTCGCCGCGCTCGACGGTCTGATGGACGAGAGCGGCTACAAGAAGATGATCGGCTGAGGCGCGCAATGGCATATTCCCCGACCGACTACGACACCTATGATTTTGCGAACCGCCGCCATATAGGCCCTTCGCCGGAAGAAATGGACGAGATGTTGAAGGCGGTCGGGGCGGAGAGCCTGGATGCGCTGATCGACGAGACCGTCCCGCAGGTCATCCGCCAGAGCGGGCCGCTGACCTGGCCGGCGCTGACGGAGCATGAGCTTCTGGAGAAGATGCGGGCCGTCGCGGCCAAGAACCGGGTGATGGTCAGCCTGATCGGTCAGGGCTATTACGGCACCGCGACGCCGCCGGCGATCCAGCGGAACATTCTCGAGAATCCGGCGTGGTACACGGCTTATACGCCCTATCAGCCCGAAATCGCGCAGGGGCGGCTGGAGGCGTTGCTGAATTTCCAGACCATGGTCAGCGATCTCACCGGCCTGCCGATCTCCAACGCCTCGCTTCTCGACGAGGCGACCGCGGCGGCCGAAGCGATGGCGATGGCCCGCCGGGTGGCGAAATCGAAGGCGAACGTCTTTTTCGTCGATGAGAACTGCCATCCGCAGACCATCGCCGTCGTCCAGACGCGGGCGCGCCCGCTCGGCGTCGAGGTGCGCGTCGGCGCTCCGGAAGCGCTCGACCCCGGCGCCGTTTACGGCGCGCTTTTCCAGTATCCGGGCACCTATGGCCATATCCGGGATTTCACCGCGCCGATCGCGGCGCTGCATGAAGCCGGCGCGGTCGCGGCGGTGGCGACCGATCTTCTGGCGCTTTGCCTGCTGAAGGAGCCGGGCGCGATGGGCGCCGATATCGCGATCGGCTCCGCGCAGCGCTTCGGCGTGCCGATGGGGTATGGCGGCCCGCACGCCGCCTTCATGTCCTGCCGCGACGCGTACAAGCGCAACCTGCCGGGGCGGATCGTCGGGGTCTCCGTCGACGCGCGCGGGGCGCGCGCCTATCGGCTGGCGCTCCAGACGCGCGAGCAGCATATCCGCCGCGAGAAGGCGACCTCGAACGTGTGCACGGCGCAGGCGCTTCTGGCGGTGATGGCGTCGTTTTACGCCGTTTTCCATGGGCCGGTCGGCCTGAGGGCGATCGCGGAGCGCGTTCATTTCAACGCCGTCCGGCTGGCGGACGCGTTGCGCGCGGCGGGCGCCAAGGTGGCTCCCGACGCGTTCTTCGATACGATCACCATCGAGGTCGGCGTCGGGCAGGCGGGGATTCTGGCGGCGGCGGAGCAGCGCGGCGTCAATCTTCGGCGCATCGGTCGGGACCGGGTCGGCGTTTCCGTCGATGAGACGACGGACGCCGACGTGATCGCCCGTGTGCTGGACGCGTTCGGAGTGAGCGAGCCGGCGGACGAAGGCCGGACCCTGCGCGTGCCGGACGCGCTTCTCCGTCAGAGCGCGTATCTCGAACATCCGGTCTTCCACATGAACCGGGCCGAGACCGAGATGATGCGCTACATGCGCCGTCTCGCCGACCGCGACCTCGCGCTGGATCGCGCGATGATCCCGCTCGGCTCCTGCACGATGAAGCTGAACGCCGCCGCCGAGATGATGCCGCTCACCTGGCCGGAATTCGGCAGGCTGCATCCGTTCGCGCCGGTGGAGCAGGCCGCCGGTTACGCGGAGGCGATCGCGGACCTGACCGAGAAGCTTTGCGACATCACCGGCTATGACGCCTTCTCCATGCAGCCGAATTCCGGCGCGCAGGGGGAGTTCGCCGGGCTGATGACCATCGCCGCCTATCACGCCTCCCGCGGGGAGTCGCGGCGGAACGTCTGCCTCATTCCGATCTCCGCGCACGGCACCAACCCCGCCTCGGCGCAGATGGCCGGCATGAAGGTGGTGGTGGTCAAGTCTTCCGCGAACGGCGATATCGACCTGGAGGACTTTCGCGACAAGGCGGCGGCGGCGGGTGAGAATCTGGCCGCCTGCATGATCACCTATCCCTCGACCCATGGCGTCTTCGAAGAGACGGTGCGCACGGTCTGCGACATCACCCATGAATTCGGCGGGCAGGTCTATCTCGACGGCGCGAACCTCAATGCGATGGTCGGGCTGGCGCGACCGGGGGAGATCGGCTCGGATGTGAGCCACCTCAATCTTCACAAGACCTTCGCCATTCCCCATGGCGGCGGCGGACCGGGCATGGGGCCGATCGGCGTGAAAGCGCATCTCGCGCCCTTTCTTCCCGGCCATCCGGAAACCGGCGCGGGGGAGGGCGCGGTCAGCGCCGCGCCTTATGGGTCGGCGTCGATCCTCCTGATCTCATGGGCCTATTGCCTGATGATGGGCGGCGCGGGCCTGACGCAGGCGACCCGCGTCGCGATCCTCAACGCCAATTACATCGTCGCCCGGCTTCGCGGCGCCTATGACGTTCTCTTCATCGGCAATCGCGGCCGCGTCGCACATGAGTGCATTCTCGACACGCGGCCGTTCGCGGCGCATGGGGTCACCGTCGATGACATCGCCAAGCGGCTGATCGATAACGGCTTCCACGCCCCGACGATGAGCTGGCCGGTTTCGGGGACGCTGATGGTGGAGCCGACCGAGAGCGAGACCAAGGCGGAGATAGACCGGTTCGTCACCGCGCTGCTCGCGATCCGGGAGGAAATCCGCAACGTCGCCGACGGCGACCTGCCGGTTGAGCAAAGCCCGCTTCGGCATGCGCCGCATACGGTCGAGGATCTCGTCGCCGAATGGGATCGCCCCTACGGGCGTGAGCAGGGCTGCTTCCCGCCGGGGGCGTTCAGGGTCGACAAATACTGGCCGCCGGTCGGGCGGGTGGACAATGTGTTCGGCGACAGAAATCTCGTCTGCACCTGTCCGCCGCTCGAGGACTACGTCGACGCGGCGGAATAGGGCGCGCGGCGTCGGGCCGCGTCCGGACAGGAGCGGCGAGAGCGGCGTCCGGCCGCTCCCGCCCGCCTGTCAGCCTTCGTCGAGACCGATCTCGCGCAGAATCGCGGCGGTGTCGGCGCCGGGCGCGGGCGGGTCCGCCAGCTCGCCCGCGGGGGTGCGCCCGAACCGGGGGGCCGGGGCCGCCTGCATGACGCCGCCATGCGCCTGCAACGCGCCGCGCGCCTTCATTTGCGGATGGTCCGGCGCTTCCTCCCAGTCCATCACCGGCGCGACGCAGGCGTCCGATCCGGCGAAAAGCGCCGTCCATTCAGCCCGGGTCCTGCTTTTGAAGACCGCTTCATAGGCCGCATGCCGCTCGGGCCATGCGGCCTCGGCCATCTGGGTGTCCTGATGCGCGGCCGGGAGCCCGGCGATGCGCAGGAATTCGGCGTGGAACTGCGGCTCCAGCGCGCCGACCGAGAGAAACCGGCCGTCCTTCGTCTCGTAGGACCGATAGAAGGGCGCGCCGCCGTCGAGCAGGTTCGCCTCCCGTTCGTTCCGCCACCGGCCCTTCGCGATGAAGGAATGGAAGAGCGACATCAGCGCCGCCGCGCCGTCCACCATCGCCGCGTCGACCACTTGCCCGCGCCCGGACCGCCCCCGCTCCCAGAGCGCCGAGAGGACGCCGAGGAGCAGAAACATCGTGCCGCCCGCGTAATCCGCGCCGATATTGAGCGGCGGCGGCGGCGGCGCGTCCCGCCGGCCGATCGCATGGAGGACGCCGGTGACGCCGAGGTAGTTGATGTCGTGCCCGGCGGTCTGCGACAGCGGGCCGTCCTGCCCCCAGCCGGTCATCCGCCCGTAGATCAGGCCGGGGTTCCCCTCCATCACGGCCTCGGGGCCGAGCCCGAGCCGCTCCATCACGCCGGGCCGAAAGCCTTCGATCAGAATATCGGCTCTCGCGATCAGCCGCCGCGCGGCTTCGAGCCCCTTGTCCGACTTGATGTCGAGCGCGACGGAACGCTTGCCCCGATTGACGATATCGGTCGGGTCGGGCGGCCCCGCCTTCCGGACGATGACGATGACGGCGGCGCCGAGATCGGCGAGAAACTGCCCGGCGAGCGGGCAGGGGCCCAGCCCCTCCATCTCGACGACGTTCAAACCTTCGAGCGGCCCGGGCATCGCTCAGGCCGCCTTGTCGCAATTGGTCACTTCGATTCCCTCATCCGCCGTGTCGTTTCAATAGCCGAGACCGCGCGCCGTGACCGGCCACAGCGTCTCCACCTCGCCGTTCCGCACGCCGACAAGCCAGTCATGGAGGTTGCAGGTCGGGTCGCAATGACCGGGAACCAGGCGGAGCTTCTGGTTTATCTTCAGCGCGCCGGCGGGGTCGTCGATGATGCCGTGCTCGTCCGAGCAATGGATGTATTCGACGTCCGCGCGCCCGAACACCTTGGGCAGGCCGCTGTCGACCGCCTGCGCCTTCAGGCCGGCGTCGCAGACCGCCCGATCCGGTTTCACATGACTCATCACCGACGTCAGAACGAAGAGCGCGTTCTCCCATTCGGTCTGATCGAGAGGCGCGCCGTTCCTGTCGAAAACGCGGCCGTAAGCCGCGTCCATGAAGGCGTAGGAGCCGCATTGGAGTTCGGTGAAGACGCCGGACGCCCCCTCCAGCCGATAGGAGCCGGTGCCGGCGCCGGTGACGATCGCGCAGCCGAGACCGGCGGCGACAAGCGCGTCCCGCGCCGCCTTCGTCGTCGCGACAGCGGCTTCAATCTTCGCCTTCCGATCTTCGAAGCGCGGAATGTGCTGGGCCGCGCCCTGATAGGCCTGAAGACCGGAAAACGTCAGCCCCGGCGCCGCGGCGGCCGCCTTGGCGATCTCCAGGACGGCTTCGGTCGTGGTCACGCCGCACCGCCCGGTGTCGCAGTCGATCTCCACCAGCACCTCGATCGTGACCCCGGCGGCGACGGCGGCGGCGGACAGATCGGCGATATTGTCGATATCGTCGCAGCAGACGATGCAGCGGGAGAGTTTCGCGACGTCCGCCAGCATCGCGATCTTTCTCGCGTCGCGCACCTGATTGGAGACAAGAATGTCGCCCACCCCGGCGCGGGCGAAGGCGAGCGCCTCGGAGGCTTTCTGGCAGCAGATCCCGACGGCGCCGCCAACCTCGATCTGATAGGTCGCGACATCGACGGATTTATGCATCTTGGCGTGCGCGCGGTGTGCGACGCCCGCCGCTGCGCAGAAGTCTCGAAGCTTGGCGACGTTCCGCTCGAACGCGTCGAGGTCGATGACAAGGCAGGGCGTCTGGATATCGGCCTCGCTCATGCCGGGAAGAGCGGGAACATCGAAGCCGACTTCGGGCGCAGGGGCGGCGGGTTGGTTCATTTCAGGTTGTCCATTCAAGTGGTTCGGGTCGGCGTCGCCGCCCGTGACGATGCCCCGGGGCGGCCGCGGCGACAAGGGGGAGGCGCGCGCGGCGCCCGTCATGCGCCACATTCCAGCTCGATAGACGCAAGCGCGCCTTTCAGAAACGCGCCCCGGACCCCATAATCTGACGATGGAGACTCGACTCGGAACACGGCGCGTCAAGACGCGGCCGGAGATCATCGCGGACGCGGCGGTCCACGCGCTCGGCGTCGGATTCGGGCTGATCGGCGGCCCGATCCTGATCGCGCTCGTCGCCGCGCGGGGGGAGCCGGGCCCGGTCATCGCGGTGTCGATCTATGTCGCCACGCTGATCGCGATGTTCTCGTTCTCGGCGATCTATAACCTTCTCCCGGTCGAAGGCGCGAAGGACTGGCTGCGCCGGCTCGATCATTCGACGATCTATCTGAAGATCGCCGGCGCCTACACGCCGTTCGCCGCCCTGTCGGTGGGGGGAAAGCTGGGCGTGGGGCTCCTCGCCGGGATCTGGGCGACGGCGGGGTTCGGGATTGCGTTGAAGCTGTTTTTTCCGCGCCGGTTCGATACGCTTTCCATCTTCCTGTATCTCGGGATGGGATGGGCGGCGGTGATGTTTGCGGGAGACATCGCCCGCAGCATCGACACCTCGGCGCTGACCCTCATGTTCGTGGCCGGCGGGCTCTATTCGATCGGGGTGATCTTCCACCTTTGGGAGCGCCTGCCGTTCCAGAACGCGATCTGGCACGTTTTCGTGCTTTCGGCGACAGTGACGCTCTATGGCGCGGTGGTGCTGGAGTTCACCTGACGGCGCGTTCAGTTGAACTTGTTGTCGCGAGGGAAGCCGCGCGGCGCCATCCGTCCCGATGTCGCCCGCTTCGCGAGCCACTCGTCCAGCACGGGTTCGGTCCGGGTCCGCCCGGCCGGGTCGCGCCATGAGAGGCCCTCGGCGAGGTTGAATGTCGTCGCGTCCGCGAGGCCGCCATCCTTGTATTTCTGGAGGCGCACGCCCTTGCCGCGGCTCATCTCGGGCAGATCCGCAAGCGGGAAGACCAGAACCTTCCGGTTCTCTCCCACGACAGCGACATGATCGCCGGAGACTGGGCGGCAGACACGGGCCGTCGCGCCGTCCTTCAGGTTCAGCGTTTGCTTGCCGCTGCGGGTCTGCGCGATCAGGTCGTCTTCGAGCGCGACGAACCCGTCGCCCGCGGAGGACGCGAGCAGAAGCCGCCCGCCGGGCCGATGAAGCAGAAGCGCGACCATGTCCTCATCATTGGCCATGTCGACCATCAGGCGCACCGGCTCGCCCATGCCGCGCCCGCCGGGAAGTTTGTGCACGTCGAGCGTGAAGATGCGCCCGCCCGACGCGGCGAGAAGAAGCTTGTCCGTCGTCTCCGCATGCAGGATGAAACGCCCGGAATCGCCGTCCTTGAATTTCAGCTCGCCGTCGAGCGGCTGATGTCCGCGAAGCGTGCGGATCCAGCCCTTTTCGGAGCAGACCACCGTCACCGGCTCCTTGTCGATCATGGCTTCGAGGCTGATCTCCTCGACATCGGGCGCCTGGGAGATCTCGGTGCGCCGCGCGCCGCCGGGGGCCGAGCGGCCGAAACGGGTGCGGATGTCGCGCACCTCTTCGGCGATCCGCGCCCATTGGAGGCTGGCGTCGCCGATCAGCGCGGTCAGCCCGGCCTGCTCCTCGAGCAGCGTGTCGCGCTCGCGCCGCAGCGCCATCTCCTCCAGCTTCCGGAGGTTGCGGAGCCGCATGTTCAGGATCGCCTCGGCCTGCGCGTCGGTCAGCTCGAACTCGGCGATCAGCATCGCTTTCGGCTCGTCCTCATAGCGGATGATCTCGATCACCCGGTCGAGATTGAGGTAGGCGATGATGTAGCCTTCGAGCACTTCGAGGCGCTTCGCGATCTCGCCAAGGCGATTTTGCGACCGGCGGATCAGAACGTCGCGGCGATGGCCGAGGAACGCCAGAAGCACCTCGCGGAGCCCGCAGACCTTCGGCGTGCGCCCGTCGATCAGCACGTTCATGTTCAGGCTGAAGCGGGTTTCAAGGTCGGTCAGCCGAAACAGGCTCTCCATCATCTGCGCCGGATCGACGCTGCGCGAGCGCGGCTCGAGAACGAGGCGGATATCCTCCGCGCTCTCGTCGTGAAGATCGGCGAGGATGGGGAGCTTCTTCGCGTTGATGAGGTCGGCGATGCGCTCGATCAGTTTCGATTTCTGCACCTGATACGGGATCTCGGTGACGACGACGCGCCAGAGCCCCCGGCCCAGATCCTCGCGCTCCCAGCGCGCGCGAAGCCGGAATGAGCCGCGGCCGGTCTCATAGGCGGTGAGGATGTTCGCGCGCGGCTCGATCAGAACGCCGCCGGTCGGGAAGTCGGGGCCGGGAATGATCTCGGCCAGGGTCTCCGGCCGGGCGTTCGGCGTCTTGATCAGATGCAGGAGCGCGTCGCAGACTTCGTGCACGTTGTGCGGCGGGATCGAGGTCGCCATGCCGACGGCGATGCCGCTGGAGCCGTTGGCGAGAAGATTGGGGAACGCGGAGGGCATCACCACCGGCTCGCGCTCGGAGCCGTCGTAATTGTCGCGGAAATCGACCGCGTCCTCCGAAAGGCCGACCATCATCGCCTGAGCGGCGGCCGTCAGGCGCGCTTCCGTGTAGCGCTGCGCGGCGGCGTTGTCCCCGTCGATATTGCCGAAATTCCCCTGCCCCTCGACGAGGGGGTAGCGCTGGGAGAAATCCTGCGCGAGCCGCACCAGCGCGTCGTAGATCGCCTGATCGCCATGCGGGTGATAGCCGCCCATCACCTCGCCGACGATCTTGGCGCATTTCCGGAACGCGGAGCCCGGCTCCAGCTTCAGCATGCGCATCGCGTAGAGGATCCGCCGGTGGACGGGCTTCAGCCCGTCGCGCGCGTCCGGCAGCGCTCTGTTGGTGATGGTCGAGAGCGCATATTGCAGATACCGCTCGCCGAGCGCCCGGCGCATCGGCTCGGCAATGATTTCACCAGGGTCTTTGTCATCGTCGCGTTGATCGGCCATAGACGCCGTATAGGGGGCGGGCGGCCCCCGGGTCCAGAGAGGACGGCATGACGAAGCGGACAATCCTCATCACCGGGTGCGCATCCGGCATCGGCGAAGACGCGGCGACGACATTGCGCGCGCGGGGCTGGCGGGTTTTCGCCACCTGCCGGCGCGAGGCGGACGCCGCGCGGCTGCGCGAGGCCGGCTTCGAGAGCTGGCGGCTCGATTACGAGGACGAGGAGAGCGTGGCCGCCGGCGCGGCGGAGGCGCTGGCCCGGTCCGAGGGGCGGCTGGACGCGCTGTTCAACAATGGCGCGTGGGCGCTGCCGGGCCCGGCGGAGGACCTGCCGAGGGATGGGCTGCGCGCGATCTTCGAGGCCAATCTCTTCGGCCCGCATCAGCTCGCCGCCGCGGTCCTGCCGGCGATGAGGGCGGCCGGGGGCGGGAGGATCGTGAATTGCTCATCGGTTCTCGGCATGGTCGCGGCGCCCTATCGCGGGGCCTATAATGCGACGAAATTCGCGCTCGAAGGGTTGACGGACACCCTGCGGCGGGAACTCGCGGGCGCGCCGGTGGAGATCGTCCTGATCGCGCCCGGCCCGATCCTGACCCCGTTCCGGCGAAACTCCCGCGCGCCGTATGAACGCTGGATGCGGCCGGCGCGCGCCGGCTCCAGCCACCCGCAGGAGATCTGGAGCGAGATCGAGCGCCGGCTCTACAAGGACAAGAAGGGCGGGCGGTTCGACCTCCAGCCCGCCGCCGTGACCGCGAAGCTGATCCGGGCGCTGGAGGATCCGCGCCCGCGCGCGCGCTATCTGGTGACCACCCCGACCTATCTTGCGGACATTCTGCGCCGGGTCCTGCCGACGCGGGCGCTGGACCGGGTCATCGGGCGGCGCTGATCAGAGCAGGGTCTGCAATTGCAGCGCGACGGAAAGGTCGCCGTCCACCTTGATCTTGCCGGTCATGAACGCGGTGGTGGGGCTGAGATCGCCGGTCAGAAGCTTCTTGAGGTCCTTCTTCGACAGCGAGATCACGCAATCGGCCTCCATGTCCTCGCGCGTCACCTCGCGGCGATTGATGATGAGAACGCCGTCATCGCCGCAATCGAACTTCAACACCTTGTCGAAATCCGAAGCGGCGACGCGGTCGCGCATCTCTTGCGGAATGTCATCATGCGTGGACATCGGTCAGGCGCCTTTACCAGTTGGAGCGTGATCGCCAAGGGGGACGAGACCCAAGCATACCGATCCGCGCCGGATCCGAAACCGCAAAAGACGCGTTGCGGTGATATCTCCCCGCCCGCGCCGGCCCCCGTTCGCAAGGGCTTGACGGAGCGCCCGGGCGCGGCGAGCGTCGGCGCGATCCGGAGGAGTGCGAGATGGCGATCAAGGCTGCGGTTTTCGATGTGTTCGGCACGGTGGTGGACTGGCGCGCGGGCGTCGCGGGGGAGGTGGCCGCGCAGTTCAGGGCCAAGGGGCTCGAGCATGACGCCGGCGCGTTCGCAGACGCCTGGCGCGGCGAGTATCAACCGGCGATGGCGCGGGTCCGGAGCGGCGCGCGCGGCTATGTTCCGCTCGATCGGCTCCACCGCGAGAATCTCGACATTGTGTTGGCGGCGAGAGGGCTGGAGGCGGCGTTCGACCCGGTGGAGCGGGATGCGCTGAATCACGCCTGGGAGCGCCTGCCGCCCTGGCCGGACAGCGTCGCCGGGGTCGCGGCGATTCGGGAGAAGTCGCCGGTCGCGACATGCTCGAACGGCTCGATCGCGCTGATGGTTTCGCTGGCGCGTTTCGCCGGGCTGAGCTGGGATGCGATCCTCGGGGCGGAAATCGCCCGCGGCTACAAGCCCGATCCGAAGGTCTATCAGGCCTCCGCCGCCGCGCTCGGGTTCGCCGCGGATGAGGTGCTGATGGTCGCCGCGCATAACTCCGACCTCGCCGCCGCGCGCGCGGCCGGGCTGAAGACCGCGTTCATCCCGCGCCCGGACGAGAAAGGCGCCGGCCGGGGCGAGACCCGGGCCGAGGCGGATTGGGATCTGATCGCCGAAGACCTCGTCGACCTTGCGCGGCGGATCGGCTAGGAGCGGGCCGCGCGCGCATCGCCGAGCGCCGCGGGGAGCGCGGCTTCGAAGAGGGCCATGTCCTCCGGGCGCCCGGCGCTGACGCGGATGCAGCGGTTCTGCGGCGCGACGAAGGGCATCCGGACGAAAATGTCGCGGGCGATCAGCCCGTCGAGCACCGCCTTCGCGAAATCACCGTCGGCGCCGCAGTCTATGGTGACGAAATTCGTGGCCGAGGGCAGCGCGCGTAGCCCGTTCGACGCGGCGATGGCGGTTATCCGGCGCCGCGCTTCGGCGACATTCCGCTTCACCTCCGAGAGCCATTCATGGTCCGCGAGCGCGGCGAGGGCGCCCGCCTGAGCCACGCGGTTGACGCCGAAATGATTGCGGACCTTGTTGAACGCGGTCGCGAGCGGCTCGGCGGCGATCGCATAGCCGACGCGGGCGCCGGCCATGCCATGCGCCTTCGAGAAGGTGCGAAAGCGAATCACCCGCGGATCGTCCGGGTCGATCGCGGGCGCGGTCCCTTCGGGGGCGAAATCGATATAGGCCTCGTCGAGGCAAAGAAGCGCGCCCGGCGGCGTCGCATCGATCAGGCGCTGCACTGCGGCGGCGTCCCAGAAGCCGCCCATCGGATTGTCGGGATTGGCGAAATAGATCAGCCGCGCCCCCTCGGCGCGCGCCAGCGCGATCAGGCTTTCAGGGTCCTCCCGATCGTCGACATAGGGCGCCGCGACCAGCCGCCCGCCATAGCCGGCGACATGGAAATTGAAGGTGGGATAGGCGCCGAGCGAGGTGGCGACGGAGACGCCCGGCTCGACCAGCATCCGGCAGAGATAGCCGAGCATGCTGTCGATCCCCTCGCCGACGGTGATGTTGTCGGGGGAGACGCCATGATGCGCCGCGAGCGCGTGGCGGAGATCGTGATTTTCCGGGTCGCCGTATTTCCAGATGTCCGCGGCCGCCTGACGCATCGCCTCGATGGCTTTCGGCGAGGGGCCGAACACGCTCTCATTCGCGCCGATCCGCGCGGCGAAGGCGCGCCCGCGCGCGCGCTCCTGCGTTTCAGGGCCGACGAAGGGCACGGTCGAGGGCAGACTGGCGACAAGATCGGTGTAGATCGGTCCGGGCATAAGGCGCTTCCTTGAAGATTCGATCCTATATCCGGCGAAGCGGCCGCCGGGATCAAGAGGGGTGGGCTCGGGAGGAGCGGAGCCGCCCTTCGGCGCGGGCCGAGGCGGCCATATGGGCGAGGCCCTCGGCGAGGCCGATCCGCGGCTCCCAGATGGCGGAAGGCGGCGCGGGCAGCGCCGGGTCGGCGCTCCAGTCCGCGTGCAGAATCTCGCGCGCTTTCCCGGGGGTGAGCATGCCGGCGGCGCCGGTCAGGCGCGCCGCCGCGCCGCCGCACGCGCCGAGAAGCCGGAGCGCGGTCGCCGGCAGGCGGATGGCGCAGGGGGCGCGGCCGAGCGCCATCGCGGCGGTTCGCGTCAACTCCGGCCACGAATAGCCGCTCCGCCGCGCGTCCGTCAGCTCATGCGTCGCGCCGCCGCCCGGGCGCTCCGCGAAGGCGGCGATCGCGGCCCCGGCGTCACGCGCGTCGATCATCGTCACCCGCGCGCCGGCGCCGTTCAGCATCAGTTGCACCGGCGCATCCGCCAGCTTCAGCACTTTCAGGCTCTCGAGATCGTGCGCGCCGTAGATCGCCGCGGGGCGCAGAATGCGCCAGTCGCCGCCGGCGCCGAGCGCGGCGAGGCGATCTTCCCCGGCCCGCTTCGACGCGGCGTAGGCGGACAGCCCGGGCTCGCGCGCCGCCATGGAGGAGATGAGGATGAAGCGCGCGTCCGGCGCATGAGCGCGCCACGCCCGCGCCAGCGCCGCCACGCCCTCCACGTTCGCGGCCATGAAGGCGGCCTTGCTCCCGGCCTTCACCAACCCGGCCATGTGGATGACGACGTCCGCGCCGCCGACAAGCCGGTCGAGCGCGCCGGGGTCGGAAAGAGCGCCGGGAATGATCTCGATCGGCCATTCCGCCAGTTCGGGAAGATCGGGCGCGCGCCGAACCAGCATCCGGACCCGCCAGCCTCGCGCCGCCAGCGCCGCCGCCGCGTGGCGGCCAAGGAACCCGGTTCCGCCGGTCAGGGCGGCGATTCGACTCACGCTGATGAGGCCGACGCCGCCCCCGACAGGTCGAAAAGCCCATCGAGATACATCCGCCGCGCCTTCGCCCGGCTCAGTTTCCCGGAGGAGGTGCTGGGCAATTCGCCGTTTCGCGCCAACGCGATCTGCGCCTCCACGCCATGCGCTTCGCGCACCGCGCCATGCACCTCGACGCGGAGCGCCTCGCGCCGGGCCGCGTCGCGGAAGCGGCATTCGACGACGACGATGATCTGCTCTTCAATCCGGGGCCCGCTGTCGTCGGGCGTCACCGCGAAGGCGGCGGCGCCTCCCTCGCGGATATGTTCGACACGGTTCTGGATCGTCCATTCAAGATCCTGCGGCCAGATGTTGCGGCCGTTGACGATCATCAGATCCTTGGCGCGGCCGGTGATGACGATCTGCCGGTCGCGCTCCGTCGGCGTGAGATAGCCGAGATCGCCCGTGTCCAGCCACCCATCGGAGAGGCAAGCCGCGGTCTGCTCGGGATCGCCGAAATATTCGCGCATCAGGCTTGGCCCGGAGGCGAAAATCCGGCCGACCCGGCCATCCGGAAGCGGGACGCCGTTCTCATCGCGGATTTCGATCGCGTGGCCGCTGAGCGCGGGGCCGCACAGCGCGAAATCGCGCGCCTTGGCGCCCGGCGTCGCGGGCTTCGCGACCATGTCGCGCTCCAGCGCGTCAAGGTCGAGCCGCGCCGTGCGCAGCCCCTGACCGAGCGGCGAGAAGGACAGCGCCAGCGTGGTCTCCGCCATGCCGTAGGAGGGCGTGAAGGTTCCGGCGTCGAAGTTCGCGTCGGCGAAGGCGCGGGCGAAGGCGCGGATGACCGGCGCCTTGATCATGTCCGCGCCGATGCCGGCGACGCGCCAGCTCGACAGATCGAGCCCTTCCGGCGCCCGGCCCCGCGCCCGGCGAAGGGCCAGATCATATCCGAGAGTCGGGCCGAAGGTGATGGTGCCGCGATTCCTGTCGATCAGCTCCAGCCAGAGCAGGGGCCGGCGGATGAAATCCCTGGTCGCGATGTGATCGGTCGAAAGCTGTGTCGCGATCGGCGTGAGAAAACAGCCGACCAGGCCCATGTCATGGTAAAGCGGCAGCCAGCTCACGCCCCGGTCGTCCGACCGCAGATTCAGCCCGTGCGCGGCGATGGCGTGAAGATTGGCCATCATCGAGCGATGCGTCACCGCGATGCCCTTGGGAGAGCTGGTGGTGCCGGAGGAGAACTGGAGATAGGCGAGATCGTCCGGGTTGGCGGCCGGCGTGGGGACCGTTCCGCCTGCGACGGCCGGAAGCTCATCGAGCTTGCCGCAGAACAGAAGGTCGACCTCCGCCATCGCTTCCGCGACCCACTGCGCGTATTCGCCGGGGGTGATCACCGCGCGCGCGCCGGCGACGGCGACGATCCGGCGGAGCTGATCATTGTAATCTTCGCGGCCGCTGAAGGCGACGGGCAGCGGCAACGGGGCGGGCGCGAGCCCCGCGAGCATGGCGCCGGCGAAGGCGCGTGCGAAATCGCCCTCCGTTTCGGCGAGAACCGCGACCCGGTCGCCGGGAACGAGGCCAAGCGCGAGAAACCGCCCCGCGACGTCGAGAGCGTCGTCGTATAATTGTCGATAGGTCAGGACTTCGGCGATTTCGCCGTGGCCATTGTAAAACGTGAATCCGGTCGCGCCGGTGGCCGCATACGCGAGCGCTTCCGCGAAATTCGCGAAATCAGCCTGTCGCAGCGGCAGGCCGCTCTCGGTCGGAGCCGGAGTGGGTATATCTGCTTCGACCTGCATATCTTTGTCTTGCGGCCGTTCTTTCGGTCATGCGGCGATCAGGGGATGGCGTCTAGCACTTTCATCCGCGAGGCGGAAGCCCCGCGCCCGAAGGCTTTTTCGAAACGCGCCGCCGCGCGTGACGAGCAGGCCCGCCGGCCCCGCGACTCGCCGCCCGGTTGCGGCCGCGCGCAAGGCCGTCCCGGTCAATTTCTCGTGGGGCGAAACGTGGTCTGAACGTCCCATACGGCTCCCGCATGACGGTGGAGGAAAATATTTGGCCGCCCCCATCCCGCGTGCTAGCTTCCGCCGGCGCGTCAGCTGGGGGAGACAACCGCATGATCACTGTTTTCGGGCGGGCCACGTCCTCCAATGTGCAGATCGTCATGTGGACCCTGGCGGAGCTTGGCCTGACCGCCGAACGGCTTGATTACGGCCATAGCTATGGCGGGATCGACACGCCGGAATTCCTGGCGATGAATCCGAACGGGCTGGTGCCGGTGCTGAAGGACGGCGACCTCACGTTGTGGGAGAGCGCGGCGATCCTGCGGTATCTGGCGGCGCGTTACGGCGACGCCGCGTTCTGGCCGCGCGACCCGGCGGCGCGCGCGCCGCTCGACATGTGGGCGGAGTGGTGCCGGACGACGCTGGCGCCGGCCTTCAACTACGGCGTTTTCTTCCCGTTGGTCCGGAACCCGCCTTCGACGCGGGATCAGGCGAAGATCGACCACGCGATCGAGACGCTGAAGCCGGTGATGCGCCGGCTGGACGCCCGGATCGGCGCCGGGCCGTGGATGGCGGGCGAGACCTTCACCTTCGCCGACGTCACGGTCGGAAATCTTCTCTATCGCTATCAGACGGTGGATTTCGACAAGGCCGAAACCCCGGCGGTGGACGCCTATTACGCGCGGCTCGTCGCGCGCCCCGCTTACGCCGAGCATGTGATGGTCTCCTATGAGCCGTTGCGCGCGGTCGGCGGCTGAGCGGGGGGCGACGGAGGGCGCCCATGTCTGCCCCGGCTCGCCGGTCCGAACGCCCGGCGCTCCCCTCCGGCCGACGGCCATCGTCGCTCCGCCCGGGCGTCAGAGCGACAGATGAGCGCGGCGATGACGGACGGTTGAGGACCCGGTGCAGAAACCGCTTTTTCTCACCCGGCTTGCAGCCTAGGATCGCGTATGAACATCCGACACCTTCGCACCCTTCTCGCTGTCGTCGAGCGTGGATCGTTTGCGGCGGCGGGCGAGTCCGTCGGCGTATCGCATTCCGCAGTCAGCCTTCAGATCAAGGGGCTGGAGGAGGAACTCGGCGTCGCGCTGTTCGATCGCTCCAAGCGCCCGCCCGCGCCGACCGCGCGGGGGCGGGCGCTGGCCGGGCACGCCCGCAAGACGCTCGAATATTTCGACGCCGCCCGCGCTGTCGCGACGGGGGAACTGGTCCACGGGCGCCTCACCGTCGGGGCGGTGCCGACGACGCTCTCCTCCATCCTGCCGCCTGCGCTGGCGACGCTGAGGGACCGCCACCCGGAAATTCGGGTGGAGATCCGCTCGGACAGCTCCGCCGGGCTGGCCACGCGCCTGCAGCGCGGGGAGCTGGACATTGCGATCTGCACCCGTCCGGACCCATCGCCGCCCGGGCTCGAATGGCGGCGGGTCGCGACCGAGCCCTTCGCGGTGATCGCGCCCGCCCACGCCGCCGGCGCGACCGATGCGGAGCTTCTGACGACGCTTCCCTTCATCTGGTTCAATCGCAAGACCTGGGCCGGGCGGGGGATAGACGCGGAGCTGAATCGGCGCCGTATCGTGGTCACGTCGGATATCGAGATCGACTCGCTCGACGCGATCGCCTCTCTGGTCGGGGCGGGGCTCGGCGTCTCGATCGTGCCGATCTGCAAGGGGGCGCGGCCGTTTCCGCCGCGCATCCGATCGCTGCCCTTTGGCGATCCGCCCTATTGCCGGGAGATTGGCGCTCTCGTCGCCCCTGATGGCGCCCCGGCGGCGTTGATCGAGACGTTTCTGAACGCGCTTCGCGCCGTATAAGATGCCGTATAAGATCGGGCGCGATTACGTAGATGTTTTGATTATATCGCTTTCATGAGTTTCCCTTGAGGAATACTCTTCTCGCGGTTTTGTGAACTCCGAGGAGAGAGACATGTATGACGCGGAAAACGGGCGTGGTCCCTGGTTCACGCTGAGCGAGGGGCAGGCCCGGCTCCAATCGCGCGCGCGCCGGCTCGCCGAGGAGATCGCGGCGCCGCAGGCCGCGGAGGCGGACCGCGCCGAAAGCTATCCCTGGAAAGTGGTCGAGGCGCTGACGGCCGGCGGCTTCATGGGGCAGACGGTGCCGGCCGATCTCGGCGGGAGCGGCAGAAGCTACTTCGACACCGTGCTCGTGATCGAGGAGCTGGCGCGCGTGTGCGGCGTCTCCGGCCGGATCGTGGTCGAAGGCAACATGGGCGCGGTCGGCGCGATCCTCGCTTACGGGACGCCGGAGCAGAGACGGCTGGCGGCGGAGCATGTTCTCTCCGGCGACAAGCCGGCGATCTGCATCACCGAACCCGGCGCCGGCAGCGCCGCGACGGAAATGACGACCACCGCGCGCCGCGACGGCGATTCATGGGTGCTCGACGGGCGCAAGCACTGGATCACCGGCGGCGGGATCTCCCGGCTTCATCTCATCTTCGCGCGTGTGATCGACGGCGGGGAGGATCTGGGGATCGGCGGCTTCATCGCGCTTTCGGGCGAGGAGGGGCTGAAGATCGGCGCGCGCGAGCCGACCATGGGGCTCCGCGGCATTCCCGAGACCGAGGTGATCTGCGAGGGGCTGCGCCTCGCGTCGGACCGGATTCTTCTGCCGCCGGAGGGGATCCGGCGCGGTTTCGCCGCGCTGATGGACGCCTATAACGCGCAGCGCGTCGGCGCCGCGACGGTCGCGCTCGGCATCGCGCAGGGCGCGTTCGATGTCGCGCGGGCGTACCTGAAGACGCGCGAACAGTTCGGCCGGCCGCTGGCGGAGTTCCAGGGGCTGCAATGGATGCTGGCGGAGATGGCGGTGAAGCTCGACTCGGCGCGGATGATGGTCTGGCGCGCGGCGCTTTCGGCCGAAACGCGGGCCGGCGGCTTCCCCGATCCGTTGCTGGCGGCGCAGGCGAAAATCGCGGCGTCGGAGATGGCGGTCGAGGTCACCAACGCGGCGCTTCAGCTGCATGGCGCGGCCGGGTACAGCCGACGCAACCCCCTGGAGCGCATGGTGCGGGACGCACGCATGTTCACAATCGGGGGAGGAACCGGACAGATGCTTCGGAATCTGATCGCCGGGCGCATATTGGATATGAAGACCCCGCAAGGACGCGGCGCGTATGCGCCGAAATGACCGAAGGACGCATGATGAGAGATGGCGCGGAGCCAGGCGCGGCGACAGCCTCCGATGTGATCGCGACCCGCCTGGCGGAGGCGGGGTGTCGGCATGCGTTCGGCATCCCGGGCGGCGAGGTGCTCGCGCTGATGGGGGCGCTGGGGCGCGCCGGGCTCCAGATCACGCTGGTGAAACATGAGAACGCGGGCGGGTTCATGGCCGAAGGCGCCTGGCGCGCCACGGGGGCGCCGGGCGTTCTTTTCGCCACCATCGGCCCGGGCGTCGTCAACGCCGCCACGGCCATCGCCAACGCCTGGCAGGAACGCGTTCCGCTGATCGTGCTGACCGGGAGCGTCCCGGCGGCGGAGGCGCTGACCTACACCCATCAGGTGTTCGACCATGTGCGTTTTCTGGAGCCGATCTCGAAGGCGGCGATCCGGGTCGAGGCGGGCGCCGCCGCCGTCGCCATCGACAAGGCGCTGAAGATCGCGACCTCGGGGCGCCCCGGCCCCGTCATCCTCGATGTGCCGATCGACGTGCAGCGGGAGGCGCCGGCGGCGTATCATCGCTCTCGCCACGCGCCGGACGCGCCGATGGCGCCGGCGGGCGACGCGCTGGAGACGGCGCGCTCCTGGCTGGCGGAGGCGGAGCGGCCGCTGGTCGTCGCCGGGCTCGATGTCCTGACGCAGCGCGCGGGCGGCGCGGTGGAGGCGTTCTGCCGCCGTCACCAGGCGCCGGTGATCGCAACCTACAAGGCGAAGGGCGTGATGCCGGAGGCGGATCCGCTGGCGCTGGGCGGCGCCGGGCTTTCGCCGGTGGCCGACGGGGAGCTGCTGCCGCTGGTCGAAGCCTCGGATTGCGTCATTCTCGCCGGATACGACCCGATCGAGATGCGGATCGGCTGGCGCGACGCGTTCGGTCCGGCGCAGCGGGTGATCGACATCGCCGCCGCGCCCAACACCCATTACATGCATCAGGCGCCGCTGAACTTCATCGGCGATGTGGCGGCGTCGCTCGCCGCGCTGTCGGCGGATGTGGCGCCGCGCGCGACCTGGCCGGACGGGGCGCCCGCCGCGGTGAAGGCCCGGCTCCACGCGCTTTTCCGGCGGGACGAATCATGGGGCCCGGCGGCGGTGGTGGACGAGACCCGGCGCGCCTCGCCGCCGGGCGCCGTGGCCGCCATGGACAGCGGCGCGCATCGGATCGTCGCCTCGCAGGTGTGGGAGAGCGACCACCCCGGCGGCGTTCTCCAGTCCACCGCGCTCTGCGCCATGGGGGTCTCGGTCCCGCTCGCCATCGGGCGGAAGCTGGCGGAGCCGGGCCGCGCCGTCGTCGCCTTCGTCGGCGACGCCGGCCTGGAGATGGGGCTCGGCGAGTTGGCGACGGCCCGTGATCTCGGGCTGGGCCTGCCGGTGGTCGTCTTCGTCGACGGGCAACTCGGGCTGATCGAGCTGAAGCAGCGCGGCATGGGGATGGAGCCGCTCGGCGTCGAATTCCCGGGAACGGATTTCACCGCCGTCGCGAATGCGATGGGCGGCGTCGGCGTCACCGTCGCCGACCGCGCCGCGCTCCGCGCCGCGGTGGCGGCGGCGTATCGACGAGACACCTTCACTCTTATCTCGGCGATGATCGGAAGGAACGCATATGACGGACGGATCTGAGACTGGAGCATGTTTTCGCGGCGGGGCCGACCCGCGCGGCGCCCCCCTCTCCTACGCGCATCCCGACGCGGTGGAGGGGCTGGAGCGGGCGCTGGAGATGTCCCTCGCCTTTCGCGGGGACGCGATCGCGGAGATCGACGCGGTCCTCGCCAATCACCCCGAGTTCATCATGGGTTGGCTCTTCAAGGCGGGTTGGCTGACCCAGGCGATGGAGACGCGGATCTACGCCGACATGACGGCGGCGCTCGCGGAGGCGGAAAAACTGGCGGGCCGCGCCAATGAGCGCGAGCGCGGCCATCTCGCCGCGGTGCGCGCCTGGGTCAGGGGCGATTTTTTCGGCGCGGTGCAGGAATGGGAAAAGGTTCTCGTCGCCTGCCCGATGGATCTTTTCGCCCTGGAGCTCGTGCATTTGACCAATGTTCTTCTCGGCGACGTCGTCGGGCAGCGCGATGTGGTGGCGCGGGTTTTCAACCTTTGGGACGAAAGCATCCCGGGATACGAATTCGTGCTCGGCTTCTACGCCTTCGGGCTGGAGGAGAACCGGGATTTCGCGTTGGCGGAGGAAATGGGCCGCCGCGCGCTCGCCATCCGGCCGGACAATCCATATGCGGTGCACGCCGTCTCCCATGTGATGGAGATGAACGGGCGGCAGGCGGGCGGCGTCCGCTTCATGAAGGAGAACGAGTCGCGTTGGGGCGACTCGAATTTCTCGAACCATCTCTGGTGGCACACGTCGCTTTTTCATCTCGATATCGAGGAGACGGAGCAGGTCGTCGGGATCTACGACGCGCATCTCAGCTCCGAGGGGAAGGCGGGCGACCGGTATGAGGAGTTGGACGCCGCCGCGTTGCTCTGGCGGCTCAATCTCACCGGGGTCGATGTCGGTCAGCGCTGGCGCCATCTGGCCGACAAATGGGAGCCGGCGGCGCAGGACACGCTCTACGCGTTCAACGACGTCCATGCGATGATGGCCTTCGTCTCCGACGACCGCAAGGATGCGCAGCGCGCGCTCCTGACCGCGAATGAGCGCTATGTCGAAAGCGCGTCCGACGCCAACGCCGCGATCAGCCGGGAGATCGGGATGCCGTTCTGCCTCGCGATTCAGGATTTCCAGGCGGAGCGCTACGGCGCCTGCGTCGACCGGCTGCTTCCGGTTCGCTACATGACGCACCGGCTCGGCGGCAGTTACGCGCAGCGCGATGTGATCGGCTGGACGCTGGTGGAGGCGGCGCTTCGCGCGCGGCGCTTCGACCTCGCGCTCGGTCTCGCAAACGAGCGGACGGCGCTGAAGCCGACCTCGGCCCAGAACTGGCGCTGCGTCGCGCGGGCGTTCCGCGGACTGGGGGACAAGGGCCGGGCGGACCGGGCCGAGGCCAAGGCGCTGTCGCTGATCGCGACCTGACTCCGCGTCGGGGCCGCGGGGGGGCGGATCAGCCCTCCTTCGGCCCATCGGCCGGGCGGATCGCCGTCATGATGTAGTTGACCCGAAGATTTCCCGCGCTCAACCGCCATCCGCCGCGCGTCAGGTCGGGAACCATGCCCTTCGCGTCGACCACATCGAGCCCGGCGGCCGCCAGCAGCGCCTCCAGCTCGTCCGGCGTCGGGAATTTGCGCCAGTCATGGGTGCCTCGCGGCAGCCAGCGGAGAATGTGTTCGGCGCCGACGATGGCGGCGGCGTAGCTTTCCGGCGTGCGGTTCAGCGTCGAGAGGATCGCCATGCCGCCGGGGCGCAGCAGCGCGCCGAGCGCCGCGGCGAAGGCGGCCGGGTCCGCCACATGCTCGACGATTTCGAGCGCGAGAACGACATCGTACCGCGCGCCCCGCGCCGCCGCGTCCTCAGCCAGCTCCGCCCGATAGTCGATGTCGAGCCCGCCCGCCGCGGCGTGGGCGCGCGCGACGGCGAGGCTTTCCTCCGCCGCGTCGAAGCCGGCGACGGCGGCGCCGAGCCGCGCCATCGGCTCCGCCGTCAGCCCGCCGCCGCAACCGATATCCGCGATCGCGAGCCCGTCGAACGGGCGCCGGGCGCGCAGGTTGCGGCCGAATTCCGCGGCGATCTGCCCGGCGATGTAGTCGAGCCGGCACGGATTCATGGCGTGAAGCGGGCGGAACTTGCCGTCCGGATCCCACCATTCGGCGGCCATCGCCTCGAATTTCGCGATTTCGGCGGCGTCCGCTGTTCCGCTGATGGACAATTTCGGCTCCCGGTATAGGCTTCCTTGCATCTTCGCCCTAGAACATGGAGCAATGAAGGGCAATCGCAACGACACCAGGGACCCGATGACCCCGCCTCGCCGCTCGCTATATCCGCCGCTCGAGCCATTCAACAGATTCCGGATGGAGGTGCCCGGCGGCCATGACATCTATGTGGAGGAGTGCGGCGCGAAGGACGGGCGCCCCGTCGTCGTTCTGCATGGCGGACCGGGCGGCGGCTGCAGCCCGGGAATGCGCCGTTATTTCGACCCGGAATTCTGGCGGATCATCCTTTTCGATCAGCGCGGCTGCGGCCGCTCGCGCCCCCACGCCAGCGTGGAGCGGAACACGACCTGGGATCTGGTCGAGGATATCGAGGCGATCCGCCGGCGCATCGGCGTTGATCGGTGGACCGTTTTCGGCGGCTCCTGGGGCTCGACGCTGGCGCTGATCTATGCGGAGACCTACCCGAAACGGGCAGCGGAGCTGATTCTCCGCGGTGTGTTCCTGATGACGCAGCGTGAGCTCGACTGGTTCTATGGCGGCGGCGCGTCGGCGTTCTGGCCCGACCTCTGGGACGAGTTCCTGCGCCCGATTCCCGAGGCGGAGCGCGGCGACCTGATCGGCGCCTATCACAAGCGGCTGATGGGCGGAGACCTTTCGGTGCAGACCGAATGCGCGCGGATCTGGGCGCGGTGGGAAGGGGCGACCGCGACCCTTCGCGCGGATGACGACGCGGCCCCGGGCTATGCGGCGGCCTCTTACGCGCGCGCGTTCGCCCGGATCGAATGCCATTATTTCCAGAACCGGGGGTTCCTGGCCGAAGACGGACAGATCCTTCGGGATATCGGCCGGATTCGCGATATTCCGGGGGTAATCGTGCAGGGGCGCTATGACATGATCTGCCCGCCGCGTTCGGCGTTCGAGCTGCACCGGGCCTGGCCCGGATCGAGGCTCAAGATGATCGGAAACGCGGGGCACGCCCTCTCGGAGCCCGGAATCACAGCCGAGCTGATCGCGGCCACGGATATGGCGCGTCTGCGGACGCTGGCGGCCGAATAGGGACGGAAGAGTATCGACGGCTTCGCGGCGCCCGCGCCCGTCAGGCGTCGATCCGGGCCCGGAGCGCCGCCAGCGCCTCCTCGTCGGCCGGCGCGACCGGCGCGACCAGGGAGCGGCAGAGCCGCGCTTCGGACGAGAGGATCAGGCCGTCTTCAAGCGCCTTCAGATGATTCGCCTGCAAGGTCTCGCCGGATGAGGTGATGTCGATGATCGCTTCGGCGGTCAGGTTCAGCGGCGTCGCTTCGGTCGCGCCCTGACTGTCCACAAGGCGGTAATCGGCGACGCCGCGCCGGGTGAGGAACGCCCGCGCGAGGTTGTGATATTTCGTGGCGATGCGAAGCCGGCAGCCATGGCGACGGCGGAATCCCGCCGCCGCGGCGTCGAGGTCATGCGTCGTCTCGACGTCGACCCAGACGGCGGGAACCGCGACGATCAGGTCGGCGTGGCCGAAACCCAGCGGGCGCCCAAGGTCGATCTTCGTCTCCCAGCCGGGGATCTTCTCGCGCACGAGGTCTTCGCCGGTGACGCCGAGATGGATGCGCCCGGCGGCGAGCTCGCGCGGGATTTCGGCGGCGGAGAGAAGCGCGAGCTCGACCCCGTCGACGCCGATGACGCTCCCGGCGTATTCGCGCCCGGCTTCCGCGCGCTCGATCCGGACCCCGCGCGCGGCGAGCCAGGCGACGCTCGCCTCCTGCAGGCGCCCCTTGGAGGGAAGGCCAAGCTTGATGCTCATGCGTCCGCTCCCGCCGCCAGCAGCGCCTCGGGGCGCACCATGCCGCCGACCGCCGGCGCCTCCGCGCCCGCGCCGAGGATCGCGGTCAGCGCGTCGTAGCGGCCGCCGCCGCCAAGCGGGGGAAGGCCGGGGCGCGGGCTTCTGAATTCGAAAACGAACCCGTCATAATATTCGAGCCCGCGCCCGAAGGCGGCGTCGAAGGGCAGGGCGCCGGCGTCGACGCCCCGCGCCTCCAGCGCGTCGAGGCGCCGCTCCATCCGGTCGAGCGCGGAGCGCATCGGCGCGAGGTTCATGGCCCGGAGGCGCGCCAGCGCGGCGTCGGAGCGCCCCTTCACGGCCAGAATCGCTTCGATCAGGGCCTTTTGCTCATGTGGGAGCGGCGGCGCGGCGGCGTCTTCGGCCAGGGCGTCGAGCCGGGCGAGGATCTCCGATTCCTCCCGCAGGCCGACGAAGCGACCGGCGCCGGCGATGGCGGCGCGGCGCTCCTCCGGTCCGGCGGCGAGAAGCGCGGCGCGGGTGGTGGAGGGTTTCGGCGGCGCGGCGAAGCGCTCCAGAAGCTCCTGAAACCGCGCCGGGCGCCAGACATGACGGCGGAGCGCGGCGCGGCGCGGCTCCGTCGTCTCGATCGCGGCGATGGCGGCGAAGATGACGCCGAGATCTCCGGTGACTGGCGCGGCGTCCACGCCCTCCAGGGCCGCGGCGATCAGGGTGTAGACCTCCGCCTCCTCCGCCGCCGGGTCGGCGCCGCCGATCACTTCGATCCCGGCCTGAAGATATTCGCTCGGCCGGTCGGCGCCGGGCGGTTGCCGACGCCAGACCAGCCCCTCATAGGCGTAGCGCGCGGGGGCGGCGTGGCCCTCCATGTGGAGGCGCGCGACCGGCACCGTGAAATCCGGGCGCAGCGCCAATTCGCCCGCGGTTGGATCATGGACGATGAAGGCGCGCGCGCGAATATCCTCGCCGTAGAGGTCGAGGAGAAGATCGGCGGGCTGGAGCGTTTCAGGCTCCACCCGCGCCGCGCCCGCGTCTATGAGGCGCGCCATGATCCGGGCGCGAAGCGCCGAGAGGCGGTCCAGATCCACGCCGATCCTGCCGCCGGGGAGATA
Organism: Paludibacillus litoralis; assembly: GCF_037646705.1. NCBI lineage: Bacteria > Pseudomonadati > Pseudomonadota > Alphaproteobacteria > Rhodobacterales > Paracoccaceae > Paludibacillus > Paludibacillus litoralis. The sequence goes on from NZ_JBBHER010000003.1 coordinate 205,741, forward strand.
GGCGCGCGCCGCCGCCATGTCAGACGCCGCGCGCCAGCATCGCGCGCACCGCGTCGACGAGCCCGGCGCGCGGCGCCTCGATCTGGGCGGGCTGCGCCTTCCATTCCTCGTTCGTCTCGATCTCGGCGGCGAGCCGCGCGCCGAGGGCGAGATCCTTCAGCTGGACGATTCCGGCGGCGCGTTCGTCCCCGCCTTCGATGATCGCGACGGGCGCGCCGCGCTTGTCGGCGTATTTCAGCTGTTTCGCCATGTTGCCGCCGCCGAGGAACATTTCGGCGCGGATGCCGGCCTGCCGCAATTCGGCGGTCATCGCCTGATACTCGGCGAGCCGATCCTTCTCCATCACCGTGACCAGAACCGGGCCGGGCGCCTCGGCGCCGGCGCCGCGTTTCGCCTGAAGCGCTGCGAGCAGCCGGTCGACGCCGATGGAGACGCCGGTGGCCGGCACCCGCTGGCCGGTGAAGCGCATCACCAGATCGTCATAGCGCCCGCCGCCGGCGACGGAGCCGAACTGGCGCTTGCGGCCTTTCTCGTCGGTGATCTCGAAGGTGAGCTCGGCCTCATAGACCGGGCCGGTGTAATAGCCGAGGCCGCGGACGACGGAGGGGTCGATCCTCGCGCGGTCGGCGTAGCCCGCCGCCAGCAGCGAAGAGATCGCCTCCAACTCATCGACCCCTTCGAGACCGGTCTTCGATTCCGAGACGAGGTCGCGGAGGCGCGCGCAGGTCGCGGCGCCGGTATCCCGCTCCGCAGCGACGAAACCCATCACGATCTCGATCTGCCCGGCGCCCAGCCCCGCGCCCTCGGTGAAATCTCCGCTCTCATCCTTCCGGCCCTGGCCAAGGAGGGCCCGAACGCCGTCCGGCCCCAGCCGGTCGAGCTTGTCTATCGCCCGGAGAACCACGCCGCGCGCCGCTTCACCGGCGTCCGGCGCGGCTGGATCCAGCAGGCCGACCACCTCCATCACCCCGTTCAGAACCTTGCGGTTGTTGATCCGGATCACGTAATCGCCGCGCGCGATGCCGACCGCCTCCAGCGCATCGGCCAGCATCATGCAGATTTCCGCGTCGGCGGCGGGGGAGGCGGAGCCGACCGTGTCCGCGTCGCATTGATAGAACTGCCGGAAGCGGCCCGGCCCCGGCTTTTCATTGCGCCAGACCGGCCCGACCGCGTAGCGCCGATAGGGCGTCGGCAGGGCGAGATGATTCTGCGCGTAGAACCGCGCGAGCGGCGCGGTGAGGTCGTAGCGGAGCGCCATCCACGCCTCGTCCTCATCCCGCCAGGCGAAAACGCCCTCGTTCGGCCGGTCGACATCGGGCAGGAACTTGCCGAGCGCGTCCAGCGTCTCCACGGCGGAGGTCTCCAGCGGATCGAACCCGTAGCGATGATAGACGTCGGTGATCGCGGTCAGCATCGCGTCGCGTTCCGTCACGTCCGCGCCGGCGTAGTCGCGAAAGCCGCGCGGCGTCTCCGCCTTCGGGCGGCGGGGTTTCTGGATCTTGGCCATGGGGCACCCGGGGCTGGTTCGTCGCGCCGGGGATAACGGATGCCCGGACCGATGCCAAGCGGGGCGGCCTTGGCATTCGTGAGCGACAGGCTAGGCTCTCGCCAAAGCGGGAGAGGCGGCATGGCGCGGGCGAGGAACATTCTTTTCATCATGTTCGATCAGTTGAGATGGGATTATCTCTCCTGTTACGGGCATCCGCACCTGAAAACCCCAAATCTGGATCGTCTGGCGGCGCGGGGGGTGCGGTTCACGCGGTGTTATGTTCAGTCCCCGGTTTGCGGCGCCTCGCGGATGTCCACCTATACCGGGCGGTACGTGCACTCCCATGGCGCGAGCTATAACAATTATCCGCTGAAGGTCGGCGAGGAGACGCTGGGCGATCATCTCCGGAAGATCGGCGTCGAGTGCTGGCTGGTGGGCAAGACCCACATGAAGGCGGATGCGGAAGGGATGCGCCGGCTCGGGCTCGCGCCCGACAGCGTGATCGGCGCCCGCGTCGCGGATTGCGGGTTCGACGCCTTCGTGCGCGAGGATGGGCTGATCGGCGAAGGGCCGGCGGGGCTCTACGATGAAAAGCCCTCCCCCTATAACGAATATCTGAACGCCAAGGGCTATGGCGGGCGCAACCCCTGGCATGATTTCGCCAATTCGGGCGTGACCCCGGAGGGCGAGATCGCCTCCGGCTGGTTGACGAAGAACGCCGGGCTTCCCACGCATATCCATGAGGAAGACTCGGAGACGCCATGGCTCACCGACCGGGCGATCGAATTCATGAAGGCGCGACAGGGCGGCGCGCCCTGGGTCTGTCATCTCTCGTATATCAAGCCGCACTGGCCCTATATCGCGCCCGCGCCCTACAACGCCATGTATGGGCCGGAGCATGTCGCGCCGCCGATCCGCGATGAACGCGAGCGTCAGAACCCCCATCCGATCTACGGCGCCTTCATGAGCAACCAGATCGGCCGCACCTTCAGCCGCGAGGGCGTGCGGGAGACGGTGATCCCCGCCTATATGGGGCTGATCAAGCAATGCGACGACCAGATGGGCCGGCTTTTCGCATGGATGGAGCAAACCGGCGCGATGGAGGAGACGATGATCGTCGCGACCTCCGATCATGGCGATTATCTAGGCGATCACTGGCTGGGCGAGAAGGATCTCTTCCATGAGCAATCGGTGAAGGTTCCGCTGATCATCCATGACCCGTCGCCCGAGGCCGACCGAACCCGCGGCGCGGTCTGCGAGGAGCTGGTCGAGCAGATCGATCTCGCGGCGACATTCATCGACCATTACCGCGCCGCGGTTCCCGATCATGTCCTCGAGGGCCGCTCGCTGACGCCGTTCCTGCGGGGCGAGACGCCGGAGTGGCGTGATTTCGCTGTCAGCGAATACGATTATTCGATCTCGCCCATGGCCGGCGCGCTCGGCGTCGCGCCGCGGGATGCGCGGCTCTTCATGATCGCGGACAAGCGCTGGAAGTTCATCCATGCGGAGGGCGGCTTCCGGCCGATGCTTTTCGACATGGAGACCGATCCGGAGGAATATCGCGATCTTGGCGACGATCCGGAGCACGCCGACATCATCAGCATGATGTATGAGCGGCTCGCGCGATGGGCGCGGCGGCTGTCGCAGCGGACCACGATGTCGGAGGCCGCGATCGCCGCCGGGCGCGGAAAGACCGCGGAAAAGGGCATCCTGATCGGGGTTCACGACGGCGATGAATTGCCGGCGAGATATCAGGACGCCTATCGCGGCCCCGCCCGGCCGTTGCCCGACCGCGCCTGATCAGGCGATCCGGGCGAAGAACGCCGGGGGAAAGCGCGCCTCCAGAAATGCGCGGTGGCGCGCGAGATCGGCTTCGAGATGCGGGCGCAACCAGTCGGGGAGCGCGATCTCCGCGGTGCGGTTCACGCGGCGCTCCGCTTTCGGATAGGCGGCGAAGGGCGCGAGGCCGAGAAAGCGCTCCACCCGCGCCAGCACACGGCGCGGATCCGCCTTCACCTCGCCGAACGGCAGATAGAGCAGCCGCTCCGGGTCCAGTTTCGCATCCCATCGCGGGATATGATCGGCGTAATCGCTGGACGTGTAGCGCCGCGCCCCGGTCCATCGCCGGGCGAAGCTCTCGATGAACTCGGGGCTCGGCGGTTCAGGGGATTTGAACGCCAGATCCATGCGGAAATTGGAGATCGCGCGGGCGACCGGATCACGGATCAGGTAGATGAAGCGCGCGTCCGGGGCGATGGAGAGCATCTGGTCGATGGATGCGGCGGGCAGGGTGGCGTAACGCGGCGTGAATTCGCCAGTCATGCGCCCAGCGGGCCGGTGAGCGAAGACCTTCCTGTACCAGGCTTCGGTGAGGATGAAATCTTCACCGGTCAATCCTTCGAGATAGGCGACGCGTTTGCGCGCGCCGTTCGCCTTCGCGCGTTCGATCAGCGCGGCGAGCCGATTGGCGTGCCGCCGCCGCCAGTGCGGGATCGAGCCCTCGACCTGCGGGTCGAAAAAATGAAGCTCCTTGGTGAACGGCAGCCAGATGTCGGGGTGATGCGCGAGATTGGCGGCGAGCCAGCTCGTCGCCGCTTTTTGCGCGCCGATGCAGATGAAATCCGGAGTTCCCATATATGCAATTCCCGCCAACTGGGCCGCGGCGGAGCCTATGCGGCCGGCCGGCGGAGGTAAACCGCCCCGGAGGCGACGAATCCCAAGAAAAACGGGCGAAATCCGAGGTTTCGCCGGGTTGGCGGCATGACATTCCCGCGCCGCCCGGATAAGGTGCGGCGACAGAACAACAGGCGGCGGGCAGATGGCGGACGAAGAGCAGGTTCCCGAGACGTATGGCGCTGATTCCATTAAGGTTCTTAGGGGCCTTGAGGCGGTCAGGAAGCGTCCCGGGATGTATATCGGGGACACGGATGACGGCTCGGGCCTGCATCACATGGTCTACGAGGTCGTCGACAACGGTATCGACGAGGCGCTGGGCGGGTATTGCGACACGGTTTCGGTGACGCTTTACGCCGACGGCTCCGTCGGCGTGTCCGATAACGGGCGCGGCATTCCGACCGCCATACACCCGGAAGAGGGCGTGTCGGCGGCTGAGGTGATCATGACCCAGCTGCACGCCGGCGGGAAGTTCGACTCCAACTCCTACAAGGTCTCCGGCGGCCTCCACGGCGTCGGCGTTTCGGTCGTCAACGCGCTTTCGGAATGGTTGGAGCTTCGGATCTGGCGCCACGACAAGGAGCACTACGCCCGTTTCGAAGGCGGCTTCACCGTGAAACCGCTTGAGGTGGTCGGCCCCGCGAACGGGCGCAAGGGCACGGAGGTGCGCTTTCTCGCATCGCTGGAGACGTTCGCCAGCCGCGACTACGTCTTCAAGACGCTGGAGCACCGGCTTCGCGAGCTCGCATTCCTCAATTCCGGCGTGCGGATCACGCTGCGCGACGAGCGGCCGGCGGAGCCGGTGGAAGAGGAGATGATCTATGAAGGGGGCGTGCGCGAGTTCGTCCGATATATCGACCGGTCGCGCACGCCGCTGACGTCGGAGCCGATCTACGTCACCGGCGAGAAGGACGGCATCATCGTCGAGGTCGCGATGTGGTGGAACGACAGCTACCACGAGAACGTGCTGCCATTCACCAACAACATCCCGCAACGGGACGGCGGCGCGCATGTCGCCGGGTTTCGCGGCGCGTTGACCCGCACCATCAACGCCTATGCGGCGACCAGCGGCCTCGCCCGGAAAGAGAAGGTGACGCTGACCGGCGACGACGCGCGCGAGGGGTTGACCTGCGTTCTCTCGGTGAAAGTTCCCGATCCGAAGTTCTCGTCCCAGACGAAGGACAAGCTCGTCTCCTCCGAGGTCCGGCCCGCGGTCGAGAGTCTCCTCAACGAGAAGCTTTCCGAATGGTTCGAGGAGAACCCGGCGGACGCCAAGATCGTCGTCAACAAGATCGTCGAGGCGGCGGCGGCGCGCGAGGCGGCGCGCAAAGCGCGTGAACTCACCCGGCGCAAATCCGTGGTCGACGTGGCGTTTCTCGCCGGGAAGCTGAAGGATTGTTCCGAGAAGGATGCGTCGAAAACCGAGCTTTTCCTCGTCGAGGGAGACAGCGCCGGCGGCTCCGCGACGCAAGGGCGCGACCGCGCGACGCAGGCGGTTCTGCCTCTTCGCGGCAAGATCCTGAATGTGGAGCGCGCCCGCTTCGACCGGATGCTCTCCAGTCAGGAAATCGGCAACCTGGTGATGGCGCTCGGGACCGGCATCGGCCATGACGAGTTCAATATCGACAAGCTCCGCTACCACAAGATCGTGCTGATGACCGACGCCGATGTCGATGGCGCGCATATCCGCACGCTTCTGCTGACGTTCTTCTACCGGCAGATGCCGGCGTTGATCGAAGGCGGGTATCTCTACATCGCCCAGCCCCCGCTCTACAAAGTCTCGCGCGGCAAGTCCGAGGTTTATCTGAAGGATCAGAAGGAGCTGGAGGATTATCTGGTCAGGCAGGGGCTCGAAGGGGTCACGCTGCGCCTCGCGACCGGCGCGCAGATCGCCGGCGAGGATCTCCGGCGGGTCGTGGAGGAGGCGCGCGTCGTCCGCGGCGCGCTCTCCGCGTTTCCGACTCATCTGCCGCGGTTCGTTCTGGAGCAGGCGGCGATCGGCGGGGTTTTCCGCCGCCGTCCACGCGAGGAGGCGGAGGCGGGCTGGTCCGGCCAGCTTCTGCGGCTGCCGGCCGCGGAGGCCGCGACGCTGGTCGCGGCGCGGCTCGACGCGATCGCGCCCGAGACCGAACAGGGCTGGACCGGGCGCGCCGCGCAGGACGGCGGCATGATCTTCGAGCGGACCGTGCGCGGGGTGACGGAGACGCGGGTGATCGACGCCGCCGCTTGCCAGTCGGCCGAAGCGCGCCGTCTCGCGAGTTTCGCGGACGCGCTCCATGAAATCTATGAGCGGCCGGCCGTTCTGGAGCGGAAGGACCGCACATCGCCGGTCCGCTCGCCGACGGAGCTGCTCGATCTGATCCTCGCGGAAGGGGAGAAGGGGCTCAGCCTTCAGCGCTACAAGGGCCTTGGGGAGATGAACCCCGATCAGCTCTGGGAGACGACGCTGGATCCGAACGCGCGGACGCTGCTTCAGGTCAGGGTCGATCATATCGACGAGGCGAATGAAATCTTCACCACGCTGATGGGCGATGTGGTGGAGCCGCGCCGGAAGTTCATTCAGGACAACGCGCTCGACGTCGTCAATCTCGACGTCTGAGCGGGGGCTTCAGCCGCGCGAAGCGAGCGCCAACGCTTCGCGCAGCACGTCGCGCTCCCCGATATGGTTGGCGAGGATGAGAATGAGCCGCGCGTTCAGCGCGGCGCTTTCGGCTTCATCGAGACCCTTATGCGCGGCGAGCAGTTCGGCGTAGAAGCCGTCATGATCGTCGATGTTCTTCTCGCGTATCAGCGTCTTCATGCGTCGGCCCCTTTCGCTTTCGCCAGCGCGGCCGCCGCCGTCGCCGCGTCCGGCGCCGCGCGCCAGCGGGCGGCGACATGCTGGTCGGGGCGGATCAGATAGACCGCGCCCGCCGCGGCGCCGAGATAACGGGATTTCAAGGCGCCTTCGGCGTCGAGCCGAAGGCTTGCGGCCCCCGTCGGCCGGGGCGGCGCCGTATTCAGGCCGAGAAAGACGAACCCCTCGCCAAGCCGCTCCAGAAGCCAGCCCTCGCCAAGCGGCGCGTCGGGCGCGGGCCAGCCCGGCGCGGCGGAGGCCGGCAACTCCGCGTCATCCGGGCCGTTGAGCGGGGAATCTGCGTAGGCGCAGGGGCGCGACAGCCGCCCCGAGTTCACCATTTCGCGCGCAAACGGCGCCTCCGCCGCAAGCGCCAGCACCGCATCGCGGAAAAGCCGCTCCGCCCCCGGCGCCGGCGACATGAAGCGTGTGGCGCGGGCTGAATTGAGGATGTTTTCATCCGCTCCGGCGATCCGCTCCGAATCATAGGTCTGCAAAAGGCGCGCGCCAGCGTCGCCGGTCAGGGCGGCCGCGAGTTTCCAGCCGAGATTATCGACATCCTGCACGCCGCCGTTCCCGCCCCGCGCCCCGAAGGGGGAGACGACATGCGCGCTGTCGCCGACGAAGATCACGCGGTCATGGGTGAACCGCTCCAGCCGCCGGCACTGGAACGTGTAAACGGAAACCCAATCGAGCGTGAACGGGCGCCCCTCCACCACCTTCTCGATTCGCGGGATGACGTTTTCCGGCTTCCTTTCCTCTTCCGGGTCGGCGTCCCAGCCGAGTTGCAGGTCGATCCGGTAAATATCGTCCGGCTGCTTGTGAAGCAGCGCCGATTGCCCGGTGTGGAAGGGCGGCTCGAACCAGAACCAGCGCTCGGGCGGGAAATCTGCCGCCATCACGATATCGGCGATGAGGAACCGCTCCTCGAACAGCTCGCCAGCGAAATCCAGCCCCAGCAGGCTGCGAAGCGGGCTGGTCGCGCCGTCGCAGGCGAGGAGATAATCCGCCTCGATCTCGTAGACGCCGTCCGGGGTCGAGACCGTCGCCGTGGCGCACGCGTCGCTCTGGTTGACGGCGACGACGCGATTGCGAAAGCGGAGATCGATCAGGTCGGGAAAGTCCCGGCATCGCTCCACGAGAAATTGCTCGACGTAATATTGCTGAAGATTGACGAAAGCCGGCATCTTGTGCCCGCTCTCGGGGAGAAGGTCGAAGCGGAACACGTCCCTGTCGCGGTGCCGGGTGCGGCCGATTTTCCAGGTGACGCCTTTGGCGACAATCCGCTCGCCGACGCCGAGCCGGTCGAAAATCTCCAGCGTCCGCTTCGCCCAGCAGATCGCGCGGGAGCCGACCGAGACGACGTTGTTGTCGTCGAGGACGACGCACGCGACGCCACGGAGCGCGAGGTCGATCGCCATCGCGAGCCCGACCGGCCCGGCGCCGACGATGACGACCTTGTGGCGGGCTTCGGGCCTTCCGGCCAGCGGGCCGGGGGTCAGATAGGGAAATTCCCGATATTCGTATGGCACATGCGACTCGTGGTTCATGGCGGCGGCGCGGCGTCCCTAACGCATACGCGGCGTTGGGGTCATGTCAAAGCCGCTCGCGGCCTCGTCCGCAGAGCGGGATGCGGATTCACCGCTTGGCCAGCCGGATCGTCACGCCGCCATATCTGATCGAAATATAGGAAAGCAGCGCGTAGATGAACGTTATGAGCCCGAGGATCTCCAAAGGCTCCTCGACGGTGATCAACAGATCATAGGTCAGATCCCAGACGAAGCGCCCCTGATCGTTGACGTGATTGTTCATATGGCGCGCCTCAAGCATCTCAACGCCGACAGCGCCGGAGAGATATATTGCGGCGGAAGCGATCATGATGTTCCTGACCGACTTCGGAAGAGAAAACAGCCACCTGAAATACAATATGGATAGGGCGATAACCGCTATCATATATGGAATTATCCATGAGAAATAAAATACGCCGGATGCGCCAATCATATTGCGAACCGGCGTATCGAAATTTTCGTGTATCGAGGTCAGCTCATCGGCCGCCAGGAACAGGAAAATCACGCTGAGCAATATCCATAGGGCATTCATTTTCCCGGATCTCTCCAGACTCCAGATCAAAAAGGTTCCGATGGAGCAGATTAACAAAAGGGATGATGAAAACACCGATGGGACATTCCATTCATATCCGAAATGAAATAGACCGCTCAGCTTTCTGAAGATTTCGTAGTCAGTATTATAGGATAGGATCAACCCTGAGACATGGGCCGCGAACAAGGCCAGGGTGATGGCGATCAAAACCTTGATGACGTCGCCTGGATGAACGCACATCTCCACGGCCTGACGCTCTTTCCCGTCACGCTGATTGGATGAGGGAATCTTGTCCTCCGATCCTTCTGTCACAGATTGCGGCGCATGCATTTTCGGCGCCTCCCCCAATCAACGCCATGTCGTCAAATACGTGACGCGCTACCGGCCTGCGCTGGGGATCGCGCGGGAATAGACTCCGCCCACATTTCGAGATTCTACAGGGCGGCTTGCAGACGGCAAGGAACAATGTCGGCGCCATGCGTGAAGCGTTTCATCCCTCGGCTGAGCGTATAATGCCGAGCGTATAATGGCGTGAATGGCCCTCTTTTCGGCGCTTTTTCTTCCCGCCTGGAGCGGGGCGCCATGGCGACGGGGCCGCAGTGTGGCGCGGGAGCGCTCTTCATGTTGGCGTCGCGCGGACGTCTCGCGCATCATGACGCGCCGGCGCGCGCTTCAGGCGTGCGGGGCGATCGGATCGGAATGAGGAGGGGCGCGGTGCGGGATCAGGATCTGAGCTTTGACGATTTCGACGAGCGCGTGACGCCGAGGCCCGCGGAATGCGATTTCGACGGGGTGGTCGAGCGGGCGTTGAGCCGGCGCGGTTTTCTCGGCGGCGTGGTCGCGTTCGGCGGCGTCGCCGCGCTCGGCGTCGGCGGGGCGGCGCGCGCGGCCGGGTCTCCGTTCGCATTCCGTCAGGTCGCGGCGAACACGCGCGACGCGCTCACCGTTCCCGAAGGCTACGAAGCGGAGATCCTGCTGCGGTGGGGCGACCCGATCACCGCGGGCGCGCCCGAATTCGATCCCGCGACGCGCGGCGCGGCGGCGACGCAGGCCGCCGCTTTCGGCGACAATAACGACGGGATGGAGATCTTTGTCATCGACGGGCGCACGGTTCTGGTCGTGAACCACGAATCCGCGAACCGTCGGGTGATATGGGGGAATCGGCCGAAAGGGCGTGCGGTCTCCGCCGACGATCTCCTGAAGGGAATGGCGGCGCATGGCGTCTCTGTGGTCGAAATCGCGGAGAGGGGCGGGGTCTGGTCCGCGGTCAGGGACAGCCCCCTGAACCGCCGGATCACCCCACTGACCGCGATGGACATCACCGGCCCCGCCGCCGGCCATGCGCTGATGAAGACCGCGGCCGATCCGACCGGAACCCGGAGCCTCGGCACCTGGAACAATTGCGGCTCCGGCAAGACGCCGTGGGGCGCGTATCTGACTTGTGAAGAGAATTTCAACGGCTATTTCAGCGCCAGCGACAAGGCGTTCGCCTTCCCGCCCGCGCTTTCGCGCTACGGCGTCTCCGCGGCGGACTGGGGCTATGGCTGGGCGAAGGTCGATGAGCGCTTCGACGTCTCGAAACATCCGAATGAGCCCAACCGCGCCGGCTGGGTGGTCGAGATCGACCCCTCCGACCCGTCCTCCACGCCAAAAAAGCGCACCGCGCTCGGCCGTTTCAAGCATGAGAACGCCGAGGTGGTGGTGAATGGCGACGGGCGCATCGTCGTCTATATGGGCGATGACGAGCGCGGCGAGTTTCTCTATCGGTTCGTCTCGAACGGCGTCTTCGCGCCGGGCGCGGACACGTCCGCCCTTCTCGATGAAGGCGTGCTGTTCGCGGCCAGGTTCAACGATGATGGAACCGGCGCCTGGCGCGCGTTGACGCCGGAGACGACCGGCATGGCCGATATCGGCGAGGTTCTGATCCATGCGCGGATCGCCGGCTCCAGAGTTGGCGCGACGACGATGGACCGCCCCGAATGGGTGGCGGCCAACCCGCGCGCCGCCGAGGTCTATTGCGCGCTCACCAACAACAAGGCGCGCGGCCGGAAGCCGAACGCCGGCGGCGACGAAACCCCGGTCGGCGGGCCGAACCCGCGCGAGGCGAACAAATACGGTCAGATCGTCCGCTGGCGCCCGACCGGCGGAGATCATGCGGCGGAGACGTTCGAGTGGGATCTTTTCGTGATGGCGGGCAATCCCGCCGTGCATGAGGACGCGAACGCGGGCTCCGCCAATCTGAATCCGGGAAACATGTTCAACTCGCCCGATGGGGTCGCCTTCGACGAGTCGGGGCTGCTCTGGATTCTGACCGATGGCAATTATTCGGACAAAGGCGATTTCGCCGGGCACGGGAACAACCAGATGCTTGCGGCGGACCCCCTGACCGGCGAGATCCGCCGCTTTCTCGTCGGCCCGCGCGGCGCCGAGATCGCCGGCCTCGCCTGGAGCCCGGATCGAAGGACGATGTTCGTCGGCGTCCAGCATCCGGGCGAACGGGTCGGAAGCCACTGGCCCGAAGGCGGCGACGCGCCGCCGCGTTCCTCGGTTGTCGCGGTGCGGCGCGTGGATGGCGGCCTGGTCGGCTGAAGCGGTCCGGCCGGGCCTATCCTTCTCCCGCGTCCATTGGCGAATGGCCAGGCTCAGCCTTGCAGCGCCTCCCACATGGCGATGTCGCGATCCGCGGTCCAGATCCGCGGCGTGTCGACGCCGCGCGCCTCGTCATAGGCGCGGGAGACGTTGAACGGCAGGCAATGCTCGTAGATCGCGTAATCCTTGAATTTGGAATCGCACCTCTCGCGCACCGCGTCCCAGGCGTCTTTCAAGGAGCCGCCTTTCGCGGCCACCCTGGCGGCGGGACGATAGGTGCTCTCGACGAAATCGCGCGTCGCCTCCAGGGCCGCATCGACCATGTCGACCCCGATCAGCGCGTCGCCCCGGCCCGGCGCGATCGCGCGCGGGTCAAAGAATTTCACCGCGTCGAGCGTGTCGCCCCAGTCGCCGAAATGGCCGTCGCCGCAATAGCAGGCGGAATGGTATTCGACGATGTCGCCGGTGAACATCACCTCCTGATCCGGCACCCAGATCACCGCGTCGCCGGCGGTGTGGGCGCGGCCGAGATGCATGATGTCGACCCGGCGCTTGCCGAGATAGACGGTCATCGAATCCGAGAAGGTCGTGGTCGGCCAGGTGAGGCCGGGGATGCTCTCATGCCCTTCGAAGAGACGTGGGAAACGCTGAAACTCGCTGTCCCAATCCTCCTGCCCACGCTCCACCACCATCGCGCGGGCCATGTCCGACATGATCACCTGCCCGGCGCCGAAGGCCGAAGCGCCAAGGACGCGGACCGCGTGATAATGCGTGAGCGCGAGATGGGTGATCGGCTTGTCGGTGATCTCGCGGACCTTCTCGATCACCATGTTGGCGAGGCGCGGCGTCGCCTGCGCCTCGACGATCATCACGCTGTCATCGCCGATGATGACTCCGGAGTTCGGGTCCCCCTCGGCGGTGAAGGCCCAGAGCCCTTCGCCGATTTCGGTGAAGGAGATCTTCTTTTCGCTGAGGTCGTCTTGCGACGCGAATTTTTTCGCCATGGCGTTCGGTCCTTTTGAGTGGGGCGCCGCGGCGCCTATTTCGTCCAGTCGCGCTCGGCGGGGGCGGGCAGGATCTTCCCTGCGCATGTTCCGAAGCCGACGCGGTAGCCGTCGCCCTCGGCGTAGCCGGCAAGCGTCATCTCGTCGCCATCCTCGAGAAAGGTGCGGGTCTCGCCGGTTTCCAGCGTCAGCGGCTCCTTGCCGCCCCAGCAAAGCTCCAGAAGCGAGCCGCGCTCGCCCTTCCCGGCGCCGGAGATGGTGCCGGAGCCGAGGAGATCGCCCGGATTCATCCGGCAGCCGCCGATGGCGTGATGAGCGAGCTGCTGCGGCGCGGAATAATACATCTCCCTGTAGTTCGTCCGGGAGATCGTGGTCGCCTTCGCCGCGCCCTCGGGCCGCATCAGGATCTCGAGCTTGATGTCATAGAGCATCGGGCCGGGTTCGCGAAGATAGGGCAGAAGCTCGAACTCCCGCTCCGGGGTGGGAACGCGGAACGGCTCCAGCGCCGCCCTGGTCACGACCCATGGGCTGATTGAGGTTGCGAACGCCTTCGCCTGAAACGGGCCGAGCGGCTGATATTCCCACGCCTGAATGTCGCGCGCGGACCAGTCGTTCAGAAGGACATAGCCGAAGATCATCTCGTCGGCCTCGGCCACGGTGATCGGCTCTCCCATCGTCGAGCCGGCGCCGACGACGCAGCCCATCTCCAGTTCGATATCGAGCCGGCGGCTGGGGCCGAAGATGCGCCGCTCCGCTCCGCGCGGTTTCATCTGGCCGAGCGGCCGATGGATCTCCGCGCCGGAGACGACGACGGTGGAGGCGCGGCCGTTATAGGCGATCGGGACATGGAGCCAGTTCGGCGGCAGGGCGTTCTCCGCGCCGCGAAACATCGAGCCGACATTGAAGGCGTGGTTCCGGCCCGAGTAGAAATCGGTGTATTCGCTCACCTTGAAAGGCATGTGCATGACCGCCTCCGCCTGAGGCGTCAGCGCGCCCGGCGGAAGCGCCGCCGCGGCGCCTTCCGCCAGAATATCGGTCAGCTGCGCGCGGACCGAAGCCCACGCCTCCGCCCCCAGCTCCATGAAAGCGTTGAGCGCAGGCTCCGCGAAGACCGGGCGCCCGGCGCCGGCGTCGATCAGCCCCATTTCCTCCAGCGCCGCAAGATCGAGCGCCTGATCGCCGATGGCGACGCAGCACCGCGGCGCCTCCGCCCCGGTCGAGAAGACGCCATAAGGCAGATTGTTGAGGGGAAACGGGCTTTCGGGGTGGTTCGCGCTGTCGATACGGCTCTTCAGAAGCGGCATGGATCCTCCGGGGGCGTCAACAAGGGGAATGCGCGGCTTCGCCGGGGCCGCCTCTCGCGTCTGGTCACGGCCGGGTTACTTCAGCCCCGGCGTTCCGTCGAATTTTTTCTCCAGACCGGCCCAGCAGTCGATGTAATCGTCTTGCAGGGGCGCGTCCTTCGCGGCGAATTCGGTGAGTTGCTGGGGAAAGCGGGTCTCGAACATGAAGCTCATCGTGTTCCTCAGCTTCACCGGGGTCCAGTCGTCCGTCGTCGCCTTCTCGAAGGCGGTGCGGTCCGGCCCGTGCGGCAGCATGCAATTGTGAAGGGAGATCCCGCCCGGCGCGAAGCCTTGCGGCTTGGCGTCGTACTGGCCGTGGATGTTGCCCATCAGCTCCGACATGATGTTCTTGTGGTACCAGGGCGGGCGGAACGTATCCTCCTGCGGGAGCCAGCGCTCGGGGAAGATCACGAAGTCGATATTCGCGGTGCCTTCCTCGGCGGTCGGCGCCGTCAACACGGTGAAGATCGACGGGTCCGGGTGATCGAAGGTGATCGAACCGACGGCGGCGTAGGTCCGGAGATCGTATTTGTAGGGCGCGTAATTGCCATGCCAGGCGACGACGTCGAGCGGCGAATGGCCGATCTCCGTCTCGTGGAACTGGCCGCACCATTTGACGATGACCCGGCTCGGGGTCTCCTTGTCCTCGAAGGCGGCGACCGGGGTCTTGAAGTCGCGCGGGTTGGCGAGGCAGTTCGCGCCGATGGGCCCGCGCCCCGGCAGGGTGAACTTGGCGCCGTAATTCTCGCAGACGAAGCCGCGCGCCTCGCCGTCCGGCAGCGCGACGCGAAAGACCATGCCGCGCGGCAACACGCAGATCTCCAGCGGCTCCAGATCGATCTTTCCGAACTCGGTGGAGATCGCCAGCCGGCCATGCTGCGGCACGACCAGAAGCTCGGAGTCCGCGGAATAGAAGTATTCGTCGGTCATGTCGGCGTTGGCGAGATAGACGTGGGCGGCCATGCCGACCTGCGTGAAGACGTCGCCCGCCGTGGTCATCGTCCGCATCCCGGAGACGAAGGTCAGCTTCTCCGCCGGAAACGGGATCGGATCCCAGCGATACTGCCCGAGCGAGACGACATCGGGAATGACGTTCGGCGCCGTTCGCCAGCGCGGCAAGTCGATCTTCCGGAACCGGGAGACATGCTTCACGGAGGGACGGATCCGATACAGCCAGCTTCGCTCGAGCGACCCGTGTGGCGCGGTGAAGGGCGAGCCGGAAAGCTGCTCGGCGTAGAGCCCGTAGTTCACCCTCTGAGGTGAATTGCGGCCGATGGGGAGCGCGCCGGGGAGCGCCTCGCTCTCGAAATCGTTGCCGAAACCGGGCATGTAGCCGGGCGTCACGCCATAGCGGCTGTCATGCGGGGTGAACGAGTCTGGGCTGGTCTCGGTGTTCATTGGAATCGACCTTCGGTTCGCGCTCCTCCTTCTTATCGTTGCAAATGCAACGAAGTCAATCGGCGACGACGCCTGTCAGGCCAGATGGCCGCGAGCGATCCTCAGATACGCCTTCAGCGGCAGGGAGTCCGCCTCGCGCGGCTGGCGATGGACGACCCTGATGGCGGGATGGAGCGCGCCGAGGTTCTGCGCGTCGAACCGGCTGAACCGCTTCACGTCCCTCGGGTCGGATTCGCAAATTCGTTTGTCGATTGGATGCCGGGCCATTTTCAACTTCCTCGCACGGACTCGAATTGGGGGCCACCTTACCATAAATCAACGCGCGGCGCCGGGATTGCTTGACGAGGTGGATGCATCTGCAATGATCCGGCGGATGAAATTCGCGCTCGATCAGTTCCTTCCCTACCGGCTTTCGGTTCTGGCCGGGCGGGTCAGCCGCGAGTTCGCCGACAGCTATCAGCCGCGCTTCGGGCTTTCGATCGCCGAATGGCGGGTGCTGGCGCATCTCAGCCAGTCTGGCAGCGTGTCGGTGCGCGACATCCATCGCCGCGCCGATCTGGAGAAGTCTAAGGCGTCCCGCGCCGCGGCCCGGCTGGAGGCGGCGGGATTGATCCGAAAGAGCGCCGACCCGAGCGATCGGCGCCTGGTCGCGCTGACCCTCACTGCGAAGGGGCGTGAGGCGATGGAGGAGCTGATTCCGCTGGGGCGGGCGTATGAAGCGACGCTTCTGGCGCGGCTTTCGCCGGAGGATCGCGCCGCGCTGGACCGGATTTTGACCCGATTGATCGGCCCGATCTGATCATGAGTTCGCTTTGCCGCTTCGCAGTCGCAGCAATGCGACGTAGTTTGCGCCGAGAATCGCGCTGATTGAGGAAACGAGTTGATGCGAAACTTCGAGAAGATACTGATCGCGAACCGTGGTGAGATCGCGATCCGCGTGATGCGCGCGGCGAGCGAGTTGGGAAAGCGCACCGTCGCGGTCTACGCGGAGGAGGACAAGCTCGGTCTGCATCGGTTCAAGGCCGACGAGGCCTACAAGATCGGCGAGGGCATGGGGCCGATCGAAGCGTATCTCTCGATCCCCGAGATCATCCGCGTCGCCCGTGAATGCGGCGCGGACGCGATCCATCCCGGCTATGGGCTTCTGTCGGAGAACCCCGATTTCGTCGACGCCTGCGAAGCGGCCGGCATCGTCTTCATCGGCCCGAAGGCGGAGACGATGCGTCTTCTCGGCGACAAGGCCAGCGCCCGGCGCGCGGCGATCGACGCCGGCGTGCCGGTGGTTCCGGCGACCGAGGTTCTGCCGGAGGACATGGACGAGGTCCGCCGGATGGCGGACGAGATCGGCTATCCGCTGATGCTGAAGGCCTCATGGGGCGGCGGCGGGCGCGGCATGCGCCCGATCCACGGGCCTGACGAGCTGGAGGCGAAGGTGCTGGAGGGGCGCCGGGAGGCGGAGGCCGCCTTCGGCGACGGCGAAGGCTTTCTGGAGCGTCTGGTGACCCATGCGCGCCATGTGGAGGTGCAGGTTCTCGGCGACAGCCACGGCAATCTGGTGCATCTTTTCGAGCGGGACTGTTCGGTCCAGCGGCGCAATCAGAAAGTGGTCGAACGCGCGCCGGACCCTCTGCTGACCGACGCCGAGCGGGCGGAGATTTGCGAACTGGGCCTCAAGATCGCGCGCTTCGCCAATTATCGCTGCGCGGGAACGATCGAGTTCCTGATGGATGCGGAGACGCACGAATTTTTCTTCATCGAGGTCAATCCGCGCATTCAGGTCGAGCACACCGTGACCGAAGAAGTCACCGGGATCGATATCGTGAAAGCGCAGATCCGCATCATGGAGGGCGGTCGGATCGGCGTCCCGGAGGAGACCGGCGTTCCGGCGCAGAAGGATATCCATCTGCGCGGCCACGCGGTGCAATGCCGGGTGACCACCGAAGATCCGATGAACAATTTCATCCCCGATTACGGGCGGATCACCGCCTATCGGGGGGCGACGGGGTTCGGCATCCGGCTGGATGGCGGCACCGCCTATTCCGGCGCGGTGATCACGCGTTTCTATGATTCGCTTCTGGAGAAGGTCACGGCCTGGGCCCCGACCCCGGAGGAGGCGACGGCGCGGCTCTCTCGCGCGCTCCGCGAGTTCCGCATTCGCGGCGTGGCCACCAATCTCGCCTTTGTCGAGAACCTGATCGCGCATCCGAAGTTCAACTCCGCGACCTACACGACGAAGTTCATCGACGAGACGCCGGAGCTCTTCAAATTCGCGAAGCGGCGGGACCGGGCGACCAAGCTCCTGACCTATATCGCGGACATCACCGTGAACGGCCACCCCGAGGCCGCGGGCCGGCCGCGGCCGCCTGCACACGCGAAGCCGCCAAAGCCGCCGGCGACCAGGGGCGAGGCGCCGCCGCCAGGCTCCCGGCAATTGCTGGAGGAGAAGGGCGCCGCCGGCGTCGCGGAGTGGATGCTGGCCGAGAAGAAGCTGCTCATCACCGACACGACCATGCGCGACGGCCATCAATCGCTTCTCGCGACGCGGATGCGCACGCATGACATGCTGAAGATCGCGCCCGCCTACGCCCACAACATGCCGGGCCTCTTTTCGATGGAGTGCTGGGGCGGCGCGACCTTCGACGTCGCCTACCGCTTCCTCCAGGAATGCCCATGGCAGCGGCTCCGCGATCTTCGCGCGGCGATGCCGAACCTGCTGATGCAGATGTTGCTGCGCTCGGCGAACGGCGTCGGCTACACGAATTACCCGGACAACGTCGTGGTGAAATTCGTCGAGCGGGCGGCGGAATCCGGGGTCGATCTCTTCCGGGTCTTCGACAGTCTGAACTGGGTCGAGAACATGCGCGTCGCCATGGACGCGGTGCTCGAAAGCGGCAAGATCTGCGAGGGGGCGATCTGCTACACGGGCGATATCCTCGATCCGGATCGGGCGAAATACGATCTGAAATACTATGTCTCGATGGGGCGCGAGCTGAAGGCGGCGGGCGCGCATATCCTCGGGCTGAAGGACATGGCCGGGCTTTTGAAGCCTCGCGCGGCCGGCGTGCTGGTGAAGGCGCTGAAGGAGGAGGTGGGCCTCCCGATCCATTTTCACACCCACGACACCTCGGCCATCGCCGCGGCGTCGATCCTCGCGGCGGCGGATGCGGGCGTCGACGCGGTCGATGCGGCGATGGACGCGTTTTCATCGGGCACGTCCCAGCCCTGCCTCGGCTCCATCGTCGAGGATCTGCGCGGCTCGGAGCGGGACACGGGTCTCGACGGCGCCGCGATCCGCGAGATTTCCCGATATTGGGAGGGCGTGCGCGGGCTCTACACCGCGTTCGAGAGCGGCACCATCTCCGGCGCCTCGGAGGTGTATCTCCATGAGATGCCGGGCGGGCAGTTCACCAATCTGAAAACCCAGGCCCGGAGCCTCGGGCTCGAGGATCGCTGGGGCGAGGTCGCGGAAACCTACGCCGAGGTGAACCGGATGTTTGGCGACATCCCCAAGGTCACCCCCTCCTCCAAGGTGGTGGGGGACATGGCGCTGGCGATGGTGGCGGCGGGGCAGACCCGGAGCGACATCGAAGGGCCGGGCGATGTCTCCTTCCCTGAAAGCGTCATCAACTTCTTCCGCGGCGGCCTTGGTCAGCCGCCGGGCGGGTTTCCCGCCGCCCTGCAGAAAAAGGTCCTGAAAGGCGAAGCGCCGCTGACGCGGCGGCCTGGCGAAGGGCTGGAGCCGGTCGATATCGAGGCGGTGCGCGCAAAAGTCTCCGCTGAGTTGGGCGGGTTCGCGGTGGATGACGAGGACCTCTGCGGCTACCTGATGTATCCCAAGGTCTATCTCGATTACATGGGGCGGCACCGGGATTACGGGCCGGTTCGCGTGCTGCCGACGCTCACCTATTTCTACGGGATGGAGGAAGGTGAAGAGATCGCGATCGAGCTGGAGCCCGGCAAGACGATGGTTCTACGGCTCCTGACCCTTTCCGAGACCAACGCCGATGGCGATGTGAAGGTGTTTTTCGAGTTGAACGGCCAGTCGCGCGTGATCCGGGTGCCGGATCGCAACGCCGCCGCCAGCGCCGTGAAGCGCCCGAAGGCGGAGCCGGGGAACCCGGCCCATGTCGCGGCGCCGATGCCGGGCGTCATCGCCTCCGTCGCGGTGCGGGAGGGGCAGGAAGTGGCGCCGGGCGCGGTGCTGATGGCGATCGAGGCGATGAAGATGGAGACCGCGATCCACGCGGAGACGGGCGGCGTGGTGAAGACCATCGCGGCCCCGGTCGGCAGCCAGGTCGAGGCGAAGGATCTTCTCGTCGAGTTCGAGTCCTAGAGCGAGGCGAGAAGCGCGGCCTTCGTCGCCCGGAAGTCCGACGCGATCCAGCGCTCCTCCAGCGCCTTCAGCCTGGCGCCGAGCGCGGGGCCGGGGGAGGCGCCGGCCGCGATCAGGTCCGACGCGGAGACCGGCGGGACCTTGGCCGCGCCGCGGGCGATCTCCTCGCGCCAGCGGGGGGGCGGAGGCGTTCCCCTTGCGGCGCGGATCAGGATGGCGTCCCGCGCCGCCTCGATCCCGAAACGGTAGCCGAGCGCGGCGGCGGGCTCGTCGGCGCGAAGCGCAGCCGCGATATTCCGAAGCCGCGCGCTCTCGACGCGAGAGAGCCGGAGCGCCCGGCGCGGCTCTTCGGCGCCAAGCGCGGCGAGCCGGCGAAGCGCGTCGGGCGGCTCTCCGGCCCGCTTCTCGGCGGCGATGAGGCCGGCCGGCGGCGCCGCGCCCGGAAGGCAGATCGTCAGGACGTTCTCCATCGCGATCAGCGCCGGCAGAGGGTCGGGCGCCCCGAGCAGCTTCATCATCTCGGCGCCGATACGCTCCTTCGAGATCCGCCTGAGCCCGGCGCCGCCCTGGACGCAGGCCGCGCGCCCGGCCGGATCGAATGTCGTGATTCCGAGCGTGGCGTGGAACCGGAAGAAGCGGAGGATGCGAAGATTGTCCTCCTCGATCCGCCGGGCCGGGGCGCCGACGAAGAGGATCCGTCCGGCGCGGAGGTCGTCGAGCCCAGCCGCCAGCGGGTCGAGGACGCGGCCGTCGGCGTCGGCGTAGAGCGCGTTCATGGTGAAGTCCCGGCGGGCGGCGTCCTCCCCGATGTCGGTCGTGTAGGCGACGACCGCGCGCCGCCCGTCCGTCGCCATGTCGCGCCGCATCGAGGCGACCTCGAACGCGCGGCCGTCCGCGACGACGGTGACGACGCCATGCGCGATCCCGGTCGGATGCGTCGCAAACCCGGCCGCTGCGGCGAGGCGGAGGCTCTCTTCGGGCGGCGCCGCCGCCACGATGTCGAGATCGCCGGCCTCTCGGCCGAGAAGCGCGTCGCGGACGCAGCCGCCGACGAAGAGCGGGCGCGCGGGCGCGAGCGCCGCCATCACGCGCATGGTCTCCGGAGCGCGAAGCCAGGCCGGCGAGATCCGGGTCATTCTCCGGATTCCGGCCCCTCGAGCGCGGCGATCCGGTCGGCGAGGCTCTTCAACACGCCGGCCGTCGCGCCCCAGATATACCGCTCGCGCCAGGGAATGGCGTAATAGCGCCGCGTTCTCCCGCCCCAGACGCCGGAGTGCAGCTGGAGATTGGCGGGGTCCATGAGGAAATCGAGCGGCGTCTCGAACGCCTCCTCCACCTCGCGCGGCTCCAGATGAGGCAGGAAGCCGGGGTCCACCATCGCCACGACCGGTTGAATCTGGAATCCGGTGCCGGTGACATAGGGGTCGATCGAGCCGATCACGTCGACGGCGCTCGGCGACAGGCCGATCTCCTCCTTGGATTCGCGGAGCGCGGCGGCGACCGCGTCCGCGTCGTCGGGGTCGATCTTGCCGCCGGGGAAGGCGATCTGGCCGGGGTGGTGGCGCATCGTCTCCAGACGTTTCGTCAGGATCACCGAGTAGCCGCCCCGCCGTTCGATCAGGCCGCAAAGGACCGCCGCCGGGCGAAGCGCGCGCCCAAAGGCGGGGTCGGTCACGATCTCGGGATTCAGGTCGAAATCGGATCTTCGCGCGCCCGATAGACGCACGGCCCGCTCGATGCGGCCGCGGTCGAGCGGAGGGCGCAGGCGCGCCGGTCCCGCCGGCTCGCGCCGCGGCGACGCGGGCGCTGGATCCTGCGTTTTCACGCGCTCACGCCGCTCGGGACCGCCGGGCGGCGACGAGGGGTCCAGGACGGTCAAAGCCCCAGCTCCGCCGCCGGGCAGAACGGGAAGAAGACCCCGGCCGAACGCACGCCGAAGAGCCGCTCGCCGTTCACCTCCTCGACCGATCCCGCCTCGACGAGCCGATAGTAGCTCTTCCGGTCGATCAGCGCCTCCAGGTCGGCGCGGATGTGGACATAGGGCGAAGGCTCGCCGGTCTGAGGATCCCGCTCGACGCGGATTGGATGGTCGGGGCCGGCCAGCGCCTCGTCGTCCAGATTGGTGATGAAGGTCAGATCCTGGTCGCGCCCGTCGCCGGAGACGGTGAAGTCGACGGCGACGAAGGGCGCGTCCTCCACAGTGATGCCGATCTTCTCGACCGGGGTGACGAGAAAATACTTCTCCCCGTCCTTTCTCAGGACGGAGGCGAACAGTTTCACCAGAGGGAGCCGCCCGATCGGCGAGCCGAGATAGAACCACTGGCCGTTCCGCGCGATCCTGATGTCGAGATCGCCGCAGAAAGGCGGGTTCCAGAGATGAACCGGCGGCGGCCCCTTCTTGCCGCCTTTCGCCGCCGCCGCGAGGGTCTTGGCGAGATCGTCAGGGGCTGGCGTCGTGGCGTCTACCGTCATTTTTACATCCAGGTGACTCGATTTTCCTTCTACACCATATAGGGTCATGGGGAAGGCTGCACAGGATGGGCCGCCTGCGCCAGTCCGGGCGTATCCGATCAGGGAGGGCGCGAATGAGCGCGGAGACCGACATACTCGGCGAAATCGAGACCATTGGCGACAAGCTCCGCCTGGCGCAGGCGGAGATCGCCGGGCGGGTGATCGGCCAGGCCGACGTCGTCGATCTGGCGCTGAACGCGCTGCTCTCGGGCGGGCACGCGCTTCTGGTCGGCGCTCCGGGTCTCGCCAAGACGCGGCTGGTCGAGACGCTGGGCGTGGTGATGGGGCTGGATTCGAAGCGGATCCAGTTCACCCCGGATCTGATGCCGGCGGATATTCTGGGCGCGGAGGTGCTCGAGCAGGCGGAGAGCGGCGCGCGGAGTTTCCGCTTCATCGAAGGGCCGATATTCTGCCAGCTCCTGATGGCGGACGAGATCAACCGGGCCTCGCCCCGGACGCAATCGGCGCTTCTGCAGGCGATGCAGGAGAAATTCGTCACCATCGCCGGGCGGCGCCGGGATCTCGCGCCGCCTTTCCATGTGTTGGCGACGCAGAACCCGATCGAGCAGGAAGGGACCTATCCGCTGCCTGAAGCGCAGCTCGACCGGTTTCTCCTGCAGATCGACGTGGCGTTCCCGACGCTCGCCGCCGAGCGCGAAATCCTGATCGCGACGACGATGGCCGAGGAGCGCGAGGCGCGCCCGGTGTTCACCGGCCCCGAGCTCATCGCCGCGCAGCGGCTGGTCCGGCGCATGCCTGTCGGAGAAAGCGTCATGGACGCGATCCTCAGATTGGTCAGATCGGCCAGGCCTGGCGGGCCGGAGACCTATGATTTCATCGATCGATCGGTGAACTGGGGCCCGGGGCCGCGCGCCGCGCAGGCGCTGATGCTGGCGACGCGGGCGCGGGCGTTGATGGATGGCCGGCTCGCCCCCGATATCGACGATGTGCTCGCGCTCGCGCGGCCGGCGCTGATCCACCGGATGGCGCTGACCTTCGCCGCGCGCGCCGAAGGCGAAAGCCTCGAGCGGGTGGTCGACGCGCTGGCCGCGCGCGCGCTGGGCGCGGGCGCGGAAGCGGCGGCCTGATGGCTCTCGCGCCCGGACCCGCGCGGCCGCCGGTGGAGCGGATCGGCGGCGGCTGGCTCCGGCGCGACGCGGAACGGACCTCGGGCGCGCTTCCGGCTCTCCTGGTCGAGGCGGAGCGGCTCGCGGCGTCGGTCGCGCCGGGGGTCCATGGCCGCCGCCGGGCCGGGCCGGGAGAGGCCTTCTGGCAATTTCGTGCGGCGGAGCCCGGAGATCCGCATCAGGCCGTCGATTGGCGGCGCTCCGCCCGTTCGGAGCAGATGTTCGTCCGCGAGATGGAGTGGGAGGCGGCGCAGACCGTCTCGATCTGGAGCGATGACGCGCTGGCCATGGATTTTCGTTCGAGCCGGGCCGTCCGCACGAAAGCGGAGCGCGCGGCGCTTCTGACGATGGCGCTCGGCGTCCTTCTGATCCGCGGCGGCGAACGGGTGAGCCTTCTTGGCGGCGACGCCGCCCGCCCCGCAAGCGGAGAGGCGCAGCTCGTGCGGATGGGCGCGGTCCTGACGCGAACGCGCGAGGATCGGCCGGATTTCGGCGCGCCGCCCCGGTCCGATCTGGCGCGCGGCGGCCGGGCGGTGTTTCTTTCGGATTTCATGGGCCCGCGCGAAGCGATCTTCTCGGGGCTCTCGCGCGCGGCGGATGCGGGCGTCTCCGGCGCCTATGTCCAGATCGTCGACCGGGCGGAGGAGACATTCCCCTTCGACGGCAGGCTCGTCTTCGAATCGATGGGCCGCGGCGTGAGGTTCGAGACCGATCGCGCGCGCGGCCTGCAGGCGGCCTACAAGGAGCGTCTGGCGGCGCGCCGCCGCGATCTGGAGTTGACGGCGCGCAGATGCGGCTGGCGAGGCCTGATCCACCGGACCGATGAGAGCCCGCGAAAGGCCCTGCTCTGGCTCCACGCGACCCTCGCGGCGGGGCGGCGCTCATGATCACTCTCGGCGCGCTGGCTTTCCTGAACCCGTGGCTGCTCGCGGCGCTCGCCGCGCTGCCGGCGCTCTGGCTGCTTCTTCGCGCCACGCCGCCGTCGCCCGCCCGGCTGGCCTTTCCCGGCGTGCGGTTGCTGCTCGGGCTCGAGGACCCGGAAAAGACGCCGGACCGGACGCCCTGGTGGCTTCTTCTGCTCCGGATGGTCATCGCGGCGGCCGTGATCCTCGCCTTCGCGGACCCGGTGCTGAACCCGCGGGAGCGGCTGGCCGGCGCCGGGCCGGTGATCCTCGCGCTTGACGGGGGCTGGGCCAGCGCCCCGGACTGGGAGGCGCGGCGCGAAGCGGCGCTCGCGGCGCTGACCAGGGCGGAGCGGGCGGAACGGCCGGTCTCCCTCCATGTCCTCTCGGCGCCGGTTCCGCCCGATTTCCGGCTGAACCTGCGCCCGGCCGGGGAATGGCGCGGCGTTCTCGAGGAACTGTCTCCGGCGCCCTGGGCGCCGCTCAGGGCCGCATACGCCGAGGCCTTCGCCGGGCTGACGCCCCCGGCCGGGGTGGAGGCCATTCATATCACCGACGGGTTGGACCATGGCGATGCGGGCGCGTTCGAGCAGGCGCTCGCCAGCCTCGGCGCGCTGCGGATCGTTCATGCCGCCGCGCCGGCGCTGGCGCTCTCGGCGCCGCGGCTGGTGGATGGCCGGCTGATCGTCACCGCGCTCCGCGCGGCGACCGACGCCGGCGGGGCGGTTCGGGTCGGCGTTTTCGGCCGGGCGCCCGGCGCGGAGCCGGGCGAGCGCCGTCTCGCCTCGCTCGAGGCTGCGTTCGATGAGGGGGAGGCGGCGCATGATGTCGAGATCGACTTGCCGCTTGAACTTCGGAACCAGATCACCCGCGTCGCGCTGATCGGCGAGGAGAGCGCCGGCGCGGTCGCGCTCACGGATGAGAGCGTCCGGCGCCGCCGGGTCGGCCTCGCCACCGGAGACGCGGACGATGACGGATTGAGGCTCGTCTCATCGCTTCATTATCTTCGCACGGCGCTGGAGACGAACGCGAGCCTGATCGAGGGGGATGTCGGGACGCTGATCGAGGGCAACCCCGATGCGATCTTCCTCGCGGATATCGGGCGCCTCGCGCCGGCGGAGCGCGCCGCGCTCGAGCCCTGGGTCGAGGCCGGTGGGCTTCTGGTGCGCTTCGCGGGGCCCCGTCTCGCGCGCGGGACGGATCCGGCCGCTGACGCCATGGCGCCCGACGATCCGCTCTTGCCGGTGAGGCTTCGCAACGGCGGGCGGGCCATTGGCGGAACAATGGCCTGGAGCGCGCCGCAAAAGGTGAGGGATTTCACCCGGGAAAGCCCGTTTCATGGGCTCGTCGCGCCGAAGGAGGTGACGGTCTCGCGCCAGATCCTCGCCCGGCTGGGCCCGGACCTGGCCGCGAAGACATGGGCGACGCTGGAGGACGGCACGCCGCTTGTCACGGCCGCGCCCTTTGGGGCCGGGCGGGTCGTTCTGTTCCATGTGACGGCGAACGCCGAATGGTCGTCGCTGCCGCTTTCGGGCCTGTTCGTGGATATGCTGCGCCGGCTGATCGCGCTTTCCGGCGGGGGCGGGGCGGGCGAAGCGCCGCCGGCCGATACGCCGATGCGCCAGGTGGCCGCTCTGGATGGCTTCGGCCATGTCGCGGCCTCCGCGGGCGACCTCGCGCCGGTTCCCGCCGGCCGCCTCGGCGCGCCCGCCGGGCCGGACGCGCCGCCGGGGATCTACGCGGGCGAGACGGCGCGGGTCGCCTACAATCTCTTCCCTGAACCGACGCCGCCGACGCTCGCGCCGCCGGCGCCCGGCTCGGCCGCGCTTGAGATCCTCGGCGAGCGGGGGGAGCGCCCTCTGGCGCGCTGGCTGCTCGGGGCCGCGATCCTTCTTTTCGCGCTGGATCTTCTCGCCGCGCTCTGGCTTTCAGGGCGGCGGCCCCGGCTCACCCGCGCTCTGGCGGCGGCGGCGGTTCTGGCGGTCTTCGCGGCGCCGACGCCGGGCGACGCGGACGAGCGCGGCGCCGCGCGCGCGCTGGCGGCGGCGAACCAGACCGTGCTCGCCTGGGTTGTGACCGGCGACGCGCGGCTCGATCGGATGTCCGAGGCGGGCCTCCGCGGCTTGAGCCGGGTTCTCGCGGCGCGAACCGCGGTGGAGCCGGCGGAGCCGATGGGCGTCGATCTGGAGCGGGACGAGCTGGTCTTCTTTCCCCTCCTCTACTGGCCGATCGGGGAGGCGCAGGCGACCCCGTCCGACGAGGCCGCGAAACGGCTCAACGCATATATGCGCCATGGCGGGATGATCGTCTTCGACACGCGGGACGCGCATCTGGCGCGCGCGGGCTCCGCCGCCGGGCCGAATTCGGCGGCGCTCCGGCGGCTGGTCGGCGCGCTCGATCTGCCGCCTCTGGCGCCGGTCTCGGAGGATCACGTCCTCACCCGGACATTCTATCTCCTGGACCGCTTTCCCGGCCGCTGGGCCGGGGGCGCCGTCTGGCTGGAGGCGCCGCGCGACGCGCCGGGAGGGGAGGCGCCCGGGCGGCTGATCTCCGATCCGAACGACGGCGTCTCGCCGCTCGTGATCGGCTCGGCGGACTGGGCGGCGGCCTGGGCCATCGGCGAGGATGGCGATTTTCTCGCCCCCGTCGGATCTGGCGACGGGTTTCGCCAGCGTGAGACGGCGTTTCGCTTCGGGGTCAATCTGGTGATGTACGCGCTGACCGGGAACTACAAATCGGATCAGGTTCATGTGCCCGCGCTGCTTGAAAGGCTGGGAAATTGAACGCGGCTCTGGTTTTCGATCCGCTGGCGCCGGCGCCGCTCATCGCGGCGGCGGCTGCGGCGGCGCTTGCGCTTTGCGCCTTCGCCGGCTGGCTGCGCTCGCCGGCCTGGGGGCTGCGCGCGCTCGGGTTCGCCGTGCTTTTGCTCGCGCTCGCGAATCCGGCGTTGGTGCGGGAGACGCGTCGCGCGCTCTCGGACATCGCATTCGTCGTGGTGGACGAGACCGAGAGCCAGACCATCGGCGACCGGCGGGCGGAGGCGCAGGCGGCCGAGGCCGATGTGCGGGCGTCGCTCGAAGCGCTGGCCGCCGGCGACCCGGAGGCCCCGATCGAGAGCCGCACCATACGGGTCCGGAACGAGGGCGGCCCGGTCGGAGATCCGGGAACGCGGCTTCTGACCGCGCTCAACGCCGCGGCGGCCGAGGTTCCCGCGGACCGCATCGCCGGCGCGATCCTGATCACCGACGGCGAGATTCACGACGTCGAGGCGACGCCTGACTTTCCGGCGCCGATTCATGGCCTGATCACCGGCGCCCGGCATGAATTCGACCGGCGGTTGACGGTTGCGGCCGCGCCCGCGTTCGGCGTCGTCGGCGAGCGGGCGGCGTTCCGGTTCTCGGTCGAGGAGAGCGGCCCGCCGGCGCTGCTGAAAGGGCTTGGCCCGGCGCGGGTCTCCATCGCCGTCGATGGCGAGACGGTCGGCGCGGCGGAGGTCCGGCCGGGGAGGGAGGCGACCCTGGAGGTCGAGATCGGCCATGGCGGCGCCAATGTGGTCGAACTGGCGCTGGCGCCGACGGAGGGCGAGATCACGCTGCGAAACAATCGCGCGGCGTTCACGGTGAACGGCGTGCGGGATCGGCTCCGCGTTCTGCTCGTGTCCGGGGAGCCTCACGCCGGCGAGCGGACATGGCGAAACCTGTTGAAAGCGGACCCTTCGGTCGATCTGGTGCATTTCACCATCCTCCGCCCCCCCACCAAGCAGGACGGCACCCCGGTTTTCGAACTCTCTCTCATCGCGTTTCCGACGCGGGAGCTGTTCCTGGAGAAGGTCGACGAGTTCGATCTGATCATTTTCGACCGATACCGGCGGCGCGGGGTTCTGCCTTCGGCCTATATCGCCAACATCGCGCGTTATGTGCGCGACGGCGGCGCGGTGCTGATCGCGGCCGGGCCATGGTTCGCGGGGGTCGAAAGCCTCTATCGGACGCCATTGGCCGATATCCTGCCGGTCACGCCGACATCGGCCGTGATCGAGGCGCCTTACACGCCGCGGATCAGCGAGACCGGCGCGCGCCATCCCGTCACCGCGGACCTCGATCAGTTCGACGGCGGGGCGGGAGGAGGGGAGCCGCGCTGGGGCCGCTGGCTGCGTCAGGTCGAGGTGGAGCGGCGCTCGGGCGAAGTGCTGATGACCGGGGTGGGCGAGAAGCCGCTTCTCGTGCTCGATCATGTCGGCGAAGGGCGGGTCGCGGTCCTCGCCTCCGATCACGCATGGCTCTGGTCGCGCGGTTACGAAGGCGGTGGCCCGCAGGCGGAGCTTCTGCGCCGGCTGGCTCACTGGCTGATGAAGGAGCCGGAGCTGGAGGAGGAGGCGCTGTCGGTCGCGGCCGAGGGCGCGCGCCTGACGGTGACGCGCCGCTCCGTCGCCGAGGCGCCGCCGGAGAGGCTGGAGATCGTCGCGCCTTCCGGCGCCCGGACGGAGGCGCGCTTCGCCGCCGCCGGGCCGGGCCGATGGCGGGCCGTGTTCGCGGCGGAGGAGCAGGGGCTTCATCGTCTCAGCGACGGCGTCCTCAGCGCGCTCGCCGCGGTCGGGCCGCCTTCACCGATCGAATTCGAACGGGCGGTGGCGATGACCGATCTCCTGGCGCCGCTGGCGATGAAAACGCGGGGCGGAATGGTCTGGCTGGAGGACGGCGCGCCGGCCATTCGCCGGGTGCGCGAGGGCCGGGCCGCCGCGGGCCGCGGCTGGGTCGGTCTGGCCCGGCGCGGCGCCTACGCGGTGGAGGATGTCCGGCTGACCCCGCTCGCTCCCGGCTGGCTGATGCTCGTCCTGGCCGCGGGGCTGATGGTCGGCGCCTGGCGGATCGAGGGGCGGTGAGCGCCCGTCTCAGAGCGCCCGTGCCAACAGGAGAGCGTCGATGCGCCGCCCTCCGGCGCGCGCGTAATAGCGCGGCCGGTCGCCGCTCTTCGTGAAGCCCCGGCCGAGATAGAGCGCCATGGCGCCCGCGTTGTCGGCGGCGACCTCCAGATGCATGATCGCCGCGCCGCATGTCGCGGCCTCGAGAAGCGCTGAATCGAGCAGGGCGGCGCCGAGACCGGCGCGCTGGCGAGAGGGCGCGACGGCGATGGCGAGCAACTCGGCCTCGTCCGCCGCCAGGGAGAGGAGCGCGAAGCCGCTGTCGTCATCGGCCGCGATCAATGGTCCGTTCTCGGCGAGGCTCGCGATTTCCGCCGCGGTCCAGCCTCTTCCATGGGGGGCGAAGGCGGCTGCGTGAAGCCGGGCGAGGCGGGCGAGCCGGTCCGCCGCCGGTTGAAAAACGCGGCGGACGCCGACGGGGGCGTTCACGGAAGAATTTGAGGCGCCGCGCCGCGTGCGGGCGCCGCGTTGGCGGGGCGGAGATAGCGCGGCGCCGGGCGGGGCGCGCCGCTCAACGCCTTTCGGGCGGCGACCCGCGCGAAGGCAACGAGCGGCGCGTCGTCGGTCATGTCGCCGATCCGGATCGCTCCGAGGGCGGCGCCGAGCGCCGCCGCGCCGCCGCCGATCACGAGCGCGCCTTCCGCAAAGGCGGCGCCCGCCTCCGGCTGCAGGGTCTCCGCCTCCCGCGTGGGGGCGCCGTCTTCGAACCGCGCGAGATGGAGCGCGCCGCCGCGCCCGGAAAGCGCGACGCAGACGACGCCGTCGCGCCCGTCCGCCAGCGCCTCGAAGCGGTCGACGCCGACCGCCGCCGCGCCGGTGGAGAGCGCGAGCCCGCGCGCCGCCGCGACGCCGATCCGCGCGCCGGTGAAATTGCCGGGGCCGGTGCAGACTGCGATGAGGCCGATCTCCGCGTAGCCGCGCCCGGCGGAGGCGAGACATTCGCCGATCATCGGGAAGAGCCGCTCCGCGTGCCCCTTCGCCAACGGCTCATCATGGACGCCCAGCGCCCGCTCCCCATCGAAGAGCGCGGCCGCGCAGCGCCCGGCCGCCGTGTCGATGACGAGTGTGAGCGGCAAGGCGCGGATCAGGCCTCGATCGCCTGAACGGAGGTCACTTCGGGGATGTAGTGTTTGAGAAGATTTTCGATCCCCATCTTCAGCGTCATCGTCGAGGATGGGCATCCGGCGCAGGAGCCGCGCATGTGAAGATAGACGACGCCGGCTGAATCAAAGCCGTGAAACGTGATGTCGCCGCCATCCTGCGCCACCGCGGGGCGCACGCGCGTGTCGAGCAATTCCTTGATCTGGCCGACGACGGCGTCGTCGGCCCCGTCATGCGCGGCGTGGTCGGCGCGCGCATCGGTCTCCATGACCGGCTGGCCGGAGGTGAAATGCTCCATGATGGCGCCGAGGATGGCGGGCTTCAGGTGCGCCCAGTCCTGATCATCCTTGGTGACGGTGATGAAATCCGGGCCGAGGAAGACGCCCTCGACGCCGCCGATCGCGAAAAGCCGCTTCGCCAGGGGCGAGACGCCGGCGCTCGCTTCGGTGGGGAAATCGGCGGAACCCGCGGCGAGAACCGTCTGCCCCGGCAGGAACTTCAAAGTCGCCGGATTCGGGGTCGATTCGGTCTGGATGAACATCGTGCCTCTCCTGAGCTGGAGAGGCAGATGTGGACCCTCGCCCGGCCAAAATCAAGAATGAGTCTAAAGTGGCGTCAGCAGACCGCGTCGATCCGCTCCAGGGACATGGAGCCGGGAACCACGGTGACAGGCACCGGCAGAGCGCCCGCCATGCGCCCGGCGAGGGCGGAGACCAGGGGCCCGGGTCCGTCGCCGCTGACGCTGGCGCCGAGAACGAGCACGCCGATCTCCGGATCCTCCTTGATATAGGTGATGACCTCGTCGCGCGGGTCGCCTTCCCGGATGACGAATTCCGGCAAGACGCCCGAGAGGGCCTTCACCTCTTCGGCGAGATTGGTCAGCCGCTCCTCCGCCACTTCGCGGGCTTCGGCGCGCATCACTTCCGCCACGCCGATCCAGTGCTGAAACTCCTCGGGACGAATCACATAGAGCATCACGACGCCGCCGCCGGTCTTGGCGGCGCGGCGCGCCGCGAAGCGGAGCGCATTCGTGCACTCCGGCGTGTCGTCGATCACGATCATGAATTTTCGCAAATGCGGGCTCCGCGTTGTTCTCAGGCGGATCAGGATGATGGAAACGAGGAGCCGCTGCAACCGTTTCGGGTTGCGGCAGGACCGCCCACCACCGGCCAGGCGAGTCAGGCGCCGATCAAAGCCGCGAATTCACCCGCGGCTGCATGGCGATGCGCAATTCGCCATTTCCTTCCTTGCGGACGCCATAGAGCCGGCCGTTTTCAAGCCAGTACTCGGAGACGACGCGGCCATGTGAAACACGGAGGCGCCCATCCTTGGAGATCCAGCCCTTGCGGCGGAAGGCGGTGGCCGGCTTCGCCCAGGGTTCGTACGGGGCGTGAAGATCCATCACCTCGACCTCGCCGCTGGCGGCGATCTTCAGGACGTAAAGGTCATGGCACCATTTTCCGTCCCACGCGGCGCTGCCCCATTTGCCGGAATAGCCGGCCCATTCGCTCGGGACGTCCGCGGCGGGCTTTTCGACCTTGGCGACGGTGAAAAGGTCGACCGTGTAACAATCATCCACCACGGTCTTGTCGTAGGGGGTCGGGCCGCTCGCGGTTTTTTTCACCGATGAGCAGGCCGCCAGCGCCAGAATCGCGAACAGACCTGCGAGAATCGCAGCGGAGCCGCGCCGAAAAATGCTCATGCCATCACCCTCTTCCGGCGACGTTGCGCCGGTTCCCGCCTATATGCTCGGGAGGACATTACTCCACAGTTACCGATTTGGCGAGGTTTCGCGGCTGATCCACATCCGTCCCTCTCGCGAGCGCGGCGTGATAGGCGAGAAGCTGCGCCGGAACCGCGTAGACGATCGGAGCGATGAAGGGGTCGATCTGGGGCAGCACCACCTGGCGCCATGCGTCCGCGCCGGCCAAAGCGGCCCCGCTCGCGTCGGTGATCAGAGCGATCCTGCCGCCGCGCGCCATCACCTCGTGCATGTTGGACACGGTCTTTTCAAAGACGGCGTCGGTCGGCGCCATGACCACCACGGGCACCGAATCGTCGATCAGAGCGATCGGGCCGTGCTTCATCTCGCCCGAGGCGTAGCCTTCGGCGTGGATGTAGCTCAACTCCTTCAGTTTCAGCGCGCCTTCGAGCGCGAGCGGATACATCGAGCCGCGCCCCAGATAGAGCACGTCGCGCGCGCTCGCGATATCATGGGCGACCGCCGCGATTTCGTCCTCCAGCACGAGCGCTTCGGCGATCCGGCGCGGGATCTCGGCGAGGAGGTCGCAAAGTCTGGCCTCTTCCGCGGCGTCGATCGCGCCCCGCTGGCGCGCGGCCAGAATCGCGGTCGCGCCGAGGGTGATGAGCTGGCAGATGAAGGCCTTGGTCGAGGCCACGCCGATCTCGACGCCGGCCCGAATCGGCAGAACGATATCGGAGGCGCGCGCGATCGAGCTTTCGGGCGCGTTGACCACCGAGAGTGTGGTTTTCACCTTGTCGGCCGCATAGGTGAGCGCCGCGAACGTATCCGCCGTCTCGCCGGACTGGCTCACGAAAATCGCCGCCTCTCGCTGGCTGAGCGGCGGCGCCCGGTAGCGGAACTCGGAGGCGATATCGATTTCGACCGGAATGCGGGCGATCCCCTCGAACCAGTATTTCGCGACGTGGCAGGCGTAATAGGCCGTGCCGCAGGCGACGAGGATCAACCGGTCGAGCGCCGCGAAGTCCACCGCCTCCGCGGGCGATGTCACGCGCCGCCGCGCAGCGTCGACATAGGCGGCGACGGCGTAGCCGGCGACGGTCGGCTGTTCGTGGATCTCCTTGGCCATGAAATGGCGATACTCGCCCTTGTCGGAGAGAACGTTTTCGACCGAGATGGTGCGGATCGGCCGCTCGGTCCGCGCGCCGGCGGCGTCATGGATGACCGCGCCGCTGCGGCTGATGGCGGCCCGATCTCCCTCTTCGAGATAGGCGATCCGATTGGTCAGCGGCGCGAGCGTGAGCGCGTCCGAGCCCACGAACATCTCTCCATCCCCATAACCGATGGCCAGCGGAGAGCCGCGGCGCGCGACGACGATCAGGTCGTCTTCGGCCTCGAAGAGAAAGCAGAGCGCGAACGCGCCTTCGAGACGGGACAGCGTCGCCACGGCGGCCTCTTCGGGGCCGAGCCCGCCCTGCATCAGATGCGCGCAAAGCTGGACGATGGTTTCCGTGTCGGTCCCGGTCGCGAAATTCCGGCCGGCGGCGGTCAGTTCTTCGCGGAGCGCGCGGTGGTTCTCGATGATGCCGTTATGAACGACGGAGACGCGGTCCGCCTGATGCGGGTGCGCGTTGGCGAGGGTCGGCGCGCCGTGCGTCGCCCAGCGGGTGTGGCCGATGCCGATCCGGCCGGAGATCGGCCTCGCGTCCACCTCCGCCGTGAGCGCGGCGAGCTTGCCGACCGCGCGGCGCCGGTGGAGAGCCCCATCGGCGACGGTCGCGATGCCGGCGCTGTCATAGCCTCGATATTCGAGCCGGTGCAGCGCCGCAATGATGGCTGGCGCCACCTCCGATTTCCCGACGATGCCGATAATACCGCACATCAGCCGCGCTCCTTGTTTTTCATCGCTTTCTTCGCCTGCAATTTCGACCGGAATCGGGCGGCGAATCCGAGTTTCAGCACCTGCGGCGCGCGTGCGATGGCGAGCGCGTCGGCCGGCACGTCGGCCGTCACCACGGCGCCGGAGGCCACATAGGCGCCCGCGCCCACGTTGACCGGCGCGACGAGCGAGGCGTTGGTGCCGATGAAGGCGCGCTCCCCGATCTCGGTCCGGTGTTTCAGGACGCCGTCATAATTGCAGGTGATCGCGCCGGCGCCGATATTCGCGCCGGCGCCGACGCTGGCGTCTCCGATATAGGCGAGATGATTGGCCTTCGCGCCGGCGTCGAAACGGGCGTTCTTCACCTCGACGAAATTGCCGATCCGGGCGTTCGCCCCGATGTCGGCGCCGGGCCGAAGCCGCGCGAAGGGCCCGATCATCGCGCCTTCAGCGACGGCGCAGCTCTCGAGATGGCAGAATGCGCGGATCACGGCCCCATCCGCGACAGTGACGCCCGGGCCGAAAACGACGTTGGGCTCCACCGTCACATCGCGGCCGAGCCGCGTGTCGTGGCTGAAAAAGACCGTCTCCGGCGCGATCAGCGTCACGCCGGCCTCCATGGCCGCGGCGCGTGCGCGGCGTTGCCATGCGGCTTCGGCTTCGGCGAGATCCCCGCGGGAGTTGACGCCGAGCGTCTCGCCCTCGTCGCACTCCACCACGGCGGCGGCGAGGCCGCGGTCTCGCGCGATGGCGACGATATCGGTGAGGTAGTATTCGCCCTTTGCGTTGTCGTTGCCGATCTCGCCCAGCAAGGAGAGGAGGCGGCCGGCGTCCATCATCACGACGCCCGAATTGCAAAGGTCGATCTCGAGCTCGGCCGGCGTCGCGTCTTGCGCCTCTACGATCGACAAAAGCGTGTCGCCCTCTATCACCAGCCGGCCGTAACCGCCCGGCCTGGCGGCGCGAAACCCGAGCACGACGATATCCGCCCCCGCGGCGCGGCGGGCGCGCATCGCCTTGAGCGTGTCCTCCCGTATGAAGGGGGTGTCGGCGTAGAGCACGACCGCGTCGCCATCATGCGCCGCGAGCGCGCCGCGCGCCGAAAGCACGGCATGGCCGGTCCCGAGGCGCTCCGCCTGTTCGACGATCTCGATATCGGGACGGGCGGCGCGCGCGGCCTTCGCCACCTCGTCGCCGCCGGCGCCTGTCACCACGGTCACCCTCGCCGGCGCCAGCGTCTCCGCGGCGCGGATCGCATGAACGAGAAGCGGGAGCCCGCCAATGGCGTGCAGGGGCTTTGGAATCGCGGATTTCATCCGCGAACCTTCGCCGGCGGCGAGGATGATGGCGGCGGCGGGTGCGAGCGGCATGTTCATACGCCGGTCCTTACCCGTCTTTCGAGGGCGCGGGAAGTGCCGTGTAGGGGCGATCGCCCAGCTCTCGGCCCGGAAAAGCCCGGGCCGTGGGCGGCCGGCGGCCCGCGCGCGTCGGCGCATCGCCCCGCCCGCAGGCGCGCCGCCCGAGCGGGGTCAGCTCCAGTCCAGCACCACCTTGCCGCAGGCGCCGGCGCGCATCAGCTCGAACCCTTCGCGGAAATCCTCCGCCGCCATCCTGTGCGTGATCAGCGGCGCGAGGTCCAGCCCGCCTTGTACGAGGCCGATCATCTTGTACCATGTCTCGAAGATCTCCCTTCCGTAGATGCCCTTGATCGTCAGCATCTTGAAGATGACCTTGTTCCAGTCGACCGCGAACTCGACCGGCGCGATGCCGAGAAGCGCGATCTTGCCGCCATTGTTCATGGCGTCGATCATGTCGCGCATCGCCGGCGCCGCGCCTGACATCTCCAGTCCGACATCGAAGCCCTCGGTCATGCCGATTTCGCGCATGACCTCCTTGAGCGTGGTCCGGGAGGGGTTGATGGCGTGGGCCACGCCCATCTTGCGGGCCAGCGCCAGGCGGTCTTCATTTATGTCGGTGATGACCACCTTTCGCGCGCCGGCGCGGCGCGCGACCATCGCGCCCATGATCCCGATCGGCCCGGCCCCGGTGACGAGCACGTCCTCGCCGACCATGTCGAAGCTGAGCGCGGTGTGGACGGCGTTGCCGAACGGATCGAAGATCGCCGCGATCTCGTCGGGAATGTCGTCCGGGATCGGCACGACATTCGCTTCCGGCAAGCTGAGAAAGTCGGCGAAGGCGCCGGGCCGGTTCACGCCGACCCCCTGAGTGGCGCGGCAAAGATGCGCCCGCCCGGCGCGGCAGTTGCGGCACCGCCCGCAGGTCACGTGCCCTTCGCCGGAGACTCTCTGCCCGACGGCGCATGTCTTGACCGACGCGCCGATGGCGACGATCTCGCCGCAGAATTCATGCCCGGTGACCATCGGCGTCGGCACCGTCTTCGCGGACCACTCGTCCCAGTTCCAGATATGGACGTCGGTGCCGCAGATCGCGGTTTTCCGCACCTTGATCAGAACATCGGACGGCCCGATCTCGGGAACCGGCTCCTCCTGAAGCGTCAGCCCCGGGGCGGGTTCCGTCTTCACCAGCGCGCGCATGCCGTTTCTCATCGAATGATCCCCATCTCTCGCCCGACGGCCGCAAAGGCGTCGATGGCGCGCTCCAGCGTGGCTTCGTCATGCGCCGCCGACATCTGCGTGCGGATCCGATCCTCTCCGCGCGGCACCACCGGAAATGAGAATGCGGTGACGAAGACGCCGCGCGCCATCAGACGCGCCGCCATGTCTTGCGCCAGCTTCGGGTCGCGCAGCATGACCGGCGCGATCGGGTGTTCTCCGGGCAGGATCTCGAAGCCGAGCGCGGCCATGCGCTCGCGGAACCGCGCGGTGTTCCGCCAGAGCCGGTCGCGAAGCCGGCCCGAGCCCTCGATCAGGTCGAGCGCCTTCAGCGATGTCTCCGCGATCATCGGCGCGAGGCTGTTGGAGAAGAGATAGGGGCGGGAGCGCTGGCGCAGCCACTCCACGACCTCCTTTCGCGCCGCGACATAGCCGCCCGACGCGCCGCCGAGCGCCTTGCCGAGCGTGCCGGTCATGATGTCGACCCGGCCCATCACGCCGCAATGCTCGTGGCTGCCGCGCCCGTTCGCCCCGAGAAAGCCGACCGCGTGGCTGTCGTCGACCATCACCATCGCCTGGTGGCGGTCCGCAAGATCGCAGATCTCGGCGAGCTTCGCGATATGCCCGTCCATGGAGAAGACGCCGTCGGTGACGATCAGCCGGTAGCGCGCGTCGGACGCGTCGTTCAGGCGCGCCTCCAGATCCGCCATGTCGCCATTCGCGTAGCGATAGCGGCGCGCCTTCGCCAGCCGCACCCCGTCGATGATCGACGCGTGATTCAGCGTATCCGAGATGATCGCGTCGGCCGGGCCGAGCAACGTCTCGAAGAGGCCGGTATTGGCGTCGAAGCAGCTCGAATACAGGATCGTAGCCTCGAAGCCGAGAAACGCCGCCAGCCGCACCTCCAGCGCCTTGTGCGGCGCTTGCGTCCCGCAGATGAACCGGACCGAGGACATCCCGTATCCCCAGCGTCCGAGCGCGGCCTGCGCCGCCTCGATCAGGTCGGGATGATCGGAGAGGCCGAGATAATTGTTGGCGCAAAGATTGATCACCTCCGCGCCGTCCACCCCGACCGCGCCGCGCTGGGGCGTCTGGATCACGCGCTCGGTCTTGAAGAGACCCTCTTCGCGCAGCTCGTCGAGCTTTCCGGCGATATCGTCGATGAAATTGTCCATGGATTCGCTCCGGTCATGATGCTGCGTCGCCACGCAAAGCATCATGACGGCGCTCTGTCCAGCGCGGCGGGCCGCACGCCATTCCGTTTCCGCGGCGGCGTCGATATGATGCGGCGAACCTGGTGGTGGAGGCCCTATGATCCGAAGCGCGATTTTCGATCTCGACGGCACGCTTGTCGACACCGCCGGCGATCTGATCGCGGCGATGAACGCGGTCGCGCACCGGTTCGACCTGCCCGAGATCGACCCGGTGGAAGGGCGCCCAGCCGCCGGGAAAGGCGGGCGCGGGCTGATGCGGCACGCCGCGGCGAAGGTGGGGAGGCTGCTGACAGACGATCAGATCCTCGCCGCCTATCCGCCCTTTCTCGACGCGTATGAAGCCCGGATTTCCGAGCGAAGCTGCTATTTCCCCGGCGCGGAAGCGGCGCTCGACGCGCTGATCGCCGATGGCTGGCGGGTCGGCGTCTGCACCAACAAGCCGGAGCGGCTGGCGCGGATGCTGATCGATCGCCTGGGCGGCGGTGGGCGCTATGGCGTGTTGCTCGGCGCGGACAGTCTGCCGGTGCGAAAGCCCGATCCGCTGCATGTTCTGACCACGATAGAGCGCCTCGGCGGCGCGCCGGACCGCGCCGTGATGGTGGGCGACACCGAGACGGACCGGCTCGCGGCGGCGGCGGCCGGGGTGCCGTGCGCGCTCTTCGCGGGCGGCTTTTCATCGACGCCGGTCGCGGACCTCAAGCCCGAAGCTGTGTTCGAGACTTTCGAGGAATTGCCGGCCCTGGCGGCGCGATTGATCGGGAAACCGCTTGACGACCGGGCGCGCCCCGCCTAATCACCGCGCCGGCGGGACGTTAGCTCAGTTGGTAGAGCACAGTGTTCACATCGCTGGGGTCACTGGTTCGAATCCAGTACGTCCCACCATCCAGTCCGCCGGATTCCGCCGTTTCCAGGTCCGGAATGAATTCCGCCGACATTCCCGTAGGTTAGCGCGATAACCTGGCGCTCATGCCGTCCGAGAGACGCCTTTTCGAGACGTTTTCGCGCCCTCCGAGACGTTTTGCTCAGTTCCGGGATTCGCGAGACCCCACCCGCCGTTTCGCGTGCTCTCTTTGTCGATGGTTCCACAGGCGAGACCTCCGTCATGCAGGGGCGGGCGGAATCTGATCGGCCCAAGCTCTTCGGGGAAGCGGCTGGCGACTCAGATCTGATCGACGAATCCGAGCGCGTCGCGCTGATCCGCCCAGCGGAGGGGGAGGCGATCGAGCCGCTTCAACGCGGCGATGGTGAGGTTGGGCGGCTGGCGCCCACCCATGATCGCGGCGACGATGTCGGGGGCGAGGAAGGCCAGCGGCAGCGCGCGGGCGACATGCCGATGGTCCAGCTTCGCCTCCCGCGCCAGCGCCCGTACGGATGGAGTTTCACCCGTCAGGAGTCGGCGCATCCAGCATCGGGCGTCGGCCAGCAGGCGGATGAGCGCCGGATCGGGCTCCGCCGCCTGAACGCCGCCGAGAACGAGCTTCGTCTCGACGCCGCGTTTCCGAATGACGAAGGGGAGCGAGATGGCCAGCCGCTTGTCAGGATCGTCCGCGTCGCCGCCGAGCATGCGCGCCAGCGCAGCGCCCGAGAGTGAAAGCGCGATCGCATCAGCGCCGACCTCGACGCGGGCGTCAACCCGCAGGAGATCTTGCCGGAGGCCCCCATTGGCTGAGGTCCGGAAATGTCCGGCCAATCCCTGAAGCCTTTCCCGAAGCAGGCGCTGCTCGGCGGCCGAAGCGGCGGCGGACGCGATCGCCGCGAGCGTCCCGCGTTTGTTCAGAAGCGCCGTCAGCCCTCCGCGCACGGCCGACTCCACCGGTTGCGCCGGCAGCCGCCAGGCGCCCGGATGGTCCATTGCGGCGCCGGCGATCAGCCGATGCGAGACGTAATAGCGATAGCGAAGCTTCGCGGATCCTTTGGAAGCGTGGCCTTTCGAAGCGTGGCTCGGCGTCAGCGGTCGATCCTCCGCATCGAAGATCAGCCCGGCGAGCGGACTTGGCGCGGCATGCGCCGGGCCGCTCCTGGTTGATGCGGCGCCCGCATCGAGCCGCTCCTGAACCTCGCGCCAGAGATCGGCATCGAGGATCGCGTCATGCCGCCCGGGATGACGCTCGCCCTTGTGCGCGATCTCGCCGATGTAAAGCGGGTTGCGCAGGATCAGGGCGAGGGCG
The DNA here is from genome assembly GCF_037646705.1 of Paludibacillus litoralis. NCBI lineage: Bacteria > Pseudomonadati > Pseudomonadota > Alphaproteobacteria > Rhodobacterales > Paracoccaceae > Paludibacillus > Paludibacillus litoralis. Next base: position 245,601 of record NZ_JBBHER010000003.1, read on the forward strand.
CCGCGGCTGAAGCGCTCGCCGCCGGACGTTCGCCCCGCCCGGCTGATCCGCCGCTTCGAGCGAAGACCCGCCCGGTCCGCATCGGCCTTCAGCGCGACGACGGATCCGGCTTCGAGATAGAGCCGGAAGATACGCCTGACCGTCTCGGCCTCGGCGGGGTTCACGACGAGGCTCCGCTCGGCCAGATCATAGCCGAGCGGGACCGGACCGCCCATCCACATGCCCTTCTTCTTCGACGCCGCGATCTTGTCGCGGATCCGCTCGGCGGTGACCTCCCGCTCGAACTGGGCGAAGGAGAGCAACATGTTCAGCGTGAGACGGCCCATCGAGGTCGAGGTGTTGAAGGACTGGGTGACGGAGACGAAGGAGGCCCCGGCGGCGTCGAGCGCCTCGACCAGCTTTGCGAAGTCGGCGAGAGATCGGGTCAACCGGTCGACCTTGTAGACCACGATGATGTCGACCTTGTCCTCGGCCACATCGCCCAGAAGCCGCTGCAGCGCGGGCCGCTCCAGCGTGCCGCCGGAGATCCCGCCATCGTCGTAGCGCTCCGGCGATAACGACCAGCCCTCGGATCTCTGGCTGAGGACATAGGCCTCGCAGGCCTCGCGCTGGGCGTCGAGAGAGTTGAAGTCCTGCTCGAGGCCATCCTCCGTGGACTTCCGCGTGTATACGGCGCAGCGGATCGCCTTCCTCCGCCCGGGATCACGCCGCTTCATCGCCGGCGTCCTCCCTCAGGCCGAAGAAGGCCGGGCCGTTGCGGTTCACGCCGGTGATCGCCCGCGCGATCGCCGAGAGCGAGCGCCACCGCCGGCCGCCCCAGGAGAAGCTTCCGTCGGCCTCGACCTCGACGCGATAAGGTCGCCCGCGCCAGTCCCGAACGAGGGTCGCGCCCGGCTTGATCACGATGCGCTTCCAGCGTCGCCGATCCGAGGGTTCGGTCTCGTCCTCGCCGGCCGCCATGCGATCGAGCCGGCGCGCGAGCGCGGGCTTCAGGCCGCCGAGCGCCGCGGCCTGAAGAGCATGGGCGCGCGCGAGCCGGAGCAACCGCGCGGGCGGGCCGGGAGGAAGCGGCGCGCCCTGCGCCGCCTCCCATTCGATCGCGAACTCCGTGTCGCTCATCGCGTCGAGCCTGCCGAGCGCGGCCTCCAGATCGGGACCCGGGCGACGGGTGCGCCCGCCGCCCGACGTCGTCGCCTCACGCGGCGTCATCACGCGCCCCCGCAGGCGGCGTCGCGCGGTAGGACGCGCGGCCGTCCGCGTCCTTCGCGAGGTTCACCTGGTATCCCTTCCGCCGGAGGCCGGTGAGGGCCGCCCGGGTCGTATGGGGTCGCCAGCCGAAAGCATCAACGAGCTCCCCGATCGTCGCGCCCGTGGGGCGGCTCAGCAGGTCGACCAGCCGCGCCTGTTTCGTGCCCGGCTTCACGCGCGGAGCGAAGGGGGCGGGAGTTTGGGCGAACGCCGGACCGGGCTCGGAGTCAGGATCGCCATCAGGATCGCGGAGCTCTGGCGCGTCCTCAACCTCCTCCTTCCGCGTCTCGCTCTCGCCGCTGGTCGCTTCGAGGCCAAGGGCGGCGCGGCCGGCCGCGGTGATCGCGAGGCCGAGGGAGCCGCCGGCCTCGTCCTGTCGCCAGATCTGAGAGGGGTCTGTCGTCTCGCATGGGGCGACGAGCGCCAGCTTGAGGAGTTTCTGGAGTGTCCGATCGAGCGTCCGGCCGCGCGCACGGACGCTTTCCGGCGGTGGGAGCACCATGCCGTCGGCGCGGGCCGCGGCGGCGGAGAGCAGGACGAGTTGCAGGTCGGTGAGTTTGAGTTGTCGGGCCATCGGGCGGTCTCCGGTTCCGGGCCGCGCGCTGATCGCGCGGCCTCCCACGACCCGAAGCCCCGGAGCCGGGCCGGGGTCGCCGCGCCCGGCCTCCGCCGGTCCGCGTTCAACGCACCAATGCTTGCGTCGCGCGCGAAGTCCAGTGGGTGGTGATCATGGTGAAAAACTCGACGGCGTGGGCCGGAGACAGAATTCAAACCCGATAGCCACGCGGAGTCATTTGCGTCTACAGAACTGTGGGTTCGAATCTCTCTCGTTCCGCCACATTCAGATACTGAATCCGTCCAAGGGCCCCGATTGGGGCTTTTTTTCTTTTTGTGTCAAAGGGTGTTGGCAGGGCTATCCGCCCTTCGGAGACTGGGTGCCTGACGCAGAATGGGTCTCCGAACGGCCTGCGTCTCTCTTCGAGCGCCCCTCGACGGCCACGGGACGGCGAAAAACATCCTCGCATTTCCAATGGGTTGCCGCGTTCATGGGTTCGTCCCGTTCGCGAAATAATCCGGTGAAGGAGACCGACACGAAGGCGCAGGGCGGCCAGAAGGACGGCTCCGTGGCGGCCGATCCCCAAGTCGGGCGGAAGCGTCCGAAGTGAGCCAGGACCCTGCCGGAAGTCTCTGATGACAAACAGACTTCGCGTCCATAGCCTGGCACAATGTCGAACGGGCCCTGGACGGATCAAGAGAACGACCTGATCGTCGCGGATTACTTCGCGATGCTGGCCGATGACATCTCGGCGCGCCGCTACAGCAAAGCCGAGCATCGCCGGGCGCTGCTGCCGCTGCTGAACGACCGGTCCGAGGGGTCCGTCGAGTTCAAGCACCAGAACATTAGCGCGGTGCTGAAGGGTCTCGGCGAGGACTGGACCCCCTCTACAAGCCCGCGTTCAATTTTCAGATGACCTTGGTGGATGCCGTGGCGCGGTGGCTGGCGCTGAACCCTGCCTGGCTCGGGCGCCAACCGGGGCTCCACCACGCCGCTGGCCTACGCGAGGCGGCGCAGATCTGGATCGGGCCGCCGCCGACGCTGTCAAACCAGCCACCTCCACAGGAACTGGACCAGATGCTGCACATTGCCCGCAAGTTCGACGTCGCGGGCCGGGACGAACGCAACCGGGCCCTCGGTCGCGCGGGCGACCTTCGCGCATCGGCGCAAGGTGCTGCTGGTCTCGACGCCCACCATCCGGGGGCTGTCGCGCATCGAGCGTGAGTTCGAGGCCAGCGACCAGCGCCGGTTCTTCGTGCCGTGCCCGCATTGCTGCCACGCGCAGTGGCTGAAGTTCGACCGCCTGCGCTGGCAGAAGGGCCGCCCGGAAACGGCCGAGTATCACTGCGAGGGCTGCGACGCGGCAATCGCGGAACACCACAAGACGGCGATGCTGGAGGGTGGCGAATGGCGGGCCACCGCCACCGCCCCCGATCCGACCACGGTCGGATATCACCTCTCGGCGCTCTATTCGCCGGTCGGCTGGCTAAGCTGGGAGCGGATCGTGCGGGCTTGGGACGCGGCACAGGGGTCGGACGAGGCGATCAAGGCGTTCCGCAACACGATCCTTGGCGAGACCTGGGTCGAGACCGGCGAAGCGCCGGACTGGCAGCGGCTCTACGACCGGCGCAAACGCTGGAAACCGGGCATTGTGCCTGCGGGCGGGCTGTTCCTGACCGCCGGGGCGGACGTGCAGAAGGACCGGATTGAGGTCGATGTCTGGGCCTGGGGTCGTGGTCTTGAGTCGTGGCTCGTCGACCATGTCGTGATCGAAGGCGGGCCGGATCGACACGATGCGTGGTCGGAGCTGACCGCGCTGCTGGACAGAAGCTGGCCGCACGAGCGTGGCGCGCATCTTCGGATCGCGCGGCTCTCCATCGACACGGGCTACGAGGCTCCGGCGGTCTATTCATGGTCGCGGGCGCAAGGCTTCGGGCAGGTGTCGCCGGTGAAGGGCGTCGAGGGGTTCAATCGTTCGAGCCCGGTCTCGGGCCCGACCTTCGTCGACGCGACCGAGGGCGGCAAGCGGCTGCGGCGCGGGGCGCGGCTCTGGACCGTGGCGGTGTCGACCTTCAAGGCCGAGACCTATCGCTTCCTGCGGCTGGCGCGCCCGACCGAGGAGGATATCGCCGACGGGGCGGCCTTCCCGCCCGGCTCGGTGCATCTGCCGCATTGGGTCGAGAACGAATGGCTGAAGCAGTTCGTGGCCGAGCAGCTGGTGACGGTGCGTACCAAGCGTGGTTTCGCCCGGCTGGAATGGCAGAAGCTGCGCGAGCGCAACGAGGCGCTGGATTGCCGGGTCTACGCCCGCGCCGCCGCCTGGATCGCGGGCGCGGACCGCTGGCCCGACGAGAGATGGCGCGACCTCGAGGATCAGCTCGGGGCCGCCCCCACCGACACCGATCCCGCGGGACAAATCAACCGGCCGGGACAGGCCCCGCAGGGCAAGCGCCGCTCCGATTGGCTCGGACGGCGGGAGGGATGGTTCTGAACATGACCGACTGGACGGAAACCGAGCTCTCGGCGCTGCGCCGGGCCTATGCCAGCGGCACGACGCGCGTCAGCTATGACGGCAAGTCGGTGGATTACGGCTCGGCCGAGGACCTGCTCGCCCGCATCCGGACCATCGAGCGCGCCATCGGGGGCACCACCCGGCCGCTGCCGGTGGCCGGGCTCGCGGGCTTCAGCCGCGGGGACCGGTGATGTCGGCGACCTGGTTCGATCACGCCATCGCCACGGTGGCACCGCGCATGGCCGCGCGCCGCGTGATGGCGCGTCAGGCCTTCGAGACCCTGACGCGGGGCTATGACGGCGCGGCACGCGGGCGTCGCACGGAGGGCTGGCGTGCGCCGGGATCCTCGGCCGACACCGAAATCGGCGTCGCCGGGGCGCTGCTGCGCGACCGGATGCGCGATCTGGTGCGCAACAACCCGCATGCGGCCAAGGCCGTCGCGGTGCTGGTCAACAACATCATCGGCGCCGGGATCATGCCGCGCGCCGCGAGCGGAGACGACAAGCTGGACCGGAAGGTCTGGTCCGAAACCACTCGGATCGACCTGCGCGTGGCCGAGGTGGCGAACCCGCGTCCCGGCGACCGGATCGAAATCGACGGCGAGGCCTTCCTTATTCAGGGCGAGCCGGTCCGTGACCGCGAGCGGCTGGTCTGGACCGTCGACCTGCGCCCGGCATGACCGCGATGAAACTGAAGCTCGACATCGATCCCGACATCGTCGCGATGATGGCGGCCGAGGTCGCGGCGGGCGAACGCGCGGTGACCTCTGCCATGCGCGAGGCCGGGACCGGGCTGAAGACGGCGTGGCGGTTACAAATCACCGGCGCGGGTCTCGGTGCCCGGCTGGCTAACTCGATCCGGAGCCAGAACTTCCCGAGGTCGGGCGAGAGCCTCGACGCCGCGGCGCTGGTCTGGTCAAAGGCGCCGGTCATCGTGGGCGCGCATGACACGGGGCCGTTGATCCGCTCGAAGGACGGGTTCTGGCTGGCGATCCCGCTGCCCGCGGCGGGCAAGTCCCTGCGGGGCGGCAGGATCACACCCGGCGAATGGGAGCGGCGGCGCGGGCTGCGGCTGCGCTTCGTCTACCGCCGCACGGGCCCCAGCCTGCTGGTGGCGGAGGGTCGGCTGAACACGAAGGGTCAGGCGGTGGTGTCGCGCTCGAAGACCGGGCGCGGCAAGGTTACCGCGCCGATCTTCCTGCTGGTGCCGCAGGTCAAGCTGCCGAAGCGGCTGGACCTGGCGCGGGACGTAGACCGGGCGCTGGACAGCGTGCCAGGACTGATTGTGGCGAACTGGGTGGACGGACGCACGTAGGCCTCGACTGGCCCTTAAGCCCCGGCCCAGCGATAGGAGCCACGCAACAGCACCGACTACAGGGCGCGGACAAGCATGGATTGAAGTCCATGCTGTTTGGCGGGTGCGAGGGCGCATGGGAGCATGAACGCGGCAAGCGCGAACAACTCTTGAAGATAGCGCGTGTTGCGCCCAAGGTTCGATGAACGATCCGGGGGTGATCATGCGCGACAAGTTCTGTTGGTATTTCTTTGATCAGGGCGACTACGAGGCGGCGTGGAATGAAGGCATTCTGACCGTGGACGCGAATGTCATTCTTGACCTCTACCGGTACAATCAGTCTACACGCGAAGCACTTCTCGCCGCTCTCGAGAGCTTCAAGGGACGACTTTGGATTTCAAATCAGACAGCGAGCGAATTCATCAAGAACCGACGTGTGGTCATAACTGAAACCAGAAACGATTTCGACAAGGCAAAAAAACCCCTCGATGACCTCGAGAAGGCGCTTTCCGCGTCCGTCGATGCAATAAGAGCGTGTCGCGTTATACCAAGGGAATTGAGCGACTCTCTTGATGGAAAAGTCCGAGAGGCGTGCCAGTCTCTTCGCGACGGGATCGATAGCGAGCGAACTAAAGCCCCTGATTATGATCAGGAAGATGAGATTGTGCAACGCCTCGAAGTTGCGTTGGAAGATGGTATCGGAAAAGAACCGGATAATCTAGAGGAGCTCATCAAAGAAGCCGAGAGGAGGAAAAACGAGAAAATTCCACCCGGCTACATGGACGAGGGCAAAGATGGAACAGGCTTTGCGGGCGATTTTCTAATGTGGAGGGAGATACTTTCCCATGGGAAGGAAATTGATCACCCGATGATACTGGTCACTTCGGAAACAAAGGAAGACTGGTGGGAGAAGAAGAGTGGTCGGACTCTTAATCCACGCTTGGAGCTGTTGCGGGAGGCGTATCAAGAAACTGGCAATAAGATACTAATCTACCACACGGATCAATTTCTAAAACTTCACCAAGAGCGAACTAGCGGCAAATCTGACGAGACTGTTCTGGAGGAAATTAGAGAGTACTCGTTGGCGCGAGAGCCAGCAGTCAGCGTCAAGCAAGAAGTAGATAATTCAGATAACACGACAAATGCTGGGCGCCTGCTGATTTCCATTTCGAGGCCAGTCAAGAACTTTACCGGCACAGGTCGCCTCGAGCCGAATTTCCTGAGTTCCCCTGATGTTACTGCGAGGCTGGTGGAAAGTCCTTCAGGGGCTCCTGTGGTAAGGATCCGAGCGAACACTGGAACGACATTCAATTTCAATGTCCATGTGCACTCTAATGAGCAGGGCAAATTGCTCCCTGTTGGTGATTATCTGCTTGAGTATCAAGCATCTTACGACGAATTTGGCCAGAATGTCAGCGATGAGCCAGGACCAGAGTAGGTTTTCATGCCCACCCCACGCGAAACCATCCTCGCCGCGCTGCACGCGCGGCTCTCGGTGGTGCCCGCAACCGCGCTGCGGGGTGACGTGTTGCCCGAGCGCGTGCCAGCTGCTGGCCTCCTGATCCTTCGCGACGGCGAGCCCGGAGAACCGGAGGTCACGCTCTCGCCGCTACGCTACCACTACCAGCACCGCGCCGAGATCGAGGCGGTCGTGCAGGGTGCCGACCGTGACACCGCCTTCGACACGCTGACCGCCAGTATCGGCGCGGCGCTCACCGCCGACCGCACGCTGGGCGGGCTCTGCGACTGGGTCGAGGCGGAAGCGCCGCGCGCGGTCGATCTGCCGGTCGAGGGCGCGGCCAGTCTGAAGGCCGCCGTGATCCCGGTGGTGCTGCACTACACCACGGCCGACCCGCTGGCCTGACCCCGAAAACCCAAGGAGAACACTATGGCACGAGCCCAGGGGGCGCGGGCGCAGATGGCGCTTGCGTTCGAAACGACCTATGGAACGCCGCCCGTCAGCGGCTTCACCCGCATGCCCTTCGCCAGCACTTCGCTTGGGGCGGAGCAGCCACTGCTGAACTCGGAGTTGCTGGGCTACGGCCGCGATCCGCTAGCGCCGATCAAGGACGCGGTGACGGCGGACGGCGATGTTGTCGTGCCGCTCGACGCCGAGGCCTTCGGCTTCTGGCTGAAGGCCGCGTTCGGTGCGCTGACGACCACGGGCGCGGAGGCCCCGTACACCCACGAGTTCCAGTCGGGGTCCTGGACGCTGCCCAGCATGTCGATCGAGACCGGCATGCCCGAGGTGCCGCGCTATGCGATGTACTCGGGCTGCGTGCTCGACCAGATCACCTGGCAGATGCAGCGCTCGGGGCTGCTGACCGCGACTGCGCGGCTGGTGGCGCAGGGCGAGACGGTGGGCACGACCACCAGCGCCGGGACACCCGCTGCGCTCGAGCTGAAGCGCTTCGGGCACTTCAACGGGGCGATCACCCGCAATGGCTCGGCCCTCGGCAACGTGGTCTCGGCCGAGATCACCTATGCCAACAACCTCGACCGGATCGAGACCATTCGCTCGGACGGGCGCATCGACGGCGCGGACCCAAGCATCGCGGCGCTCACCGGCCGGATCGAGGTGCGCTTCGCCGACCAGACGCTGGTGACGCAGGCGATCAACGGCGAGGCCTGCGAGATGGAATTCGCCTACGTCCTGCCCTCGGGCGAGAGCTTCACCTTCACCGTGCACGCCGTCTACCTGCCGCGCACGCGGATCGAGATTTCCGGTCCGCAGGGCGTGCAGGCGACCTTCGACTGGCAGGCCGCGCGCGACAGCGGGGTAGGCCGGATGTGCACCGCCACCCTGATCAACGACATCGAGGAATTGTCTTAATCCAGACCCCGGTTCCCGTGCGATACGGGAGCCGCTTCCCGGCACTCCAAATATGCCGGGAAGCAGCGGGGGCCGGGCCGTTATGGAGGTGGTCTCATCAGGGCCGGTCAGTAGTTTGGTCACCCCCCGCTTTTCGCATGTCCTGAACGGATACCTGGGGAACGGTCTGCCCGTTGCCCCGCATGACAAGGCCAGGAGACGAAAAGCAATGAACGATACCATCGGTGTGGACATTTCCAAAGCCAGTCTTGAAGTCTGGCGTCTTTCCGACCGCAAACACATGCGGTTTTCCAACGACACGAACGGGCTCAAGGCGCTCTGCAAATGGCTCGGGGCCGATCCGGTTCGCGTCGTCTATGAGGCGACGGGACGCTTTCATCGCGACCTCGAGGCGGCGCTCTCGAAGACGGGACACGGGCCGGTCAAGGTCAATCCCTCGCGCGCGCGTCGCTATGCGCAGGCGACCGGAAACATCGCCAAGACCGACCGTGTCGATGCCCGGATGCTCGCGCATATGGGAGCGACGCTGGCGCTCGAGCCGACGCCGGTCCGCAGCAAGAGCATGCATGAGATCAAGGAGTTGCACGTCGCGCGCGTTGCCCTGATCAAGGATCGCACCGCGTGCCGGAACCGGCTGGACACCGCACGCAACAGGATGGTTGTGGCCCAACTCAAGGCCCGGGAACGCCAGATCGACAGGCAGATCGCCCAGATCGACGCCGAGCTGGTCCGCCTCATCAAGGCCGACCCCGAACTGGCCCGGCGCTACGAGATCCTGATGTCCATACGCGGCATCGGTCCGGTGGCCGCGACGGTGATGATTGTGGACATGCCTGAGCTCGGCACGATGACCCCGAAGGAGGCCGCAAGCCTCGCCGGTCTGGCGCCTGTTACCCGGCAGTCGGGCAGCTGGAAGGGCAAGGCCCGCATCTTCGGCGGCCGTCACGGGCTGCGCACCTTACTGTTCATGCCGGCCGTCATCGCGACCCGATACAACGCGCCGCTCAGGAAAATCTACCTCGCTCTCTACGAGGGTGGAAAGCCCTGGAAGGTCGCGATCACGGCGGTGATGCGCAAGCTCATCGTCCTCGCCAATGCCCTGATCCGGGACGACCGGAAATGGGCCGAAATTGCCCCTTGATCAAAACGGATACTACTGATGCTGACGCTCGACCTGACCAATGCGCCGCGCTGGTATGACCTCGGTCCCGGCGTGCGGGTGCAGCTGCGCCCTCTGACCACCGCTCTGATGGTGGCGACACGCCGCGATCCGGCCGTGGAGGCCGTGCCCGGGGACGCCTCCGACGAGGAACGCGCCGTCGCTTTCGCGAAAGCATTGGCGCGGCGGGCGGTGCTCGGCTGGGAGGGCATCGGCGACGCCGACGGGAAGCCGATCGATCCCAGCCTCGGGCGAGTTCACCTATGCCACACAGGCGATCCGCAAGACCGATGGCGGCGCGACGGTGCCCGAGAACCTGAACGCGCTGGCCGACTCCACCGACATGGTGGAGGCGCTGGACCGGCTGCAGGCGATGGCCCCTGCGGTCGAGAGCGTCAGCCTCGTGGTGGCGTGGTTCGGCGACGACCTGCGCGCGGGATCCTGCAAGGTCCAGCCCGGGGTAGAGGTGTCGGCCAAGTCGACCACGCCCGCCACCTGGTCGGTCAATGGCGTGAGCCGTGCTGGCGCCTTCCTCGTCAGCCGCGACGACGAGGACCGTCCCGTCTATGGCGGCACGCCGTCCGACTTCGCGGTGGTGCAGGCGATCCAGGAGATGAAGGCGCGCGGGCTGCGGGTCACCTTCTATCCCTTCATCTTGATGGACGTGCCCTCGGACAACACGCTTCCGAACCCGTATTCCGACAACGCGGCCGCATCGGGCCAGCCCGCCTTCCCCTGGCGGGGGCGGATCACGTGTTCGCCTGCAGCGGGGTTCGCAGGGAGCGTGGACAAGACCGCCACGGCCGCAAGTCAGGTCGCGGCGCTCTTCGGCGCGGCCACGCCCGCCAGCTTCAATATCTCGGGCGAGAGCGTCAGCTGGACCGGCACGCCCGGCGACTGGGGCCTGCGCCGAATGGTGCTGCACTACGCCCATCTCTGCGCGGCGGCGGGTGGGGTCGACGCCTTCCTGATCGGCACCGAGATGCCGGGGCTGACGACGATCCGCTCGGGCGCGTCCAGCTATCCGGCGGTGCAGGCCTATCGGGACCTGCTCGGGGATGCGCGCTCGATCCTCGGGTCGGGGACGAAGATCGGCTATGCCGCCGATTGGAGCGAGTATTTCGGGCACCAGCCGGGCGATGGCAGCGGCGACGTGTTCTTCCACCTCGATCCGCTCTGGGCCGATCCGAAGATCGATTTCATCGGCATCGACAATTACATGCCGCTGTCGGACTGGCGCGACGGGTTCGAGCATCTCGACGCGGCCGAGGGCTGGCCCGCGATCTACGACCGAGCCTACCTGCAGGGGAACATCGCGGGCGGCGAAGGCTTCGACTGGTTCTATGCCAGCGCGGCCGATCGGTCAGCGCAGTTCCGCTCCCCCATCACGGACGGTGCCGCCGGCAAGCCTTGGGTGTTCCGCTACAAGGATCTGCGCGCCTGGTGGTCGAACGCGCATTACAACCGCCCGAGCGGGGTGGAGAGCGGGACGCCGACCGATTGGGCGCCGCAGTCGAAGCCGATCTGGTTCACCGAGTTGGGCTGTCCCGCCATCGACCGAGGGACGAACCAGCCGAACGTCTTCTTCGACCCGAAGTCATCGGAGAGCTTCACGCCGCATTTCTCGCGGGGCTGGCGCGACGACGCCATCCAGCGCGCCTATCTCGAGGCGACGTATCTCTGGTGGGGCGAGGCTGCGAACAACCCGGTCTCCTCGGTCTACGGCGGCCGCATGGTGCATGTGCCCGAATGCGCCGCCTGGACCTGGGACGCACGGCCGTACCCGTTCTTCCCGGCGCTCACCGATGTCTGGACGGACGGTGGCAACTGGAGGCTCGGCCACTGGCTGACCGGGCGGCTCGGGGCGGTGTCACTTGCCGCGCTCGTCCGGCACCTCCGCCTCCGCGCCGGGCTGCCCGAGGATCGCATCGACGTCACCGGCCTCTGGGGCGCGGTCGAGGGCTACGCCATCACGGCGCTGGAAAGCCCGCGCGCCTCGATCACCACGCTGTCGCGCCACTTCGGCTTCGACGCCGTGGAGACCGAGGGAGTGATCCGCTTCGTCATGCGCGGCCGGGCGTCGGTCGCCAGACGCCACGACCCATCTCCTGCTGCCCTACATCCTCGCGGCGCAGGCCCAGAAGCATGTCACCCACAACGAGGCGCTGCGGATCCTCGACGGGCTCGTCCAGCTCTCCGTCCTCGACCGGGGCCTGACCGTTCCGCCTGGCAGCCCTGCCGATGGCGACCGCTACATCGTCGGCTCGGGCGCGACGGGCGACTGGACGGGTTGGGACCTGAACGTGGCACTCTGGACCGATGGCGCCTGGCTGCGGCTTCCGCCGCGCCCCGGCTGGCGGGCGTGGGTCGAGGACGAGGGCTTGCTGCTGGTCTACGACGGCTCGAGCTGGATCGGCACCACGCCCACGGCACTGCAGAACCTTGCGCTGCTGGGGCTCGGGACGACGGCAGATGCGTCGAACCCGTTCTCGGCCAAGCTGAACGCGGCGCTCTGGACCGCGAAGACCGTGGCCGAGGGTGGCACCGGCGATCTGTTCTACATCATGAACAAGGAGGCGGCAGGCGACGATCTCGGCCGGACGCTGCAGACCGGCTTCGTGACCAAGGCGCTTGTGGGGCTCTTCGGCTCGGACCGCTTCCGTCTCGCGGTCTCGGCCGACGGCAGCACCTTCTTCGACGGGCTCAGCGTCGACAACGCCACCGGCATCGTCGATCAACCCCGGCTGCCCCGCTTCAAGGCCTGGACCAACTACGACAACTATGTCGGCGTCGGGACCTGGACGAAGATCGGTCTCAACAACACGGATTACAACGATCAGGGGGCGTTCGACGCCGCAAACAACCATTTCGTGGCGCCGGTGGACGGCACCTACCTGTTCGGCGCGACGCTGCTCTACAAGATCAACGCCAGCGCCACGGCCCGCATGCGCGGGCGGCTGGTGCTGAACGGCACGACCGAAATCCGCGGCTCCCTCGGCGAAATCTCCGCCACCCATGTCTCGCTCGCCACAGCGATCTGGCTCCAGACCATGGTCCCCCTCACCACGGGCGATACCGTCGAGCTGCAGGGGTATTTCCGGGTCGCGGACGGCTACTACGCCGCCGATCACACCTCGTTCTGGGGCTGCAAGATCGGCTGAAGGGGGCACGCTGAAATTCGTTCTCTGCAGCAAGCTGCACGCCGCTAAGGGACTGGAGGTTCATCAGGGGGCGTCTCGCCCTGAAACTGAAGAGTGAGTTTTAGAAGTTGCCGACGAAAGGCCGCAGCCGCGCCGTCGGCTGCGAGATCGACCGTGGCGAAACGAATGAGATGTCCGTGCACAGAAATGGCTTCGTCCATCGCTTCTCCGATCGTTGGGTGCAGCAGCACGCCCTCGGCGCGGTCCGCCAGCGCATCGCCCCGACCTGTCTGGGAGCGCAGATAGGCGTAGATCTGGTAGAGGTATCCGCTGCGCAGCGTCGCCTCGCGCCGCCAGCCTGCCGTGACGATCCCCGTGAACTTGGTGTCGATCACGATCCGCCGGCCCGCCACCAGATCGTCGAGCACGATATCGGTCTGCATGCCCGGCAGGATGTCTCGCGCGCCCTCGCTCCACCAATCGAGCGGCCAGTCGAGGGGGCCGCCAGTCCGCACGCGCCAGCGCTCGGGCGGCAGGACAGTTCGGTAGAAGCCGCCGACCGCGCGCTCGAACAGCCTCCGCGCCCACTGCTCCTCCCGATCGGGCATTGGCAGAGGCCTTGGACCCGCCCACTCGGTCGGCAGAACGAGGTCCATCGCCAGGATCGCAGCCGCCAGCATCTGTTGGTCCGCGGCGTCATGGCGGCCGATCCGGTCGGCGCTGAGCTCGGTGCGCGACGGCATCGCCCCAGCGACACCGAGCGCCTGCATGTCCGCCGCCAGCCGTCGACAGCGATGGCGAAGCTCGGGGCGCGCGACCAACCGGGCCACCGCCTCAAGCGCGCCGCGGACGAAGCGGTTGCGGGGCGTGTCGACGCTGAGCTCCACGAAGCGGCACGCCACGGCGCCGCGCGCAAGCAGCTGTCGGCGCTCGGTACGCAGGACGTCGATCCGGCCTCGGACCCGGGAGAGATCGGCGCTGCGCTGACGGTAGCCGAGGCTCAGCTGTCGACGCTGGCGTTCCTCGACTGCCTGAGCCAGCAGTTCGGCGACGAGATCGGCGATCTCGTCGGGGTTGCGCTCGACATCGACGCGTGTGCGGCCCAACGTTCTGAACAAGTCCGAGGCGTAAAGCATCAGGAGCCAAATATTGCGCACCGGGATGCGGCCGATGAATCCCGCCGCAGCGGTCTCGCGCGCGACCCCGGCGTCGGCGATCACCATCCCTGCAGCAGCCGGTCGAGAGCCTCGCGCGCTGATTTCGGGGCGTCGAACCAGTATTCGTCGAGCAGCGGACCGATCTCCGTCTCCGCGACCTGGCGGAACCATTCGCGCGTGCCGCCGGGTTCGAGCTTAGCCGTTGGCGTGACGTAGCTGTGCCCGATCTCGAACTGGCGGCCGAACGCCTCGGCGATCTGCGCGTTCAGCGCAAGGATGCGCCGCTCGATGTCGTCGATGAAGGCGGGATCGACGCCTCCCTTCTCGGTCACCCACCGCCGCCAGGCTGGCCCGAGCCTCGGCTCGAGCCCGACGAAGGCGAAGCGCCTGCGGAACGCGAGGTCGACCAGCGCCAGCGAGCGGTCTGCGATGTTCATGGTGCCGATGACGAAGAGGTTCTCGGGCACGTGCACCGGGCGCCGCATGCCGTCGGCATCGGGGTAGCAGAGTTCCAGTGCCTCGCGCGGCGTACGCTTGCCCGCTTCCAGCAGTGTCAGCAGCTCGCCGAAGATCTGCGCCGGGTTGCCGCGGTTAATCTCCTCGATGATCACGACGAACCGGGCTTCCGGCCGGCTCAGCGCCGCGCGGATCGCCTCCATGAAGACGCCGTCGGCAAGGGTCAGCTTGCCATCGCCGCTCGGACGCCATCCGCGCACGAAGTCCTCGTAAGAGAGGTTCGGGTGGAACTGGACGGCACGGACGCGCGCCTCATCGCGCTCGCCTATCAGCGCGAACGCGAGGCGTTTGGCGATCCATGTCTTTCCCGTCCCCGGCGGCCCCTGCACGATCAGGTTCTTCCGGGTGCGCAGGCGCTCCAGCAGGCGGTCGATCTCCTCGCGCTCCAGAAAACAGCCCTCACGCAGGATGTCGTCGACGTCGTATGGCACAGCTGGCGCTGGCGTCCGGACCGGATCGACGACAGCCGCATCTTCTTCGTCCTCATTGGGCGACGGTCCGCCTTGGTGGGCCTCTGCCTGCGACTCGTCGGGCGCCTTGTAGTGCCATGCGGCCAGTGACAGTTCGGGGAAGCTGTGGACCGGGTAGCTGTCCTCAGAAAAACGCGCCTTTAGGTCGTCCAGCAGCTTGAGATAGGTCGCGCCACTGCACGGCTTCTGCGGTCCTATCGTTGGGATCCGCATCTGTAACCGGCCGGTGAGGAACGAGCGCGAGTTGCTGTCGAGAGTTGGGAATTCCCACGGATGCGACCAGTAGAGCCCGGTGGAGAGGTTCCACGAGGCGCCCCAAACGTCGATGGCCGCGTCGTAGTCGGCGATGAATTGGTCCCGCTGATCGGGCTGATCTGCCTCCACCAGCGCTGCGGCAGATGCGAACAGGTCCCACAGTTTGTCGATGTCACCTTCGCGGCGCTTGTCGCCGTATCGAAAGAACCAGGATCGCTGGTTGTTCAGGACCGGAATGCCCTCGAAGGAGTTCGGAAGCTCCTCCTCCACGCCAATCAGCTTGGCCAGCGCTCCCGCTATCGCGCGCCGATTGGCGTCGGTCATGGATCGGTTGAACGCGCCCATCGCCGTGAAAGGGCAGATGTCGCGCAGTGGACCAGTACCACCTTCCGGATAGCGGTCCTGGAGATACCCTAGCCCCGCCATCTCTTGCGCGATTGCATGGATGCCTTCGATCAAGGGCTTACGGTCTGCCCGATAGTCCAGAAGTTTTGCTGCAACGGCGCTGTAGAAGACTGTCCAGCGGAAACGCTGCTCGCCGTCCGCATCGCCGAACCGCTCCCGCCAGAACGGTTCGTTCCGGAATCGGTCGAGGTCCTGCGGCCGGCCGTCAAACGCGAAGGCCAGGAGGCCCTCCTCCATCCAGCCGCCCGGCTTGACCCGCCAAACCGTCGCGCGGTTAGTGTAGAAGTACCATTCGCGGGGCGGCGAGACCGGCGTCCAGTCGACCTGCACACGCTTACCGTCGTCGAGATTTGCAGTGATCGTGCCGACCGCCTTGATTGCCATCACTGAGACGGAGGCGCTGCGGTTGTCGAACGGCAGCTCACGCTTGCGGGTATAGGACGACTTGATCGCGATCCGGTCGCCCGGTCGCATCGCGCGCACGAGATCGCCATACTTGCCGTCTTCGCAGCTGTTTTCCCAGAGGCCTTCGGCGAGAAATCTAGGCGTCTGGTCCTCGGTGCGATTATACGCGGCGCCGACAAACCAGCTGGGCCTGATGTTGAAAATTTCCGACATTCCCCCAAAACCCTGTCTATGCCGCCATGCGATTTATTATTGAGGCGACATAGGTGTCTTTTCGATCCTCCATGAACAGAACATGCATGTCCTCCAATTCATAGATCGTTTTGCCCCAGTTCAGCTTGCCGAACCGTGTCGGTGTGACGATAAAGCTGTTCAGTATGACGTTCTCGCTGGCGAGCCTTGCCTGGATGCCCTTGATGACCTGATGGAACTCAATCTTCTTGTGGCCAGGGCCTTCATGCTGGAGGCCATGAGGCTCGACGAAAGCCAAGTGCTGTCTGCCGTCCTTCACGAGCCATAGAAGGAAGTCGGGATAGAAATTTCCTGCCTCAAAGAAGCCCACCCCGCGCCCGCGGCTCTCATTGCGAAGCAAGAATAGTTCAATTCCTTCCGCCGCCAGCCGCGCTTGATCCTTTTCGATAAAGAGGCGCAGATCATCCAGGAACTGGAATTCGCTCTCATTCAATGAAACCGGCGCAATCTGGATTTTGCTTCCCTTGGCCGTATGAAGCACTGGCTCGTAGAGATGCGTGCCAAACAGGCAGCCTTTCAAATCGCCAGCACGCAACACCCCGGCTTTTCGAGTAGATATTTCGCCGGTGAGGCTCTGGATGTCGTTAATCAGCGCTGTTTCGCTGGCATCGACGATTAGCTGGTACTCGTCAGCTTCAGGCAGGCTACCGTCACCAGCTTCGATCTCACGGAGCTCAAGACGTGGCTCGATAAAGGCCGCCTTGCAGTAGTTGTAGTATTCTTCCGAGAATTTCTGCAGGAGCTCTGCCGCCATCTCCTGCCAGAGCGCGACGTTCCCAAAATCCGAGAACTCCATCTTCCCCGAGGGCACGACGACCTTGTACCAGGTCCGGTCAGTGAGCAGCGTTCTGATCATGGACTTCGTAATGTTGAGATTGTGCCAGGTGCGCTCACGCTTGAATTTCTCAAGACGGAAGAAAAGGTCATCGTAGTCCAGGAAGTCCAGATGGCCATCCTCGAAAACGGTCTCCTCCTTGGTGCCTAGCTTGCTGCCCTTCTTGGACTCAAGAGACTGGATGCGGGGATACCAATCTATCGCGACGCCCTTTTGGCGTATCTTTTCTGGGATCAGCGTCAGGGCCGGCACTGCGCCGTCCCTCTTGAAATCGTACTCGCGACCGTCACCACGCTTCTTTCGGGGACGCAGTACCTTGAGCCGTTGCCCGAAGTCGTAAGTCACTGTCAGCGGAACTGTGAAGACCTGCTTCTGATCGTTGCGGGGAAGCTCTTCCTCTTCGAGGAACTTTCGGAACCGCTCCATGAAGTCGGCCTCGATCCCGAAGACATTCAGGGTCTCGACGTACTGGATGAGCTCCGGTTGATGGGTTGGGGTGGCGAAGCCGCTGCGCTGGAGCGACCAGTCATACCCCTTCAGCCGGACGCCGCGCCCGAAAAGCTGAATGATCTGCGCGCCTTCGCTCTTGCCGACATGCATGAGACCAAGGGTGCTGACGCGCCAGCAATCCCAGCCTTCGACAAAGCGCTTGGAACCTATGAGCAGATTGACCGGGGAACTGGACTGGTTGATCTGCCCGAACATCGTCTCGGCAAACTCGGATTCCAGGACCGCGACGTTGTCGAACTCCTGCTCAGCTATATGCGTCGCCAAGCCGGATGCGTCGCCGACGTTGATGAGTCCGAAAGGCTTTTCGGCCTGACCGACACGCAGCATGACCTCGTTCTCGTCGCCCTTGATCCGGGCAATCGACAACTCACCACCGGCCCGGTTCTGAAAGAGCTTTTCGAGGATGTCGCGGAACAGGTCGCCAGGCTTCCAGCCTTCCCGGAGCATGAGCTGCTGAAGGTAGACGAAACCGCCGGCGAAGATGTCGCCGCCGTTCTCGTCGAGAAGACCAGTTTCCTGAGCGTTGCCGGTAAGGATCCGCTCGATCTCGGCGGCCGACGTACCCTCGCTCTTCAGGAACTTCGCGATGAAGACAAGGATCTTGCCTACGTCAGAAACTGTGGCCTTCTCGGCCTTGGATCCGGTGGCCTTGGTCACGCTGGAGCCGACGAAAACCCAGAGCGGTTTCTCGATGTTGTAAGGCGCATAAATGCCCTGTTTGTCCTCGTAAAGCTTAAGCTGCTGATAGAAGCTCAGAAGGCAGGCAGTCAGGTACGAGAACTCAAGCTGGGAGAAGGTCCGCGGAAGGTTGAAAATCCGGTAGTCCTTGCCGTAACCGTCCTCGTAGAAGTACCGGTAAGAGTAATCGAAGAGGATCGTCTTCGCGTAGGATGCCTCGATTTCCGGGCGCTTCGCTGCCGTAACGGCCTCTTTCAACGTCGCCGAGTACTCGAAGACGAAACCCTTCTCCGATAGGCGGGCGCGGCTTCGGAACCAGCCGCGCTCTTCCTGGCTTCCCATCCCGCGATGGGCTTCGTCGACAAGCAGCAGGTTCTGGTCGCCGAGATTGCGCGTCGCGATGACGTTGGGCCCGTCGGTGTCGCCGAGCTTGGTCACCTCGGTGTAGTCCACCTGACGCAGCCCGTTCTTGCCCGAGGAGAGAAGGTCGCCGCTGTCCGTCAGAAGCCGCGATGCGACGATATTGCTGCCCTTCATCTCGCGCGCGTGCTGCAGGGAAAGCTGCTCATTCGGCGTGATCAGCACCGTCCGCGTCAGATCGTGCTTGAGCGACGATTTCGAGGCGTAGTGCCGGAACTGGAGGAAGTTGACGTGCATCAGCAGCGTCTTCCCCGAGCCGGTGGCGTTCTGCAGGCAGAGCTTGTTCAGGTCGTCGAGCTCGTAGGGGGTGATCCCCGTCTCGTAGCCCTCACCGGTCCAGTACTTGTCGAAGGTATCGACATAGGCGTTCAGCGCATCGAGCAGCGCCGCGCGATCAGCGAAGAACCGGTCGAGATAGATCTCGGCGAACAGCAGTGAGAGCCACTGGTAGTACTTCCAGACGATCGGACGGTCGCGCTTCTCGTTGATCGCCAGCGTGTGGCTGACGATGTTGTGCTCGTAGCGCAGCAGGTCGGCCCGCGTGATCTGGGCGCACGCCTGCATGTGAACGTCCAGCGCCTTGTAGAAGTGGTGCAGGTTCTCGGCCGTCATGCCCTCCGGTGCGTCCTTCACCGTCTTGGCCAGCGGCTGCACCGGCCGGAGCGTGCGCTTGCCGTTCTTGTGGTCCTTCAGCGGATCGAAGCCGAACAGGCTGACAATCCACTGGTTGAGCACCAGCTTGTGGCCGAAGGGGAGCGGCTTGATCTTGGATTTGGGCTTTCTCGCCATCGCTCAGCCCTCCACGTCCCACATCGCCTGATGGAACGCCTCCTCGATCAGGCGCACCTTCCAGGTCTCCTCGTCCCGGCGGAGATTGGGCAGGTTGTTGGAGCCGTTCACGTAGATTACGTCGAACTCGGTGTCCTGCGCGGAGAGGCGGTACTTCCGGAACCACTCATCCAGCATCAGGTTGTCCTTCTCGAGATCGCCAGTCAGCTTGCGCCAGACGACCAGCGCCTTCTCGCGGTCGTTGTGATCGCCTGGGGTACGCAGGGTGTAGCCCTCGACCTTGCGGAAGCGCCAGGCGCCATCGTCCGTCTCCTTCAGCGCGCCGTCGAGCATCAGTCGGGTGTTCGTGTCCTCCGGCAGCTGGGGATCAACCTCGCGCTTGAAGGTGGCGTCATAGCCACGCCAGCGGTCCAGATGCTCGACATGCAGGCCGATCAGCCAGTTGAACGTCTCGACAAGGTCCACGGCCTTCTCGACATACTCTTCCGTGCCGGGCTTCTTGATCTTCAGCTTGTAGGCGGTCGGATCGTCGAACCATTCGATGTTCAGGAGCGACGGACTGCCATTGGTCTCGAAATCGAGCCAGTAGCGTAGCATGTAATCCCGGGCGAAGTCAGTTGATGCCTCAACGGTGGTCGGTGACGACCTGAAAGCGAGATTGTTTAGCGTGTCCTCATATGTCTCGAGGCGCAAGTATTTGAAGGCGCCACCGCCTTTCCAATTAAACATCTTGCTTACGCCTCGCGTATCACCCGCCAAGGTCTGCTTCATCCGCGCGAGTGATTTCTCTCGAAAGTAAGCCGCTGCTTCAATCCCAATCCACTTCCGACCCATCTTTTGTGCAGTTGCAGAGGTAGTTCCGCTGCCCAGAAAGAAATCGAGCACCACGTCAGATTTGTTCGTACTCATCTCAATGATCCGAGCAAGAAGCGCCTCAGGTTTCTTGCCTTTCTTCAACTCAACACCACCCTCATTGTGAAGATCATTCGGCAGAACATCGAGCCAGATATCAGAAGCACGCTCAGCAGTGACACGCCGATCCCCGATTGTTTGCAGCTTGTCAGCATAGAAAATTATCTTCTTTCCGCCGAGGAGATATACATCCGGGTTTCCAGTTCGAGCATGCAAGTGAACAACACCTGGCTCGTCTGCTGAGCGATCGACGGCAACAAGAAAATCGGCTCCAACGCCGGCACGATCAACTGTCACCGTTTGAACAACTGCATCTGCGTTCTCGCTGACAAAGTCTACTATCTCGGACTCGAGTTCATCGCCGAAGTGCTTTCTGAGTTGTCTCTTTTCGACCCCGACGTGTTCAGAGAAGGCATCAAGCAGCGAACAAAATCTCCATTCTGTATGGCTCTCTGCACGATTTCGAATGAATTGATTGTATCGAACGTCCCTCTCTCGTTCGGAGTAGACGTCATTGCCGATCCAGGACTTCTTTTTCTTCGCATAGGTTAGAAGGTAGTCAGAGATCGTGACCACACCTGGATTGATAACCTTATGCCCTGTGACGCTGCCGCGCTTGACGGTTACAAGTGGAAGACGATTTGTCTCGCCGAATATATCATCGCAGAGGAATCGCAGAGATCCAATCTCTTCTGGACCAATACTTATCGAAAAAGTTCCCGATTGATCCAGCAGTGGCATTGCTTGGGTTAGGCGAGTTCGAATCAATGATAGCCAACTCGAATGCGGATAGTTGTCTTTGTAGGCGAAGCCGTCATCGCCAGTGTTGAAGGGCGGATCAATATAGATAGACTTCACAACGTTCGTCGCTGAGCGGCGAATGATGTTAAGACCATCACTGTTCTCTGAGTTGATCAGAAGGCCATCGAGCGCCTCAGGAGATACGTCGATTTTGGAGACCAATTTCTCGACGAAAGGGGCGGAGAAGTGAGCAGTGTCCAAGACCAGATTTCTGGCCTGAGCGTCAGATCTCTTTGGCAGAGAATTGCTCTTCGGGAAATCGCAGATCGATGACCACTCTTCTCGCTGTGCCTCGTTCGCGGCGATCTCCGGATAGAACTCCTCCGGGAGGTGGTCGAGCGTGATGCAGTACTGGGTGTCGACAACAAACTTCTTCTTCAGCCACAGTTTCTTCTGGAAGTCCTCAAGCTGGGCGAGGAAGTCGATGATATGCCGCGCAATGCGCCGCAGCACCTTGACCTTGGCCAGGTAGGCTTCCACCCGCGGCGCATCGGCGGACTCGATGTCATCCAGCCGCATGACCTCGTTCTTGATGTAGAAATCCAGCTCGCGCCGCAGGAACCCGCCCAGGTCCTTGTGGATGAAATAGTCCATCGTGTTCCGGGCAGTGTACTTGGTCAGGTATTTCTCCAGCAGGGTGCGCTCTTTCTCCTTCTCGGTCGGCGCCGGGGTCATAAGTGCGGTCACGAAGTCTTCCGCGCCATCCAACTCGGGCAGCCGCGCCTTCACCTTCTCCGCCGCCTCGGCAAGGCGCTTCTTGCGCCAGGTGCCTTCCTGGCCGGTCTTTTCGGGATCAGCGCGGTACTGGAACTGGATCACCAGTTCCGGCTCGCCGGTGTCGCCCGTCTCGATCTTCACCGGCTCCGGTTCGTGGATGATGAAGTAGCGTTCGGTCTGCTCGGACGCCTTGACGTTGTTGTGCTCGCCCTCGGACGCCGATACGATCCGGCAATGGACCTTGAGCGGCTTCTGCTCGAACAGCGCACCGTGACGGGCCTGGAAGTCCTTCGCCTGCGTCGGATCGAAGGTGAAGTTGGTCAGGTACTCGGACGTCTTGATGTAGTACTGGTCGCGGTTGGCCCAGTGCAGATAGACCTCGCGCCCGTCGTAGGGGACGGCATAGGGGGCCGCCTTGCCGTCCGTCTCACGCGCGAAGTAGCGGCGGCTCATGAAATCGCCGTTGTCGTAGTAGCGCTCGAAGAAGCGGTAGAGGTGGTCGTAGACGTCGCCCTCGTTGCTACCGCTCTCCTTGGCCGCATCCCACGCCGCCTTGGCCTTCTTGACGGGCTCCGTCACGTCCGGATCGGGTGCGCCGTATTCGATGGCCTGCTGGCGGGCAGCCTCGTAGGCCGCCTTCGCTTGCTCGACACGGGCGCCGTCCGCCTCGCCGAAGGCGTTGCGGATGATGCCAAGCAGGTCCTCTTCGAGAAACTTCGTTACCTGACCGGCCTTCGCATGCATGATGCGATAGAAGCCAAAGTCCAGGTCCGGCTGGTCGAGTTGAAACAGCTCCTTCAGCAGGCTGATCAGACGTTCTCGTTGTTTCTCGACGTTCGGCATGTGGCGAGTTTCTCCTGCGTTCTGTTGGCTCACACGACCGCCCAGCGGACGGCGAAGAGCTCTTGTTTGCTGATATCCTGTTGGAGGCGGCCTTCCAGGTCCGAGATCATCTGATCACGCTCGTCGATGATCTCGTCCTCCACCTCGAAGATGCGTTGGCGGAGCCGGCGCTTGGATTTCTCCAGGTCCTGAATCTGCATCTGGATCCGGTGCTGCGCCTCGGGGGACTCGGCCGTACGCGCTTCGCGCTTGAGCTCGAGGATCCGCGCCTTTGCATCCTTCAATTCCTTCTCGGCGGCGAAGACCTTGTCCTCGGCCCACCTTTCGAGCTTCTGGCTCTCGGCCGAGAACCACTCCGCGTTCTGGCGCTTCAGGGCGTCGGTCACGGCTTGTTCGCGCGCAGCGAGTGCATCCTCAAGCCGGGGGCGTTCGATCGGCCCCGGATCCCCGCGAACGCTGCAAGGCATCTCGAACAGACGCCGAACGACATCTTCCTCGATCAGCTCGCCCTCATCGGTGATCGCTGCGAAAAGCATGTGGTCCTGCGCGTCGAAGCCGGAAAAGCTAAGGCAGCGTGCCGCGAGTATGCCGCTGCGCCCGACAAGCGGTTCAATGCTGATGGCCTTGGCCGGC
Organism: Paludibacillus litoralis; assembly: GCF_037646705.1. Taxonomy (NCBI): domain Bacteria; kingdom Pseudomonadati; phylum Pseudomonadota; class Alphaproteobacteria; order Rhodobacterales; family Paracoccaceae; genus Paludibacillus; species Paludibacillus litoralis. The sequence continues at coordinate 268,940 of NZ_JBBHER010000003.1, forward strand.
CAGGCCGAATAATCGAACGCCAACCCGGCGCCATCGAGCGTTCGGTCCTTGGCGCGCTGGATGATATGCTGCGCCAACGGGTGACCCAAACGGTATCTGTGCTCGCTCAGACCGTTCTTGGCGATCCCGTAGCCACCGGTAGGGACAGCGAGCCCTCTTGGCGGTTCTTTAAGCGTGAAGGTCAGGTGTTCGTCATCGAAGTGGGCGCGGTCGCGGAGCTCGTGCCGCGTGACGGCCCAGAGCATTCGTTCGTATCGCCCGATGTACTCCTTGCTCTTGTCGAGATTGATTTTCAGGCGATCATGGACTTCCGCATCGAAATTCTCCAGAAGCTTTCGACGCGTGTCCTCCATTGCGGCGCTGATGTTTTCATCCATCTCGCCCCGAAGCCGGGAGAACTCAGTTTCGATTTCTTCAGTCGACCTGCATGTTTGATAGATGGTTACGATCCGCTTCTCAAAGTCTACACCGGATTCTATCGATCCCAAGACTTCGTCAGAAGCGCCGAATACCCCAGAGAATAGCTGAAACTTCTCGGCCAGAAGCTCGTAGACACGTTGGTCCGCTGCGTTGTTTTTGTTTAGAAAATTGACAACCACAACGTCATAAAGCTGGCCGTAGCGGTGGCATCGACCGATGCGTTGCTCGATTCGCTGGGGGTTCCAAGGAAGATCATAGTTCACCACTATGGAACAGAATTGTAGGTTGATGCCTTCTGCAGCGGCCTCTGTTGCGATCATGATCGACGCATTCTCTCGGAAGTACTCGACCAATGCGGCACGTATGTCGGCCGTCCGTGAGCCAGTAATGCGATCGCTACCCTTGTGCTTCTCAAGCCAGGCATCATATATCTGTTTGGATTGCGCGTCCGTGTTGGATCCGTTGAAAAGAACGAGCTGATCGCCGTAGCCGTTGTCTGACAGAAGGCGCACAAGATACTCTTGGGTGCGGCGCGACTCCGTGAAGATGATGGCTTTCTGGGCGGCACCAAGTTCTTGTGTCTTGGCGAAGCCAGCGCTCAACGCGCTGAGAAGTGCTTGCCCCTTCGCGTTCTCAGAAATCGAAACAGCGAGGTCGCGGAATTCGCGTAGGTCGGAGATTTCCTTCTTGATCGCGTTCACATCGTCCGGGGACAGCAATTCGGGCTGATCATTGCCCTCTGGCCACTCGTCTGCCAGTTCATCGAACTCCTCGTAGTCTTCCGCGAGTTCCTCCTCGAGCTTGCTCCGCAGGTCAGTGTCTTGCTTGAGTTGCCGCTCAAGCTTCCGCGCAAGAGAGTCAAGAGCGCCTGCGATGGCGAAAGTCGAGGATGCGAGCAGCTTCCGCATGATCAGCGTCATGAGGGTTCGCTGCGACGACGGCAACGCGTGCAGAGAAGGCCTTCGCAGGTATTCCGAAACCATGTCGTAAAGAGCCTGCTCTGCCTCGGTTGGCACAAACTCCTGTGTGATGGGAATGCGATTTGTATATCGGATGTATTCGAGCACTTGGCGACGAAGCGTTCGATGGCAGACAGCTTGCAGTCGCTGCTTCAGTTCGTCGAACTGATCATCACCCGTCAGCCGCGCGTACTTGGCCCTAAAGCTCTTGGCGTCGCCGAAAGTGAAGTCATCGATCAGGCTGACAAGTCCGTACAACTCCATCAGCGAGTTCTGCAGGGGCGTAGCTGTCAACAGGATCTTGGGCGCGTTCATGAGCGCGCCCTTCAGAGTGCGTCCGATCCGATTGTCTGGTCGGTAGACGTTCCTAAGGCGATGCGCCTCGTCGATTACCACCAAATCCCAAGGAATGACCATCAAAGCCTCGGCGTGCCGTGCCGCAAATTGAAAAGAGCAGATCACAAGGCGCTTCTGATCGAATGGGCTACGCACCCCGTCCTTCGACATCTTGTTGTAGTTCTTGGCCTCGAGGATAAGCGTCGGAAGGAAGAATTTTTCCTCGACCTCTTGCGACCACTGCTTCCGCAAGTTGGCTGGCGTGATGATCAGAATGCGACGTTTCCCTTCGGCCCATTTCTGAGCGAGGACCAACCCAGCCTCGATTGTTTTTCCAAGACCCACCTCGTCAGCTAGAATCGCTCCTTTCGAGAGCGGTGACTTGAATGCAAACAGTGCAGCTTCAACCTGGTGAGGATTGAGGTCGACCTGCGCGTCCAAAAGTGCTCCGGCGAGTTTTTCATTGTCGGCAACGGAATGCCGCTTACTCAGTTCGTACGCAAATAGCTTGGAGTGATATTCCGTGATCAATTCAGCTCTCCGGAACCTGACTTGCGGGACCGAAGGCATTGCCGACGGAGGGGATGTTGCGATCAATGTGTTCTCGATTGAGGAGCACGATCTGCTGATCCTGCGGCCTCCTGGCGGCTGGATCGGTATCGAGCCCAAGCCGCCTGAGCGCGTAGTAGAGGAGCGCGCGCCGGACCTTGATCTTCGCCTTGCCGCCTCGCATGCCGTAGTCAATCGCGATGACCTTGGTCTGCGTCTCGGAGAGTTCGGGGTGGGGCCCGACCTCCAGCGTGACTTCGGAATGCCAATCGCGATCTTCGTCGGCCGACGTTTTGCTTTCGCGCGATCCTCGGATGTCGAGGATCCGGGAGAGAAGGAAGTCCTTGAAGCAGTCATCGGTCAGGCAGAACGCCCGCGTGTGCCAACGGAACCCGTCGAAAGCGATGGCATGGGGCGCGATCCAGCGCCAGCGGGGCTCGGGGCTGGAGAGGGACTGGTACTTCACTTCGATCGCCTCTGAGCGGCGAATGGCGCCGACAACCGAACGGAGCGTCACCGGATCGACGCCCCGCACAGGCGTAGGGGTGGACGCATATGGCGGGAGGTTGGCGATCCAAGAGTCCTCACGGTCGAGGATCCCGTCAGCGAGCGAGCGCAGCTGTGCGAGGTAGCGGCGCGCGTCGAGTTCGAGAAACTGTGGCTTGAAGCCAGGGCCGCGGACATAGGTCCGCGCGCTCTTGTCATAGACCATATTGTCCGGTGCGAAGCCGATGTAGCGGTTCAGGTCGGTGGACGCCTGGTTCACCGAGACCCCGAACTGGTCCATCAGATCGCTGCGGTTCACATGTCCCTCCCAGAACAGGCGGAATTCTATGAACTCGAGACGCTGCTCGACGCCCCAGCGCAGCTCCGACCTCTCGTTGTCCATCATGCTCTCCCGGCTCAGCCGGTGGGCACGCTAACTATGCGCGCCCAATTTCTGTGCTGCTTGCAACGCTATCGGAGTGACAGAGCGCGGGCAATCGAAATTGCGCCTGCAGCGATTGAAGTTGTTGCGCGCAGCAGGACGAGGGAAGCGGGCGTGCCGAGCCGATCAACGTCTCGACACGCCCGAACTTTGACACGGCTACGCCATGCAGCCGCGCAGCCGGCGAAAGCTCAGCCGGCCTGGTGGGCTCCGAGCGGCTTCGCCGCCATCCCCACCGCCGCGCTTGATCCGGCCCACGGTCCGGCGTCTCCCGCAGTCCCCGCGCTTATCGGGTCCGGGTCCCCATTGTTGGCCTACGGGCCGCTACTCCTCCTCGGCGGCCTCGGCTGGCGTGATCTCGGTGATGGTCTGGAACCCGCCGAGGAACTCCGGATGGTTCTGCGCCAGGTAGCGTACTACCAGGGCGTTCCCGAGCAGCTTGCCGACATAGCCCTTGATCACGGTTAGATGCAGATGGTCCTGATGGTCCGGGCGGGCCGAGCGTCTCTTCTGGCTAAAGACCGGGTCTCTGCCCCTCGTTGATGCGCAGATTTTCGCTGCGATCCCGTGCCGAAGCCATCGACACGGGAGAGAGTTCGGTATTTGTTACACTTCCTCCGCCACAAACCATTCGCGAACCCGAGACGAGGCCCTAGTGTGGGCCTTTTTTCTGTAATTACCCGCCCGGTTCCCGCCGGGCTGACGAGGCGAGGGTTCGGCGGGTGATCCGATAGGGGTTCTGGCCCGACAGCCGCGCGGTATCGACGCGGGTGCGCAGGGCGGCGTCGGTTTGGGCCGCCCATGCGGCGCGGAAGCCATTGGTCACTTTGCGGTGGATCACGGCGGGCCGCAGCGCGCGCTCGCAGGCGTTGTTTGTCGGCTCGATCAGATCGGGAGCGTCGATGAAAGTGAGCAACTGGTCCCGCGCATTGGCGATCTTCGCCAGCAGGGCGCGGGTCAGGCCGCAGTCCGTCCGAGCGGTGAGGATGGCGCCGATCCGGTTTTCCAGCTCGCGACGCTTTCGCGCGACCGTGCTGGCGGCGAGATCGCCGAGGGTGCGCCATAGCGCGAAGACCTCGCCGAACCAGAGCTTGAGCCGGAACGGTGCGGGGTCGTCGCTGGCCTCGACGGCGCAAGCGACGTCCCGAGCCAGATGTGCGAGACAGGTCTGATGGCGTGCGGCGTGGTTCTGCTGGGCGCTGTAGCGATCCGAACACCAGAACTCGGGGCGACGCCCGCCCATCACCTCGCGCACCACCGCCGCACCCCGGTTTCGTCGCTGGCTACGGCCCGCGCCTGGCGCAGCCGCTCAAGAACCGCAGTCTTTTCCGCCGCGAACGCTGCGCCGCCGCGCGCGAACATGTTCCCCAGCGCCCCCTGGCTGATCGTCAGGGGGTGGGTAATTGCGTGGCGACGGCTCGAAGGCGGCCGCGGCGCCTCCGCGCCATAGGCGCGACCCACGCTCCGTCTATTTACCGCCTCGCTTTTGAAGACCTCGGTCGATGATCCCGATGATGCGCTCGTTGTGCGCGATTTCGCTGTCGATCAGGGCGCGATGCGGATGCTCCGGATCCTCCTCGAGCTCTCGCCGCAGCTCCGTCAGCTCTATCTCGAACTCGGCCCTGCGCCCGAGCATCCAGTCGAGATCGGCCTTGTCCTCCTTGGTGAGCGGGCCGGAGAAGCTGACGGTGGCGCGGTCCATGTCGATGACTACGTGGTCGGGATGCGGCAGCGGTTCCGGCAGGCCGGTGAGTCCGAGCCGGTCGCGCCGGTCGAGTTCGCGCTCCCATTCGACCTTGTAGGTGATCGCCGTTTCGAGGAGCTCGTCGGCGAGCGCCTTGTTGGCCCGCTCGGTGGCGCCGAGCAGCTCGGCGAAAAGCCGCTGCGAGCGGTGGTCGCCCTTCACCGCCTTGACGCCGAGCGCCCGGATGACGGCCTGGGCGACCGGGACCGAAACAGTGCGGTCGCCGTCGCGCATCGCGACCTCGCGATAGGCTTCGTCAAGAATGATCGCCTTCATCCGCTCCTCGTTGAGCGCAGGGCGCTTGTTCTTCGCGCCTTTCGGCCGCCCGCGCGGGTTGCCAGAGACGCCGGGCCGGAACCGGCACGACGCCGGCGGCTTCGCGTAACCGACCTCGTAATCGGTCCGATCCGGCGTGACTGTCAGCTGGGTCTCTCGCGGCTTCGGCGGCGTTCCGGCGCGCCCGCTCATTCGGCCGCCACCTTGGCCGCGACATCGGGCTCCCATCCGCAGACGAGCTGCTCCGCCTCATCCTTCGCGATCCTCTCCCAGCGCGCGAGGATCGTGTCGCAATAAATTGGATCGAGCTCGACGAGCCGCGCCCGGCGGCCGGTCTTCTCCGCTGCGATCAGCGTCGAGCCGGAGCCCCCGAACAGGTCGAGCACGATCTCGCCCCGCCCCGAGACGTCGCGGATCGCGTCGGCGATCATCCGCACCGGTTTGACAGTCGGATGCATGGCGAGTTCCTCGAGCCGTCCCGCCCCGTCGGAGTTGACGCCGCGGTATTCCCAGACATTGGTGCGGTATCGCCCGCCCTCGCCGAGCCCGAACGTGTTGACGTGGGGCGTTTCGCGCCTCGAAACCATCCTTGGCTGTGGCGCGCACTCGCGTAAAAGGCGAATTTTGAGTAGAAGTTTCTATTTATATTACAGAGGGTTGCGAATTAATTCGCAAGGCATTATTAATTTCAACCGTGTGTATCTCAAATGTGGGGAAATCTTCGTGAAAATCATGTCAATTGCAAAAACCCTGTCAATTTCGCTGGCGGTGGCGCTGCTGGCGCTGCTGGCGCCGCTGTCGGGGACGGCGGCGACGGTGACGATCAATCTGGATTCCGTTGTGGGCGGAAACTCGGGCATGCTCCATAAGGACAGCGCCGGGAGCTTTTATCTTGATGCTAACGATATAAATGCGGGCACGAATTCGATCGCTTACCATACCTTTGGCCCTGGCACGTACAACATCATGCCGACCAAGGATCTATTCTTGGCCTGGTCACGCTGGAGCAGCGCCTCAGGTTGCGATGCTTCGAGTGGAACGCTCTGCAACAGGGGTTTCGAGCACTCCTTTGCTTTTTTCATGCCTGAAACAGCGGAGCCTGTCGGCGAGGTGAACAAGACCAACGTTGCCCCGACCGACAATACGAAAACAAATCTGGTGAATTACGCGCTCCCCTTCACGCCTTTCTTCTACGAGGACCCGGAGGGAGCCTTCGCCTCAGTCGAGGGGATGGTGATGGCGAGCTTCACGCTGGGCAGCGAGCAAGATGTCGGGTTCTACATCCACGACAACATCATCGGTGATAACCGTGGCGGCGTAAGCATCGACGTCTCGGCGGTCCCGCTGCCTGCGAGCCTCCCGCTGCTGCTCGCCGGAATTAGCGGTTTTGCGTTCATCAGGCGCAAAAAAGCTTGACGACAGGTCCAATGTTGAAAATGCTCCAGGTCCGGAACTGGGGCATTTTTCTGTTTCGCCGGACTCAGCTGAATGAATTTGAAACGCTCATACCATCGAGCGCGGTCTACGACTGATGCGCCCAATCCCGCCTGTCGATTGTTCGGATGCGCCATGACCGATCCGTGGGCTTGTTCCACGCTTCACAGCAATGAGCGAAGATGTCGTCGTAGCTGATGAAGGCGCGGTTCGAGAGCCGGTTGTCGCTGATGAACCGCCAGATATCCGTGACTGTGTTCGGCTCCGGCGCGCGCGACGGCGGCGCCATGAGGGGGGTGTTTTCAGGGACGACTAGTTTCGGCGTCGTATGCCGGCCGGCCCGATCGAGTGGGAGCGGCATGGGCGCCGGGATCGACCTCGGCGCTGATGAGCGCCAGATGCTCGCTCATGGCGTGGGCGCCGGCATCCCCTGATTGCTCCCTCATACTTTCGAGGAAGCTTCTGACCACAATTGTCAGGGGAGTCACTTTTGTAATTCTTCTCTATTCGGCTGGCGTTGGTCTAGTGCTCCTGACTGTCTGGCCTGCCCCCACTGAAGTGGTCCACCCACCGGGATAGAGCTATCTCGCTCTCAGGAGGACCAGAGGATGGCAGGCAAAAAAGACAAGCCCGAGGAGATCGTGCTGAAGCTACGGCAGGTTGAGGTTCTGCAGGGGCAGGGCCGGTCGATCGCTGACGCGGTTCGGCGGATCGGCGTGACGCCGAACACCTATTACCGCTGGCGCAAGGAATATGGCGGCATGAACCGCGACCAGCTGAAGCGGCTCAAGGCGCTGGAGGCGGAGAACCAGCGGCTGTGGCGGGCGGTGTCGGATCTGACGCTGGACAAGACGATCCTGACGGAGGCCGCCCGGGGGAACTTCTGAGCCCTTCGCGTCGCCGGCGATGCGTCGACAACGCGCGGCAGGCGCTTGGCGTGTCCGAGCGCCGCGCCTGCCGCGCATTTGGTCAACGCAGATCGACGCAGCGCAGGGTTCCATGTGGCCAGCCCGACGAGGAACGGCTGATCGAAGACATCATCGAGCTGGCGCGCACTCATGGGCGCTACGGCTATCGGATGGTGACCGGGATGCTGAACAACGCCGGATGGCATGTGAACCACAAGCGGGTCGAGCGGATCTGGCGGCGCGAAGGGCTCAAAGTTCCGCGGAGGCAGGCGAAGAAGGGCCGGCTTTGGCTGAATGACGGGTCCTGCGTCCGGCTCAGGCCCGAGCGCCCGAACCATGTCCGGTCCTACGATTTCGTCCAGGATCGGACTCATGACGGGCGGCTGTTCCGCACGCTCAACATCATTGACGAGTTCACGAGGGAGGCGCTGGTGATCCGTGTCCAACGCAAGCTGAATTCGACCGACGTGGTCGACGCCCTGACGGACCTGTTCATCCTGCGTGGCCCGCCCGAATTCATAAGATCCGACAACGGCTCCGATCCAGCCGTGGACCTTCGCCCGTCAATAGCCGGCGCATCCAGCATTGGGCGTCCGCCAGCAGGCAAATGAGCGCCGGATCGGGCTCCGCCGCCTGGACGCCGCCGAGAACGAGCTTCGTCTCGACGCCGCGTTTCCGAATGACGAAGGGGAGCGAGATGGCCAGCCGCTTGTCGGGATCGCCCGCGCCGCCGCCGAGCATGCGCGCCAGCACAGCGCCCGAGAGTGAGAGCCTGACCGCCGCGGGCGGCCCGCGTACAACGGCTTGTTCAAAGCCGAGGTCAGTCACCGCCGCGGCCCACGGCGCAATTTCGAAGCCGTGGAACACGCAACACTCGAACGGGTGGACTGGTTCAATAACCGCCGTCTGCTCAAGCCTATCGGGAACATTCCGCCGGCGGAAACAGAGGCCAACTTCTGTCCCGCTCTGGAAACCGGGGACATCGCCGCGCAACCAACTGAAATCAGCCTCCGCTAAACCCGGCGCGGTTCACCTTCCGGGGAAAGGGGCATTGGGGCGACAATCAGATTTGCGCAATAGCGCCCATGAGCGGCCCCCTCAAGCGGGTCTGCTCATGGGCGCCGCCGTTCATTCATCACCAGGCACACCGTATGAGGGCGCCTGACGGGGATCCAGCGCGCGCTGAACATAGGCGTCAAGCTGTGGTTTATAAACGTCCCATGCGGCGGCGACGGCTTCTATGGGGCAGGCGTCGGTCCAATCGCATCGCAGGTCGACGACCGGCCAACTGACCTCGTCGACGATCTTCATCCCTGCTGAATGAATGGGGCCGGCTTCTCCACCTGCGATTAGCCCGGCGCGCATCGCGGCGATCAAGCGATCCCCGAGATGACCCGCGGATGAAAGGAACCCGCGCACGATCGCCTGCGGCACTCCCTCATTCGCCAGCATGTTGCCGCCCGAAGCGACGTTGTCGTCCTGCGCCTCGGTCCAGATTCCCAATGAATTCGCGCCGGAGTGGATTGCGGATAGCCCCGCATGGTCGACGACGAGCACCTGACGATAATCGATGAACGCGCCGACGTTCCGCACTTCCTCCACTGTTTCACGAGCGGTCAGGCCCTTCTCCATCAAATCCAGCGCGAGAGGGCCGAGGCGAGGGTCGGTCACATTTTGGGTCGCGACCGCACCGACGCCCGCGCGCGCGAACGAACATCTTGCCGCGACGGCGGGTGAGGAGGACGAAATGGCGACGCCGAACATGCCCGTTTCGGCGCAGCGAGCGACGAGAGAAAACGTCATCGGGCCTGATCCGGTATGACGGCGGTGCCGTCAATCTCCACCAGCCATTCCGGGCGCGCCAGGGCTTGGACGACCAGACCGGTGGACACCGGGTGAACGCCTTTTATGTAGCCGCCCATGGTGCGGTAGACGGCCTCACGATGGCGCACGTCGGTGATATAGACCACGACCTTCACCAGATGGTCCATCGTACCGCCAGCCTCTTCGATCAGCTGCTTGATATTTTGCATGACCTTATGGGTCTGCTCCACTGGATCGTGGCTCTCGATGTTCTTCGCGTCGTCAAGATTCTGGGGGCATTGACCCCGCAGATAGACGGTTTTGCCGCCTTGAGTGACGACAGCCTGACAGAGATCGTTGTCCAGGTTCTGTTCCGGATACGTGTCCGAAGTGTTGAATTTGCGGATGCGGGTATGTGCCATGAGAGGCGCTCCAACTGCGTTAATCCAAATCTGGGCGGGCCGTGGCGTCATCTTAAGATCAGTTTGGCGATGATCGGAAGGCGCCGCGCCGCCTCAGTATTCGTTCTGCACCTTGCGAAGCGCTGCGGCGTGGTAATCCAGATACTTGCGCTGGGTGGTGATATGGTCCGCAAGATGCTTTGCGTCGTGCCAGACGCCCCAGATGAAAGATGATCCACGCCGCGATTGCCAGGGCAGCCCGAGGAAGAATATCCCCGGCTCGGTGGAAACGCCGCGCTGATGCTTCGGATTCCCGTGCTCGTCGAACGCGTCGACCTTGAGCCAGCCGTAGTCGTGCGTGAACCCCGTCGCCCATATGATCGACGCTACGCCCGCAGTTTCAAGATTCAGCTCAAGAATAGGGTTGGTCAGGCAGTCCGGATCCGGGGGGATGACGCGGGCGTCCGGCTCTTCCGGCAGCTCCACGCCATTTCGCGCGACATAGTCGTCGGCCTCGTCGAGCATGGAGAGATAGTTGGCGTCACCTCGCGCGATATTCTCCGCCAGATCAGGGGCGAAGCTCATCACTCCGTTCTTGTACGCCGCCGTCATGCCAAGCAGCGTCATGCCCTGGGCGGCGAGATTCCGGAAATCAACGGTATGTCCGCCGTTCGCGCCGCTTACTGCTATCGTGACATGCGCGGTTCCCGGCGCGGGCGCTTCTATGTCCCACTTGCCCAGAACCCCAAGCCACCAGCAGTAATCGCGGCCGCGATAGGCCCGCGGCGGGCGGTCGTGTGGGCCGACCGAAAGATAGACGCGCCTTCCCGCGCGCAACAATTCTTCGGCGATCTGGACGCCCGAAGACCCCGCACCGACAACCAGCACCGCGCCGTCCGGCAACTGGTCCGGGTTGCGATAGGACGTGGAGTGCATCTGCGTCACACCCGCCTCCGCGGGAACGATTGGCGGGATGACCGGGCGCTGAAAGGCGCCCGTGGCCGACACGATGTTTCGCGCTTCGATCACGCCTTTCGATGTCTCGACACGAAAACCTGGCTTGCCTGCGTTTCGACGAACCTCCTTCACCTCCACGCCGCAGCGGATGGGGGCGTTGAACTTTGACGCGTAGGCGGTGAGATATTCCACGACCATTTCCTTGGAGGCGAAGCCGTCGGGGCCGACGCCTTCGAACTCCATGCCCGGAAATCGGTCGTGCCAGGCTGGCCCGTTCGCGACCAGGCTGTCCCATCTTTCCGTGCGCCAGCGTTCTGCGATGCGGCTTCGTTCCAGCACGAGATGAGGCACGGCGCGCCTGGTCAGATGCTCGCTCATGGCCACACCGGCCTGACCGGCGCCCACGACGAGCGTATCTATTTCTTCGGTTGGCATTTCCAGGCCCCTTTAGTCCTTTACCGGTTTGTCACCGGATCTGATGGCGTTGAGCGCGGTGAAAGCGCCTGTCGGTTCGATCGGTCATGCGGGCGCCCGCACCTCTCAATGCGCTCGCGGTTCTCCCAGCCGGCGCCTCGATCACGACCCAATCACACGAGTTCCCGCGGATTGGAGAAAATGTGGCTGGCCCTGATTTGGAATGCGGCAGGGAACCAAAGTTGACCCTGATATTGGAGCGCGGCGTCGGCTCAAAAAAGAAAAGTATCGCTCATCGTCGGTTAGGCGCTGTCTAAGCAAGTTCCGTCGTGACGACGCTCCCGCCTCCATTCCATTTTGGGATGGGCCGCACGCTTTCCGTTTGAGGCTCCCTGGCGAGAGACGCTCTCTGATGGTGGACGAAATCGAGATGAGGCTGCTAAGGTGAGACGCAGATATGGTGCGGCTCGGCATAAGCGACTGACATGCATGCCAATAATGAAGATGGATGCGGGCAATCATTCACCGCTCAAACTGGACAGATCGGGGCGCCGTCAGCATCAGGCTAGGCAGGACGGATCCTGAGCGGAGCGAACCTGAAAACAGGGGCCAAAAGGACATCACGACAGCCGGGATCGGATTTTCCGAACCAAAAGTTAGAATGATTGTGTTTCCCCTACGTCTCGCCACTCACTAGCGTTGAGGAATCATCGGCTGGTTGTCGAGCTGGTGTTGTCGGCCTCACGAATATGAGATCGCGGAGACGCGCCGCACAGGAGCACAAGCAGCTGTCAGCTATCCGGCCGAACGGGGTGGGAACTGAAAAATACGAAATGGATCGAAATCCACCAAATCCAGCATGGAGATGAAGCAACACATGGCGATGACATTCAATCGGACTTACCGAGCAATTCGTGCGGCGGGCATGGTCGCGGCGGTAGCGGCTCTCGCGGCCACCCCTGCTATTTCGGCGGAAAAGGGCACCGTCTATCTCTTGAGCTGGGGTGGAACAATCCAAACCTCTTTCGAGAAAGAGGGCTGGGCCGAAAAGTTCAAGGAAGCGACAGGCTACGAAATGGTGCTGGTGCCAAAGGCCACATCATCGGAAATCATTGCGACCGCGATCGCGCAGAAAGACAATCCCCAGATCGATGTGGTTATGAGCGATTACGCCGCCTGGCTGCAGGGAATGCACCAGGGGCTCTTCGATGTGATCGACGAGACTTCGGTTCCAAACCTGACGGCGCTCTACGATACAGCGCCGATCGTGGAGGATGGCGAGACGATCGGCGCGTTCACCTACACGGACGCGCTCAGCATCATTTACCAGCCTGAAATTTTCGAGCGCAACGGTTGGGCGCCTCCGACAAAATGGGAGGATCTCGGCCGGCCGGAGTTCAAGGGCATGGTTTCCATCCCGCCGGTCAGCAACACGTATGGTCTTTACACGCTCGTGCTTCTGGCGATGGCGAACGGCGGCGGGGTCGACAATATCGAGCCGGGATTCGACGCGCTGCGCGAAATTGCCCCGGGCGTCGTCGACTGGACCAGCACCTTCGCCAAGCTGGGCGGTTATCTCCAGGGCGAGCTGGTCGCGATCTCGGTGTTCGGAGCCAATTCCGGATACGAGATCAAGAAGAAGGGCATCCCGGCCGAGGTCGTCATCCCGACGCCCAATTTCCTGAGCCCCACGGCGATCGGCGCCATGAAGGGCGCGCCCAACCCTGAAGGCGCGCGCGCGCTGATCAATTTCATCGTCGGGGCGGAATTCCAGTCGTATCGGGCTGAGCGGTTCGGCAGCAATGCGATGAACAAGAACATCAAGGTCTCTGCGGAGAGCGCGAAATATCTGCTCACCGATGAGGAAAAAGCGAGTCTCGAAAAGCTCGACTACGAGAAAGTGCTTCCCGTCCGGTCAGAATGGAACGAACGGTTCGAAAAAGAAATCGCTCCGCTCCGCTGATCTCACAGCAGTATTCGGGTCGCGCCGCCCTGGCCGCGCGACCCGGTGACATTCAAACCCGCATGCCGAGCCCCTGTGGCGGAGGTGCGAACAGGGGAGCCGTATGTCGCTCGTAGTTGGAAATCTCTCTAAGACCTTTGGCGGAGTCGAAGCGCTGAAGAATATCAATCTTGAAGTCAGAGATGGTGAGTTCTTTTCCCTGTTGGGCCCTTCTGGGTGCGGAAAGACGACGCTTCTTCGCTCAATAGCTGGGATTTACGAGCCGGATTCCGGGGAGATCACGCTCAATGGTCGGGGGCTTTGCGGCCGGGCGATGAGCGAGCGCAACACCGCACTTGTGTTTCAGAACTACGCGCTCTTTCCCCATCTGAGTGTGTTCGAGAACGTCTCCTTCGGGTTGAAGATGCGCCGTCAGAAAACGGCCGAGATCGCCCGGCGTGTCGGCGAAGCCATTGAACTCGTCCACTTGACCGGGTTCGAAGATCGCTATCCGGGCCAGCTTTCTGGCGGGCAGCAGCAGCGCGTGGCGCTTGCGCGCGCCTTGGTGGTTGAGCCCGACCTCCTTTTGCTGGACGAGCCGCTGAGCAATCTCGACGCGAAGCTGCGCGAGACGATGCGTCACGAGGTCCGAGAAATTCAGAAAAGCGTGGGCATCACGACGATTCTGGTGACGCATGACATTCAGGAAGCCTTCGCGATGTCGGACAGGATCGCGGTGATGAGCGCCGGCCGCATCGAACAGATAGGAGCGCCGGAGGAGATTTACTCTTCACCGAAGACCATGTTCGCCGCCGAATTCACCGGCCAGATCAATCACTTCCCTGGCCGCGTCATCGAGATGAATGGCGGGCTCGCGACGCTGGAGACCACGGACGGCCTGCGCATTCGTTTCCGGCCAACCGCCGGCGAGACAAGCCAGGGTGAAAACGCGACGCTGATGATCCGCCCCGAACGCGTGCGCGTCGACGTCGCCGATGATGAGCTCTCGAACAGGTTCGAAGCAAAGGTCGAGTCCGTGACCTATCTTGGCAGCACGATCACCTATCAGTTGCGTATCAACGGGATACAGCTATCGGCGCACGCGCCCAATATAGGCCGAAGCGCGCCGGCGGTGGGGGAGCCGATCTTCGTTGGATGGGATGAGCATGACACATTCTTCCAGCGCTGAGGAGGAGGGCGTGAACCCGACCACCACACCAGCCCCGCGCAGATTTCTGCGCTGGACGCCGCTCTTCTTCACCGGGCCGTTGGCTCTGGTCTTGCTGGGCTTTTTTGTCTGGCCGCTCCTGCAGAGTATAATCAACAGCTTCCATCCCTACAGTCTTTCCGGGATCGACACTTCCGTCTGGACGCTCGCGAATTACGACAAGCTCTCGGAAAGTTTCTATCTCGGCGTGCTCGGGCGCACCATTCGGGTCAGCCTTTTGACATCGGCGATCACGGCGGTGCTCGCCTTTCCGATCGCGTGGTATATCTCCAACCGGCCAGGTCGGGCGCAGGCGTTCTGGCTGATGCTGTTCGTCGCGCCCTGGTTGGTCAATACGGCGGTCAAGGCCTTCGGCTGGACGTTGATCCTCGGCGCGAACGGGGTCGTGAACTCCAGCCTCCGGGCGCTGGGGCTGATCGACAAGCCGTTGATGCTGATGTTCAACGAAACCGGCATCGTGATCGGCCTGGTCCACGGGCATTTCATGTTCGTTCTGCTGCCGCTCTGGGCGGCGCTTGTCAGCTTCGACCGGTCGTTGATCTGGGCGGCGCGCAATCTTGGCTCCAACTGGACAAGCGTGTTCACCAAGGTGATCTTTCCTCTGACGCTGCCGGCGCTGCTTGCCGGGATGATCATCAATTTCACCATGAACATGGCCGCTTTCGCGACGCCTGCGCTGCTCGGCGGCTCACGCGCGCGGGTCATGTCCTATCTCGCCTATGAGGTGAATCTCGTCGATCTCAACTGGCCTTTCGGCTCGGCGATGGCGGTGCTTCTTCTGGTGACGACGATGACGCTCGTCCAGTTCTCCCACTACGCGACGACATCGGGCAAACGGAAGGTGATTTTCGAATGAGCATCTTTCTTCGGGTCTACGCTTATCTGATCGCGGCGTTCATGTTGGCGCCTTTGGTGCTGATCGTCTGGATGTCGTTCACGCCGAGGGAATTCTTCGTGCTGCCGACGAGCGAATTCAGTTTGCGCTGGTACAGGCAGATCTTCGAGCACAGCGGCTTCATGGACGCGTTCATGCTGAGCGTCCGGCTTGCGCTGATATCTTCGATCATCGCAACCACGCTCAGCTTCTTCGCGGCTTACGCGCTTGTGCGGTTCACATTCACCGGCAAGCGGGTGCTGGACGCATACTTCATGTCGCCGCTTCTGATACCGGCGGTCGTCCTCGGCATCGCGATGCTGCAGTTCCTGAACGGCGTGGGACTTTACAACACGTTCGTCAGCCTTGTGGCGACGCATGTTGTCGTGATCACGCCATTCGCCATCAGGGCTATCGATGCGGCGCTGCGTGACGTTCCGAAAGAGCTGGAATGGGCGGCGATGAATCTCGGCGCGAGCAGGGTTCGAGCTCTCTGGCGCGTGACGCTGCCGCTTTCGCTAAGGGGCGTGGCGGCGGGTTTTATCTTCGCCTTCATCATGTCGTTCGATGAGGTCACAGTGACGATCTTCATGACCGGGCCGTCCTATCAGACCCTCCCGCTCCGGATTTACAATTACCTCTCGGATCAGGTGGATCCGACCGTGGCTGCGGTGTCTTCGCTGCTTATTCTTCTGTCGCTCGCATTGATCCTGATCCTTGAGCGGATCGGCGGGCTCAGATCCTTCGTGAAATGACCTTCAAACTGAGAGAAAACCGATGAACTTCGAAACAATACTGGTGACTCATGATGGCGGCGTCAGCACGATCACGCTGAACCGGCCGCCGTTCAACCTGGCGACGCCGGAGTTGATCGAAGAAATGCTGGCGGCCTTCGACCAGCTTGAGAGCCGCGCCGAAACCCGCGCGGTCGTGCTGCGGGGCGCTGGGGAGCGCGCCTTCTGCGCCGGCGCCGACATCGGTCATGAGAAAGGCCCGGCGGGCGAAGGGCGCGGGTTGCGCGATGCTGGACGCGCCCTCGTCGAGCGGATCGAAACCTATCCGAAGCCGGTGATCGCCGCGATTCGCGGCTGGTGCATTGGCGGCGGCACCGGAATCGCTTGGCCCTGCGATATCCGCATCGCCTCCGATACGGCGAAGTTCCGCGCGGGCGACGTCTATCTCGGCATTATCCCTTCGTGGAGCGTCGGCATGGTCCGCCTCGTTCACTATCTGGGCCGGAACCGGACGCTGGATCTCCTGTTGCTGGGCGAGGATATTTCCGCCGCCCGCGCCATGGAGCTGGGGATCGTCAGCCGCGTGGTGCCCGATGCGGAGTTCGATGCGGAGGTCGACCGGGTCTCGAAGCGCCTCGCGACAGGTGCGCCTCTGCCGATCCAGGCGATCAAGGAGGCCGTCCGCGCGCAGTGCCGCGACGGCGTGGACCGCGCCGCTCTGCTGGAAGAGGCGTGGGCGAACCGCATTTTCGCCTCCAAAGACGCGAAAGAGGGTATGAGCGCGTTCCTCGAAAAGCGCACCCCGACTTTCACCGGTGAGTGAAGGCGCGCGCGAAATGGATATGAACGATATCAAGAGCGTCAGCGGCGCGCTCCATGAAGAGGCGCGCGAACGTATCGCGCGGCACGTGAAACCGGTCTTCGAGGCGAAACAGCCGAATGAACGCCTCTCCAACGCGGAGATGCGAAACCTCTACAAGGCGTTCGCGCCAATGGGGTATCTCGGCAGCACGATCCCGAAAGAGGCGGGAGGGGCCGGCCTTTCCTACCTTCAATATGGTCTCTTGCTGGAGGCCCTCGGCTCCTCTCCGATCATGCTCGGAGAGATCGTTCCGCCGCGCAGCATTTTCTTTCTTGGCGATGACGCGCAGCGTGAACGGTGGCTGCCGCGACTGCTCGCGGGCGACATGGTCGCCACTGCGGCGATCACCGAGCCGCAGGCGGGATCGGACCTTCGTGGTATGACGACGAACGCCGTGAAGGCGAACGGCGGATACCGGCTCAACGGCCGTAAGAAATGGATCAAGCTCGGCGGCGTCGCCGATGCGATGACAGTGCTGGCGATCACCGACCCTGACTCCAGCCCCAAGCGCATGAGCCGCTTTTTCGTGGAGCGTGACGCGACGCCCTGGGCCTCGGAGGAACTGCCCTGTATCGGCATCCGCAATGTCTCGTTCGCCGAAGTCGGATTCGATGATCTTCAGCTCGAGGAAAGCAATCTCCTTGGCGGGGGGACCGACGGGGTCGAGGGCTTCTATCGCGGCATAGAAGCCTCGCGCGCGCTGATCGGCCTTCAGGCGGCCGGCCTTGCGGCGGAAGCCATTCGCCTCGCGAAAGAATATGCGAAAGAGCGCACCGCTTTCGGCCGCCCTCTCGCGAAGTTTCAAGCGGTGCAAACCAAGATCGCCGACGTCGCCGCGGCGGTCGAGGCGTCGCGCGCGCTTTCGATTTCCGCGCTCCGCATTCTCGATGGCGGCCGGCGCTGCCCACGCGAAGCGGCGATGGCGAAAGTCTTCGCTACAGAAACAGCCGTCACCGCCTGCACCACCGCCATGTCCTGCATGGGCGCATACGGCCTTTCCGAGGCCGCCGGCGTCGAGCGCCTTCTGCGCGATGCGATGATGCTGACGGTGATCGACGGCGCATCTGACATCCAGCGGCTGATCGTCGGCCGCGAAGAATTCGGCGTCGCCGCCTTCGTTTAAGGAGACTACAACTTGTCTGAAGCAATCGCATATCGGCTCGACGCCGAGGGTATCCTTCATCCCCGCTCAGTCGCCGTCATCGGCGCCAGCGAAGATGTCGGAAAGTTCGGCGGCCGGGTGATGCACTATCTGGTCAAGCACAAGTTCGCTGGTCGCATCGTTCCGGTTAATCCGAAGCGCGACTCCGTTTTCGGCGTCCCTTGCGTGCCGCATATCTCGAAGGCCGAAGGCCCGGTCGACGTCGCGCTCCTCGCGCTGCCGGCGCATACGCTGGTCGCTGCGCTGGCCGATTGCGCCGAAGCGGGCGTCGGGGCCTGCATCGTCATGACCACCGGTTTCGCCGAAGCCGGCGAAGAAGGCGCGGCGCGGCAGGAGGAGTTGCTCGAGATTTCACGATCGACAGGGATGAGGATCGTCGGGCCGAACTGCATGGGGCTGATCAGCCCGCACAGCAAGATGGCGCTCACTTCGTCCCTGGTGCTGGAGACCGATCACCTCCGGGCCGGGTCGGTCGGCCTGATTTCGCAGAGCGGCGCGCTCATGGTGTCGATGTATAACCGCGCTGACGACGCCGGGATCGGATTCAGCGCCTGCGTCTCGCTCGGCAATCAGGCCGATATGGAGATCAGCGATTTCGTCGAATACCTGCTTCATGACGCCGCGACGAAAGTGATCTGCATCTACATGGAAGGCCTGCGGGACCCCGCGCGCTTTCTCGCGCTCGCCGACGAAGCGCGGCGGATCGGCAAGCCGCTGCTGGTGGTCAAGACCGGCAGGACCGAGGCGGGCGTCGAGTCCGCGAAATCGCACACCGCCAGCCTCGCCGGCTCCTACGATGTTTTCTCCGCCGCGTGCCGTGACCACGGAATCATTCTGCTCGATGATCCGGACGGGATGATCGAGACCGCCGATGTTCTGGCGCGATGGCCGACGCGCTGCTCTGACGGCGTCGCGGTTTTCTCCGCTTCGGGCGGCGGCGCCGGCATCGGCGTCGACCGGGCGTCGGAAGCCGGGCTTCGCCTCTCGGTCCTCTCCGACGAGACGCGCGCCAGCCTGCGTGAGGTTCTGCTGCCGCCGCAAGCCAACAACCCGATCGACCTCGGCGGCAGGATCGTCTCCGATCCATTCGACGGAGCGCAGCGCGCTTACGACGCGATGGCCGGCGACGCGGACACCGGGCTCGTCTGGATCGTTCTGACGACGGTTCCGTTCTACGAGCGCATGACCGAACTGATGGCGCGGGCGGCGATCGCGGCGGGCAAGCCCTTCATCTTTCTCGTGACGCCCGGCAGCGCCGCCGATGGGCCGCGCCGGATCCTTCGCGAACTCGGATGCGTCTATTTCGACCGCGTCGACGATTGTATTCGCGTTCTCGCGGCGCGCGACGCCTATTTCCGGATGAGGGAAAAGGCGCCCGAAATCGAAGCGCCGCAGGCGAAGGAGCAGCGATCCGCCGCCCCGCTGAAAGGCCGGCCGGGGGAGTTGCTGTCAGAAACGGTGGTGAAGAGCCTTATCGAAAGCTACGGCGTCCGCGTGACCCGGCAGCGTGAGGCCGCCAGCGCCGAAAATGCGGTCTCGGCCGCCAATGAAATTGGTTATCCTGTCGTCCTGAAACCGGTGGCCGACGGATTGGTGCACAAGAGCGACATCGGCGCCGTCAAGTTGAACCTGACCGACGCCGACGCCGTTCGGTCCGCGTTCGCTGAGATCGAGGGCGCGGTGGGCAAGCATCTTTCAGCTTCCGCGTTCAAAGGCTGTTCGGTGCAGGAGATGTGGAAACCCGAACTGGAGCTGATCCTCGGCGTCAAGCGGGACCCGCTCTTCGGGCCTGTCGTCGTCTGCGGCGCGGGGGGCGTCTTTGTCGAACTCTTCTCGGACGTGGCTGTCGCCGTTGCGCCGATCAGCGTCGAAAAGGCGCGCGAGCTTCTTTTGTCTCTCAGAATCGCGCCACTTTTCGGTGAGTTCAGAGGCCGTGCTCCGCTCGATCTCAACGAGGCGGCGACGGCTCTGAGCGCCTTGAGCGATCTCGCCGTGGACCATCGCGATCAGCTGATCGAGCTTGACGTGAATCCGCTCGGCGTCAGGCTCGAAGGTGAAGGTGTGTGCGCACTCGACGCCAGAGCGCTCCTGCAGTGAGCAAAGCCGGCGCGGGCGGCTTGTCCTTTTCTCTGGACAGGTCGGCCGCGCTGGCGCGTCCTGGACTGCGGCTTAGCCTGTAGGGCGAGACATCACTCCCCCGCAGATTTCGGCCGGGGAGCGCCAGTATTCCGGCCCGGAGTCTGGTCCGGCCGAATTCCGAACGCCTCGGATTCGATGACGCTTTTCCGGCAGTGTTCGATGAAAGCTTCCACCGTCAGCGCTTTCTCGGTGTCGCCGATGAGGGCCACTCCGAGTTGCATTGACCGGACTGGCCCGCTTATGGGGACGAACTTCAAAGGGCGCCCATCCGGCGCCACATCGTACACGGGGCGAGTGTTGACGACGCCGAAGCCGAACCCGTTCGCCGCCAAACTGCGAAGCACCGCCATATCCCTCGTACGTTCGACGATCTTCGGCCGCGCGCCGACATGATCGAAGAGCGAGAGGAAGTATTCGGCGCTGTGCGGTAGATCGAGCAACAGCAACGGATGCTTCTGCAATTCCGCGGCGGAGACATGGGGCAGATGCGCGAGCGGATGAGTCTCGCTCATCATCGCCAGAGGCGGCAACTCGAGCAAAGGCAAAAACGTGATGTCGCGCGGTATGCCAAGATCATACGTCAGGGCGACATCAATCTCGGCGCGGCGCAATTTCTCGAAGATCGCATGCTGGTCGAGCTCATTCTGGCTGACCTGAACCAGGGGAAATTTTTCCTCGAACCGGCGGCGCAGATTCGGAACTATCAGTTGGGCGAAGGTCAGCAAGCACCCGACGTTCAGCGGACCCTGGACATTCCCCGAGATATTGTCCGCCAACCGGTTCAACTCGCCGGCTTCCTGCAGGACGCGTCTCGCCTGCACCAGAAACTGGCGGCCCGCTTGGGTCGGGGTCAGACCATGCGCATGCTTGCGAACGAACAGCTTGAGGCCAAACTCCTGTTCCAGCTGGGTGACGGCGGCGGAGATGGAAGGGGAGCTGACATTCACCTTCTCGGAGGCGCGCGCGATGCTTCCCTCGTCGCTGACGGCGGCGAAATACTCAAGCTGACGAAGAGTGTAGCGCAGGGACATGAGCGTAAGTCGCCCGCTCCCCCGGCGCAGTCAAGCGTGGTGCTGAGGGATCGTTGCGTTTTGGCGGGGGCATTGTCAGAGGAGCGAGGCCTGGTGGATGATTCGACCGGATTTTACCTCGGAGCATGACCGGACGCAGCCCGGTTCGCGCCTTCAAGACGAGCCCGGACATCATCCGCCTGGCGGTGACGGTCTACGCCCGCTTCCCGCTCTCGTTGACGAATGTCGAGGACCTCCTCCACGAGCGCGGGATCGACGTGCGCCGCGTGACGATCCGATTCTGGTGGAACAGGTTCGGCCCGATGTTCGCCGCCGAGATCCGTCGCAGGCGCGTCGACCGGATGCGCGCGCTTTCCGAGTGGCGGGCCGTCTCGGCGCGGCCTGAGGGCGCGCGGATCCCGGCCCAACAGAGACTTGTGCGTTTTGTCTGACGGCCCCCCCATGAGACCTCCCGGGAAGGAGCGTTCGCGGGCTGGCGTTCGTCGCCGCCTGAGAGCCGAGAGCATGCCGCTCGATATCCTCGCGCCGTTACCGTGGTAAGGCCGCGGGTAGCTTTGCAATATCGGGATCCCCGAACATCATGAAGCCAGCGCGATCATATTTTCAGCAACCGCCGCGCGTTGGTTTCCAGAATCGCCTGTTTGTCGGCATCGCTGATCATCTGATTCTCGGCCAGCATGCGACGCGGCTGCTCGTATCCCATATCGAAGCAGTAGTCCGACCCCAACAACACGCGATCGGCGCCGACGACGTCGATCAAGTACCGCAGCGCCGACGCGTCGTGGGTGATGGTGTCGTAATGGAACCGACTGAGGTATTCGCGCGGGTTGCGTTCCAGATGCTTGCACTCGGGGCGCACGCGCCAGCCGTGTTCCAGCCGACCGATAAGAAACGGGAAAGCGCCGCCGCCATGCGGCAGCACGATGTCGAGATCGGGGAAACGGTCGAGAACGCCGCCGAAAACGAGGTAGGCTGCGGCGATGGCGTTGTCCATCGGGTTGCCGAGCAGATTGGAGAAGAAGTAATCCTTCAGCCTGTCCTCCATGCCGATGACGTTCAGCGGATGCAGGAACACCGGCAGGCGCAATTCCGAAAAGACCTCATAGACCGGCCAGAACGCCTCGTCGGAGAGTTCCCGGTCGAGGATGCACGTGCCCAGATAGACGCCCTTCATGCCGGGCATGGCGGCGATGCGCCGGGCTTCCTTGATGGCGAGGTCCGGCTTCTGCATCGGCAACGTGGCGAGACCGTACAGGCGGTCGGGGTGCTTCGCGTGCGCATCGGCGAGGCTGTCGTTGAACGTCACGCACAACTTCTCCGAAAGCGCGTCGTCGGCCCAATAGGCCATGGGCTGGGTCAGCGACAGGGCCTGGGCGTGAACGCCCTGGTCGTCCATGGCCTGGATGCGCAAATCGAGGTCGATGAACTTCGCCGCGATGGGGCCCGCATGCAGCGGCGGGATCTTTACGATAGGGCCAGCTTCCGTGCGCTTGAAGACAGCGCCGAACCTTTCGCCTTCACGCTCGATGAGATCAAGATACGCATCGGGATAATAATGGGCGTGAATGTCGAAGGCCGACGTCCGGACGACGTCGCACCCCCAGCAGCGGCAGGTCGCGGCATGGCCGGCTTGGGCGATCTTTTCATTCATTGATGTAGGCCTGCTTTTGTCGGGAGGCGCCGCTTAGAGCGGCTTCTCCGCGGCTTCTATGATGATGTTCAGGACGGCCGTGCGACCTTCCCGCACGATGTCGAGCGCTTCGCGCAGCCTGGGCCGAAGATCCGCCGGCGTTTCCACCCGCTCCCCCCAGGCGCCGCAGGACTCGGCCAGTTTTTCGAACGCCGGCGGGTCGATCAGGTCGACGCCGACATAGCCGTCCGCCGCCTGGACGCCATGCGGGTAGGAATCCCGCGTCGCCAACCGGACGGAGTTGTAGCAAGCGTTGTTCAGCACCACGATCAGCAAGGGCAGCTTGTGACGCCGGGACGCCCACAACGCCGCCGTCGGCACGCCGAACATGAAGGATCCGTCGCCCACCACGGTCGCGATCAGCTTCTCCCGATCGGCCAGCTTGGCGCCCAGCGGCGCACCGAGCCCCCAGCCGAGGAAGGAGCCGCCGTTGCGGTTGTAGGCGCCCTCTTCATTCGGGCGGAAGCCATAGGCGAACGGGTTCCCGGACGTCACGGCCTCTTCATAGACCTGCGCCTCGGGGCACAGATCGGTCATGGCTTCGCCAACCATGAACGGCGTGATGCGGTTGGTGCGCGCCGGGTCTCCCGTCTTCGGGTGATCGGCGAGCATCTTGCCGTGGTCGGCATGCGCCCTGGCGCGGCGCGCGTCGAGTTTGGCCGCCTCATCCGTCGTCAACCGGGCGGCGCGCGTCCGGGCCGCCGCGACCAGCGACGACACCCCGGCCAGCGTGTTGCAGGGGATGACCTGATCCGCGGGGAAGCCCCAGATGGTCAGGTTCTGCTGGATTGGATCGGGCCCCATATGCACAATCGTGACGTCGTCGCGGAGCTTGCGGTCCGCCGGCACGAACGCCACGTCCTGATCGATCACCAGGATCAGATCGGCGTCGCCGACCCAGCGCTCCGGGTTGAAGCCAAGATGCATCGGATGATCGAGCGGCGCGTTGAAGCGGCCGCGATATTCCGTCACCGGCGCCGAGAGGGTTTCGGCCAGCGCGACGATGGCGTCCCGATGCGCGCGCGAACGCCCGCCGTAGCCGGTGATGATCAACGGATTTTCCGCCGCCAGAAGCTTGTCGACAAGCGCGGACGCCGTCGCCTCGTCCAACGCCGGAAGCTTGACCGGTTTCGAGCGGTCCGGTCCCAGCGCCAAGGGGGCGTCGACCTGCTCCATCATCGTCTCGCGCGGAAAGGCCAGGTAGACCGGCCCCATCGGCTCGCTCTGGGCCATCTGGAAGGCGCGGTCGACCGCAGTGCAGACAGCGGCAGGGTGACTGACGACCTGGCTCCACTTCACATAGTTGCGGACGAGCGCCTGTTGATCCGGCACATCCTGTAGCCAGTTGATGAACTTCGTGCGCGAGCCCGGGATCGACGAGTCGGTCGTCACCGGGGACATGCCTGCGCACAGAATTACCGGGATCTGCGAGGCCCGCGCGTCATTCAGGCCGCCCGACGCGTTCGCCGTGCCGACATCCACATGCACGAAGGCGACCTGCGGCTTGCCGCTGGCGAGATAATATCCCTGCGCCGCGGTCACGGCGATGATTTCATGCGGGCAGAGCACCAATTCGGGAACCGGCTGGCCCTCGGCCTTCAACTTGGCCCAGGCCTCCTGCAGGGGCGGCGTATCGGTGCCCGGATTAAGGAAGATCGCCTCGCATCCGTGCGCGATCAGAGAACGCAGGAACCATTCCGCGACCGTCGGCGCGCTGATGCTCATGTCTTCGCTTCGTCGGGAGAGAAGTTCGTTCACAGGAGATTTGTCCTTTTCTTCTGTCGCTCCTCCGGGGGAGCCATGTTCGCCGTATCGGCTCTCGCCCCGCTGTCGGGCAGTTGGCTGGCCAGAGAGTCCGCGGTGTGGCGCAAATGATCGGAGATGACGGATTGCGCGGCCTCCGGGTCGCGATCCCGGCATGCCTCGTAAAGCGCCCAGTGTTCCCGCTGCGGTGTTTCGCGGCCCATCATCGACACGTAGGCGCGGACATAGCGCTCGACGTTGACACGCAGCACATCGATCATTTCGGTCAGGCGCGGCCAGCCGCAGGCGCGGTTGATTATCTCGTGGAAGCGCCGGTTCAGGTCGAGCCACTCGTCATGCTGATCCACCAGCGAATCCATATTTTCCAGAATCCGCTTCATCTCGCCGAGATCGCTCTCGCTCAGGCGGGGCACCGCGCGGGCCACCGCCTTGCGTTCAAGCACGTCGCGCAACCCGAACAGTTCATCCAGGTCGTCGGCGCCCAGGCTCGACACCTCGACGCCGCGATACGGATAGACCTTCACCAGGCCTTCGGCTTCGAGCGTCTTGATGGCTTCGCGAACCGGCATCCGGCTCATGCCGAAATGTTCGGACAAGTCGTCGAGGTTGAGGCGCTCCCCCGCCTGAAGCGCCCCCTCCAGGATTGCTTGCCGGAGCGCGTCGGCGACAGTCTGGGTCCGGCTGGTGTGAGACGATGCGGCCCGTATGGGCTTTCTTGCGTTCATCAGTATTCCCTCCAGATCCGTTACTCGCCGCCGCCCGGCGACATGTACACCCAAAGGTCGAGTTGAATGGTCGCGTCCCTGACGGGCAGCGGACCCGGCACGCCAACGGCCGACATCGGCAGAGGGCGGCTGCCAAGCCGTTCCCGCCACGTTTCGACAGTTTGCGGGAATTCCCGCAAATCCGTCTGAAACTGTTGAATACGCACGACATTGTCGAGGCTGGCGCCGGCGGCCGCGCAAAGCGCCTCCGCCTGATCCAGGATATGGCGCATCTGCGCCTTGGCTGTCGAGCCGAAATGGGGCTGACGCGGATCCGGGCGCGCGGCGGAGATCAGGCCGCCCTCATCGCATGCGATGAGTCCGGAAATCATCAGCAGGTCCCCGGCGCGGACCGCTGCGGCGCTGGAGGCGAAGACCGGCGACACGCCGTCGACCGCGATCTCGCGGCGCTCGGCGTTGCGATCCGTCCGCATCGCGACGATGTTGATCTCGATGGACGCCTCGATGACGTTGAACCCCGGGGTCGCGCATGGAACCACGGTCAACGCCGCCGCCGCGTCGCCGAACCACTGGCTCCATACATCGTGGAACGCTGGAATATCGTTCGGATCGGACAGGTACGCCTGCGCTTTCACGACGTCGGAGAGAGTGGCGCCGCCCGCTTCCAACGCCGGCTTCAGCTTGTTGCGGATGATGTAATCCGTCTCCAGGCGAATGGCGGAGCCCTTCCAATGATGCGTCGACGGCACCCTGGCTTCCGGAGCGATGCCGTCGTTGTCCTTCTCCGCCATCTGGCCGGACAGGAACAACATGTCGCCGACACGCACGATGGGCGCGAAGCCCATATGCGACGACACCGGCAGCCCGTCCGGGCGCAGGACTTCGATCGCCTCTCCGCCTGCGCGGGTGTGGGCGAGCATCTCGACGTGCAGGCTGGCGTCCGGATAAAGCAGCGCATCCTGAAGAATCGACGTGCTGGCGGGCACGCCCTGCGTCCCCTTGAACGCCTTGTGGCGCGCCCGGTGATAGTGCGGCACCGCGCGCCAGTCGGGGTAGTATTGATCGAGGCGGACGATGTTCGAGAAATCGGCGCCGCATTCCGCCAGAAGGCCGGACATGCGCCTGAAGATATGCGCCGCCTCCGCCTCCTGCCTGGCGCCGGACCGAAGATCGCGGGTCGCGGCCAACACGGCGGGATCGATCCCGACGGCGTAGTCGGCGGCCATGTGGCCGCTGGCGAAGACCCAGGGCCCCGCCTTCATCGCCGGCGCGAAGGTGAATCCCGCGCGCGGGATCTCGACCGGACAGATAGCCTCGACTGCGCTCATTTCGAACCTCCGGCGCCGCCGACGGCCAATGCTGCGCGCCGTTGGCGCCAGCGCACGGCCTCGCGGCGAATCCCGTAGAGCAGCAGGATGATCGCCGCCCCCAGGAAGAGCCCCGAAATGGGGCGGGTGAAGAACATCGCCACGTCGACGCCCGGCAGCATCAGCGACGAGCGCAGGTTGGATTCCAGGATCGGCCCGAGGATCAGGCCCATGGCGATGGCCAGAACCGGGAATCCGGCCTTCTCGCAGAAATACCCGACAAGGCCGAAAAAGATCGCGACCCAGAAGTAATAGACGTGACCGTAGCCGATCGCGGGGCCGGTGATGGCGATGACCAGCACGATCGGGATCAGGTAGCGCTTCTCGACCGTGGCGATCTTGGCGACCCATTTGGTGAACAGCACCCCCAGGACCAGGATAAGCAGGTTCGAGAGGATCATCGCGCCGAAGATCACGTACACGAGGTCGATCTTGTCGGTGAACATGGTCGGCCCGGGAACGAGGCCGTGCACGAACATGGCGCCGATCAGGAGCAGGGTGTTGATATCGCCCGGAATACCCAACGTGAGTAGGGGGATCATCGTGCCGCCGGAGCACGCGTTGTTGGCCGATTCCGCCGCCGAGACGCCCTCGGGCGCGCCCTTTCCGAAACGCTCCGGAGTCTTGGAGAGGAACTTTTCCAGGTTGTAGGACAGATAGGACGCGACGGTCGCGCCGGTGCCCGGCAGGATGCCGACGATGGTGCCGAGGATGCTGGAGCGCGTGATGCAGGGCGCGAATTTCGGCAGCTTGCGGAACACGCTTCCCATGCCTGCGAATTTGCTGTCGAGGGAGTTGCGGGTGCTGGGAGTCTCCAGCATGCGGAACGCCTCGGCGACGCAGAACATGCCGATGGTGGCCGGCACGATCGGCAGACCGATGGCGATCTCCGGAATGTCGAAGGTGAAGCGCGGATAGGGCGCGATGGGATCGATGCCGATGGTCGACAGCAACAGGCCGAGGCCCGCGGCGACGACGCCCTTCAGCGCCGACTCGCCCGAGAACACGAATACGACGACGATGGCGAACGTGCAGAGCGCGAAATATTCGGGTCCGCCGAAGCGAAGCGCGACCTGAGCCAATTGCAGCGACAGAAACACCAGGAAGAAGCAGCTGATGACGCCGCCGATGGTGCCCGAGAAGATCGAGATGCCGAGCGCATCGCCGGCTTTGCCCTGCTTGGTCATCGGGAAGCCGTCCTGCGTCGTCACGGCGGCCGACGGCGTGCCCGGCAGATTCATCAGGATCGCCGGGATCGAGCCGCCATACATGGAGCCGACATAGATGCCCAGCAGGAGGATGAACGCAGTCTCCGGCGTGAAGCCGAAGGTGAACGGAATCAGCAGACCGATGGCGACGGCGGACGTTAGCCCCGGGATGGCGCCGATGACGATGCCGGCGAGCACGGCGCCGATGAGCAGCGCCATGTTGAGGGGATCGGCGAGGACCGAAATCGCGGCGAGAACGGGTTCCATTAAATCGGGTCCCTCAGAACAGCATGAGAATGTCGAAGATTTGGCCTTCCGGCACGCGGGCCTGCATGATGTCGTCGAAAAGCCAGTAGATAAGGGTCGGGGTCAGGATCATCAGGATCACGCTTCGCAAAGCCGTGAGCCGGCAGATCCAGCAGAGGATTCCCACCAGCGCGCCGGTCGCGAGCAGAAAGCCGAATTCGGTGATGCCGACCGGATAGACGCCCGCCAGCAGCATCGCCGCGAACACGCGCGGCCCCTCCGCCTTCTCGGCCCGGACGCCGAGCTTGAGATCGGCGAAGAAGGATCTGATCGATGCGGCGACCGCCCGCAAGCCGTCCTGCCTGACGATGGTCAACACCAGATTGGCGCCGGCGGCGATGATGGTCAGAATACAGAGAATCTGCGGCACGATGGCCGGTCCGCCCGGGTCGGCGCGCAAGGTCACAAGGGTGAAGCTCGCCCCGAAGAACAGCAGACTGAGACCGATTGAGAAGAGACTTACGAGCCAATTCGCAAACATACGCCGCGTCCTGTGATGTTGTGGGTGGTGGCGCGGCCGGGCCTCAAGGGCGCCGGCCGCGCCTGAAAAATCTTGCGTTGCTTACTGGTTCATCAGCTCGACGACATGGTCCATGGCTTTTTCCGTCGCCTTGAGCTCGTCGTAGTATTCCGGGCCGCTCGTGTGCAGCGTGAGCCCCACCTTCTGCATGTCCGCCGCGAAGTCCGGGTTCGCCCAAACCTTCTGCATTGCGGCCAAGAGCTTCTCCTTGGCTTCGTCGGGAATGCCTTTCGGCGCGCCGAGGCCGTAGGAATGTTCCCACACGATGTCGTAGCCCAGCTCTTTCACGGTCGGGACATCCGGAAACGCCTCCAGACGCTCGGCGCCGAAATACGCGATGTAGTTCATGTCGCCGGCCTGCACGTTGGAGAGCGACTGCTTCACCCAGCTCGAGATGATGTCGACGTGGCCGCCAAGAAGCGCGGCGTTCATCTGCGGCGAACCATCATGCGCGATAACCGGCGCGTCGATGCCGGCGGCTTCCTCCAGCAAGACGACCGGCTGGTGGTGTACGCCCCCGATGTTGGAAACGCCGACCGTCACGTTGCCCGGATTGGCCTTCGCCGTCTCGATGAAGTCTTCGAGGGATTTGATTTCGGAATCGGTCCGGGCGACCAGAATCGGCGATTCGACGGCGAAACTGCCGATGATGTCAAAATCGTCGACCTCGATGCCCTTGGTGCCGAGCGGCTTGTATTTCGGCAGATCGCTGAGCGCGCTGACGAGGGTGTAGCCGTCCGGACGAGCCGCCTTGGCGGTCAGGTAGCCGACGGTGCCGCTGGCGCCGGTGACGTTGCGGACGATGACGGTCTGCCCCAGCTCCTTTTCGAAGTACTTGGTGAAGATGCGGGTGGCCGTATCGGCGCCGCCGCCTGCCGACCACATGATGATCCATTCAATCGGCTTGGTCGGGTATTCCGCCTTGACGACGCCGGCCGGCAGAACAACTGCGGCCGCCAGCGCCGCAGCGGCGGCGAGCTTCGATGCGAATGACTTCATGAGGGACTCCTCTGTTGCTTTCTTCTTTACCGACAGCGTCGCGACAGAAGCTGTCTAAGCCGCAATTTCATCGATGCGGAACGGATTGCGCATCGCACCCTAGGGGCGGGAGTCTGGTTTGACAAGATATTATATCTAATATATTGCTCGTCCCAAGCCACGATGAAAGGGTGCTCACACCCATTTCGCCCTTGCCCGAAAGGATTTTTCCGATGACGGACGGAACGGATATCGGCGCAACGCTACGCGGTCGGCTGGACTATCTGCCCATCGTCGATCGCCCCAGGATCAAGCTGCCGAACGACGCTCGGGTCGCGGTCTGGACCATCGTCAATGTCGAGAACTGGATCCCGACCAGCGCCATGCCGCGCGCCGTTCTGCCGCCCCCCATGGGGCAGCCGATGCTGCCGGACGTCCCCAACTGGTCATGGCACGAGTACGGTATGCGAGTCGGGTTCTGGCGCTATCTGAAGGCGCTGGAGGAGCGCGGCCTGAAGGCGACCTTCGCCGTCAACGGCTCCGCGTGTGAGGTGTACCCGCAGGCCTGCAAGGCCGCGCTTGACGCCGGTTGGGACTTCATCGGCCATGGCTATACGCAGCGCCCCATGCACAAGGTCGACGATCAGAAGAAGGCCATCGCCGACACAATCGAGGCCATCAAGGCCTTCACCGGCAAGGCGCCGCGCGGCTGGGAGAGCCCCGGCCTGACCGAAACCGATCACACCCTCGATCTGCTGGCCGACGCCGGCATAGAATACGTTTGCGACTGGGTGCTGGACGACCTGCCGTCTCGGCTTCGCACCAAAACCGGCAATATCACCGCCATCCCCTATACCGTCGAAATCAACGACGTGGTCATGACCGCCGTACAGGGCCAGCCATCGGACGAGATCTTCCGCCGCGGCAAGGATCACTTCGACTGTCTCTATAAAGAGGGCGCGGATATCCCCCGCGTGATGGCGATTTCGATCCACCCGTTCCTGACCGGCGCGCCGCACCGGATCAAGTATCTGGAGCAGCTCTACGACTACATCCTCGGGCACGAGGGCGTCTGCATGTGGACGGGATCGGAGATCCTGGACTGGTACGCGGACGCGACGAAGAACGAAACGCTAGCGTAAAGAACGGGTATGCCCACGATGAACGAAGTGAAATCCAGGCCGGTTGCGGCGCTCGCTGCGTACTATCCCCTCGAAATCGGCGGCGAAAAGGTCGACGCGCTCTCGGGCAAGACGTTCCCCGTCATCAACCCCGCCACCGGCCAAACGCTCTGTGAGATCGCCGAGGGCGACGCCGCGGATATCGAGGCCGCCGTCGCCGCCGCCGAGAAGGCCGCGCCCGTATGGGGCGGCATGTCGCCGTTGCAGCGTGCTGAAATCCTGAATCGCGCCGCCGCCATCCTGGCGGAACGCATGCCGTCCTTCGTGGAGGTTGAAGTCGCGCAGACCGGTCGCCCGGTCCGCGAGATGAAGGCGCAGCTCGCGCGCATGCCGGAATGGTATTCCTATTTTGGCGCCGTCGCCCGGACGTACGAGAGCAGCGTGCCGCCCTTCGGTGGATCTTACGTCAACTACACGCGGCGCAAACCCATCGGCGTGGTCGGTCTGGTGACGCCGTGGAACCACCCGCTGCTGATCCTCACCAAGAAGGTCGCCCCCGCGCTCGCCGCCGGCAACACCGTCGTGGTGAAACCGAGCGAAATCGCGCCAGTCACGCCGCTGATGCTCGCCGATGTCCTCCGCGACGCAGGCCTGCCGGACGGCGCCTATAACGTGGTGCCCGGCTTCGGCGTCGCCGCGGGCGCGGCGCTCTGCGACCACCCCCGTATCGGCAAGCTCGATCTGACCGGCGGCACCGAAACCGGCCGCAAGGTCGCCGCCATGGCGGGCGAGAAGCTGATCCCGTTCTCGGGCGAGCTTGGCGGCAAGGCGTCGGTCGTCGTCTTCGACGACGTGCCGGAACAGGAAGCTGTCGCCGCTGCGCTGTTCGCCTCGTTCGTGGCCGCCGGCCAGACCTGCGTGCAGGGCGCGCGGCTGTTGGTGCAGCGGAACATCTATGACAAGGTCGTCGAGCTGCTGGTGAAGCGGACTGTGGCGCTACGCGTCGGCGATCCGACCGATCCGCGCACTCAGATGGGGCCGCTGGTCTCCGCCCGGCAGCTCGGCGTTGTCGAGAAGTATGTGGAGATCGGCCGCCAGGAGGGCGCCACCGTCGCCGCCGGCGGCGAACGTCTGACGGACGGCGCCTTCGCCAACGGCTTCTTCCACGCGCCGACGGTGTTTACCGATGTGACCAACGACATGCGGATCGCGCAGGAGGAAATCTTCGGCCCGGTGGTGTGCGTCATGCCCTTCGATGGCGAGGACGAGGCGGTGGCGCTCGCCAACGGCACCCAGTTCGGCCTCGCCGCCAGCGTCTGGTCCAAGAACGTCGCCCGCGCCCACCGGGTCGCAGAACGGATCGACGCCGGCATCGTCTGGATCAACGATCATCACCGCATCGATCCTTCGTCGCCCTGGGGCGGCTTCAAGGACAGCGGCATCGGCAAGGAAAACGGCATCGTCTGCTACGAAGGATACACCAAGCTGCAAAGCGTCGTGGTCAACGTCTCCGACGAGGCGTTCGATTGGTTCGCCGACGACGAAACCGAGAAGCGGTACAGCTGAGATGGCCCGGCCTCGCGTTCTGCTGCTGGCGCTCGGCGGCACCATCTCGATGAAGGGGGCGCCCGGACAGGGGATCGTTCCGACCCTGACCGGCGCCGATCTTGTCGCCGCCGTCCCCGGGCTGGGCGCCGTCGCCGAGATCGAGGCGCGCTCCCCCTATCAGTTGCCCGGAGCGTCCTTGACGCTTTCGCACCTGAACGCGCTCGCGGGCATGATCGACGCGGCGCTTGCCGATGATTTCGCGGGCGTGGTCGTCGTTCAGGGCACCGACACCATCGAGGAGACGGCCTTCGTGCTGGATTGCCTCGTCGGCGGCGTCAAGCCCGTGGTCGTCACCGGCGCGATGCGAGGCCCGGAAGCGGCTGGCGCGGACGGCCCGGCCAACATCCTCGCCGCCGTGACCTACGCCGCCTCGCCCGACATGGATGGGCGCGGCGTGGTCGCGATCCTGAACGACGAAATTCACGCCGCCCGCTACGTCCGCAAGGGGCACACCGGACTCGCCTCGGCGTTCACGTCGTCGCCGCAGGGGCCCATCGGCTTGGTCCTCGAAGGACGCGCGCGAATGCACGCCCGCACAATTCCCATGCCGAAACTTCCGCGATTGCCTGATGGCGACGACCTGCCGGCGGTGGCGCTGGTGACGCTCGGCCTCGGCGACGACGGCCGCATGATCGATGCTGTCCCGGGCTTGGGCTATGCCGGCGCGGTTATCGTCGGCATGGGCGCCGGACATGCGCCCGGCTCACATGCCGCAAAGCTGGCGGCGCTGGCGGAGCGGATGCCCGTCATTCTCGCGACACGTGTCGTCGATGGCCCCGTGTTCACCAAAACCTATGGGTTTCCTGGTTCGGAAACAGACCTTCTCGCCAAAGGGCTGATTCCGTCCGGCTCTCTCGGCCCCGCAAAATCCCGCATCTTCCTGCAGATGCAATTGGCTAGTGGCGCGAGCACGCAGAGCATCAAAGCCTCGTTCTCGACCGTCAATTAGCGCTGTTTTGTCAGTCTGGAGTATAAAAGCGTAGCCGTGTCACCCCATTCCAATGACCTCGGAAAGCTTGGCCATTTGTGGAGCGCGCCCTTACGGCGGGGCATTTCAGGCGGTTTGTTTTAACCATTCCGGAGCGTTTTTCTCCTCGAACTGATTTGGGCGCGGATGTCCCGGCGCCGAATGCGGCGGGCGGCGTTGTAGATGGTGTCGATGAAGGCGGGCGAGTCTGCGGCGGCATCCTCGAAGGTCCGGCGCTCGGCGAGATAGACCGCCTCGACCTTCAGTATTTTCATGCAGCTTTGTGGCTTGGGCGCAGGCGTACGGATCTCCCCGTCGCTTGTTGGACCCGACGTAGCCTTGCCGCCCCTGGCTGCGCCAGTGTCGCGTCGCCGCGTGCTGAGGTCTCTCTTGTCGGTGGGAAGTGACCTGCCATGACCCTCGGGATCGCCCGCCGGTCATCGCCCCTCGGAACGCCGCGCAGTTTGTTCGGGAGAAGGGGGGTGAGACGGGGAAATCGCCCTGCGGAGAGCCAGAAGGGGTGGTCGGTCATGAAAAACTCCCGACATTCGGCAGTTTGAAACACAACTCACCCGCAATGAGAATATTATGTGTGGGTTTGGGGTCTCAGCGGCGGTTGAGGTGAACTGCGCTTGTCGCCGCTCCCGCTCGAACGGACATGGCTTCAACGCCCGCGCCAGCGTCGCCTCCGGGCGCTGCTTGCCGCTCAGGACCGCCCCGACGATGTCCGGCGCGAGCCGTGCAAGGCGCAGGACGCGCGTCATGGAGGACGGCGCGCGCCTTCGCGCTCGGCGCCTTGTCGCTGGCCTGGTTTTGCGCCGCCGCGGATCAGAACTCCCTGGGCGGACTTCATCAGGGCCATCGGTCATATGCGCCGCGACAACAGGCCGGACACATGACCGCCCCTCGCACCGATCGCCAGAAACTCAAATCAATCCTTGCGCAAACGGAGCCGTCCACACATGACGACACCGGCCAGCGGGTTGGCGCTGGCCTGCAAAGGTACAGACACGCTTTTGATCCATGAGACCGAGATCCCGGAAAGGCTGGAATGGAATATGACGCGATCATCCTCGGTGCGGGCGGCGCAGGTCTGATCGCCGCCGCAACGGCTGGCCAGGCCGGCGCCAGGGTGCTTCTCATCGACCACGCGGACAGGCCGGGCAAGAAGATCCTGATCTCGGGCGGCGGCAGGTGTAATTTCACCAACACCGGGACGGGCCCTGAAAACTTCGTGTCCGAGAACGAGCATTTCGCCAAATCGGCGCTGAGCCGATACACTCAGTGGGATTTTCTCGCCCTCGTCGAGCGTCATCGTATCGCATGGCATGAGAAGACGCTGGGTCAATTGTTCTGCGATGGCTCTGCGCGGCAGATCGTGGCCATGCTGCTCGAGGAATGCCGCAAGGGAAGCGTAGAGATCAGGCTTGGCGCCCGCATCGGCGAGATCGAACATGCCGACGGGAGATTCCGACTGGCATGCGGCGCCGCGCGCCAACTCGTGATCGCAACAGGCGGCCCATCCATTCCCAAGATGGGGGCCACCGGCATAGCCTACGCCATCGCTCGGCGCTTCGGTCTCGAGGTCGTCACGCCGCGTCCGGCTCTCGTGCCTCTCGCCCTTGGAGAGGCGGATAGACTCTTCACATCGATCTCGGGCGTGTCCTGTCCCACGGTTGCGACGGTGCGCGACGTCGCCTTCGAGGAGGCGGCGCTCTTCACGCACAGGGGCCTGTCCGGCCCGGCGATTCTCCAAGTCTCATCCTACTGGAGCTCCGGCGAGACGGTCTCACTTTCTGTTCTGACCGATGCAACCGAGAAGCTTCGGGCCGCGAGGCGTGAAACGCCGCGGGCGCATCTGAAGACAGTGCTTGCGCAGCATCTTCCGAACCGCCTCGCGGAGGCGCTCGCGATCCGTATCGGCATCACCAAGGAGCTTGGCAATTTTACGGACGCCGAGCTCGAAACCGCCGCCGGGACATTGACCCGACTGACGTTCCGGCCGACCGGAACCGAAGGTTTCGCTAAGGCGGAAGTGACCGCGGGCGGTGTCTCCACCGCTTCGCTTTCGTCAAAGACAATGGAGGCGCGCAGTGTTCCCGGGCTCTACGCGATCGGTGAAGCTGTCGACGTGACGGGTTGGCTGGGCGGCTACAACTTCCAATGGGCCTGGTCATCTGGCGTCGCCGCCGGTTTGGCCATCGCTGCGCGCCGGATGAACCTGACCGGCGCGGGTGGCGGGTCCGGCGACAGCTCGACTTGATGGTCGCTCCCGGCGCCGCAGGTGCAAATAAAGGCGACAATTTATAAGCGGATATCGGCGTCTATCTGGCAAGGAACGTGATCCAGTCGCCGCCCCGCTTTTGATGGCCTCGGTCGATGATCCCGATGATGCGCGCGTTGTGCGCGATTTCGCTGTCGGACAGGGCGCGATGCGGATGCTCGGGATCCCCCTCGAGCTCACGCCGCCGCCCCGCCAGCTCCTCCACGAACCCGGCCCTGCGCCCGAGCGGCTCGGCGAAAGCTGCGGGCGGCGGTCGCCCTTCACCGTCTTGACGCCGAGCGCCCGGATGATGGTTCGCTCGACCGCGCCCTTCCCGGCGGCGATGAAAGGATCGCCGGGTTATCGAGATACGCGCACGCAAACAGCGCGGCGAGGCGTGCCGGCCGCCAGCCTGCTCAGGTGAAATTCGAGATGTGGCTGAAAAACTCCTCCAGACGACCGGTGCGAGGTTGATCGAAGATCACGTCCGGCGCCTCGTCATACAGGATACGTCCTCCATCCATGAACACCATCCGGTCGGCGACCGCGCGCGCAAAACCCATCTCGTGGGTGACGCAGATCATGGTGATGCCGCTTTCGGCCAGGTCTTTCATGACGTCCAGCACCTCCTTCACCATCTCGGGGTCAAGCGCTGACGTCGGCTCAT
Organism: Paludibacillus litoralis; assembly: GCF_037646705.1. Classification (NCBI taxonomy): domain Bacteria; kingdom Pseudomonadati; phylum Pseudomonadota; class Alphaproteobacteria; order Rhodobacterales; family Paracoccaceae; genus Paludibacillus; species Paludibacillus litoralis. The sequence continues at coordinate 305,225 of NZ_JBBHER010000003.1, forward strand.
CGAACAGCAACACTTCGGGTTGCAGACACAGGGCGCGCGCGATGGCGACACGTTGTTGCTGGCCGCCGGAAAGCTCGCTCGGGTATTTGCGGGCCTGGTCCTCGACCCTGACCCTGACCAGGAACTCCATCGCCCACTCGCGCGCCCGCCGTTCGGTCATGCCCCGCGTCATCACGAGGCCGACGGTGCAGTTTTCGATGACGCTCAGATGCGGAAACAGGTTGAACTGCTGAAACACCATGCCGACCTTGCGCCGGATTTGCGGTATGGTGCCAAGCCGATGATCGACCGGCACATCACCGACCATGATCCGGCCGCGCTGGAAATCCTCAAGGCCGTTGATGCAGCGGATCAGCGTCGATTTTCCTGAACCGGACGGGCCGAGAACGACGACGACCTCGCCGCGACGGACGGTGAGATTGACGCCGTCAAGCGCCTGAAACGGGCCGAAATACTTATGCACATCCTCGAACCTGATCGCGGGTTCCCGCGCGGCGGGCTGCGCGCCTGAAGTGATCGCTTCGCTCATCGCCGCGCCTCGCCGGACTTCATGCGCCGCTCGAGCTTCTGACTGTACCAGGAGATTGTGCCGCAGAAGATGAAGTAGATCATCGCGGTGAAGACATAGGCCTCCACGTAGATGCCGAGCCATTCAGGGTCCATGATCGCGGCGTTGGTGGTGCCCAGAAGGTCATGCATGCTGATGATGACGACGAGGGACGTGTCCTTGAACGCCGAGATGAAAATATTGACCAGCGAAGGGATCGTCAGACGAAAGACCTGCGGCAGAATGATCTTCCGCATGCTCTGCCAATAGGACAGGCCGATCGTGTCGGCGGCCTCGTATTGTTCCTTGCCGATCGCCTGCAAACCGCCGCGCAAGACTTCGGCCATATAGGCGGCGAAGAACATGATGAAGGCGATCTGCGCGCGCAGTATCTTCGATATCACCAGTTCTTCGGGCAGGATGATCGGCAGCATCAGCGCCGCCATGAACAGGATGCTGATCAGCGGCACGCCGCGGATCAACTCGATATAGACGATGCAGATCCAGCGCACGACGGGCAATTTCGACTGGCGGCCAAGCGCGAGAAAGATCGACAGGAGCAACGACAGGAAGATGCCGAAGGCGGACAGCATCAGCGTCAGCGGCAGGCCGCTCCAACGGTCGATCTCCACATAGCGGAGACCGAAAAGGCCGCCTGTCATCAGAACGCCGCAGGTTGGAAGGACAACCAGCCAGAGGATGATGAGAGTCCGCCCCGCATGGGGGCGACGCCAGCGACGCCAGTCCGCCGTGAACACCATCGAGCCGAGAAAGATCAACATGGCGAGCAGAGCCCGCCATTGCTCTTCGTAAGGATAACGCCCGAACACGATCAGCCGCACCTTGGCGTTGATGAACGACCAGCAGGCCCCGGACGCCTGCGCGCAGGCCTCCCTGCCGGCGTGCCCCCAGACGCTGTCGAGGATCGCCCACCGGAAAAGCGGCGGCAGAACCATCGCCATCAACGCGCAGATGGCGAGGGTCAGAAAGGCGTTGAGCGGGGAGCCGAACAATCCCTTGAACAGCTTCATCGCCCTTCGACTCGGGCGCAGGCTCTCCCGCGGCGGCTGAGGCGTGGCCTGTTGCTCCGCCACGCTAGCCTCCCTTTGCCATGATGGTGCGGTTATAGACATTCATCAGATAGGAAATGATCAGACTGAGGGTCAGATAGATCGCCATGACAACCGCGATCACCTCGATCGCCTTGCCTGTCTCGCTGATGACGATCGTCGCAACGCGCATGATATCCGGGAAGCCGACGGCCACAGCCAGGGAGCTGTTCTTGACGATGTTCAGATACTGGCTCGCCAGCGGCGGCACGACGACGCGCAGGGCTTGCGGCAGGATGATCAGGCGCATGGTCAGGCTCCCGCGCAGCCCGAGAGCGGCCGCCGCCTCCTTCTGGCCCCGCGAGACCCCGAGGATGCCGCTGCGCACGTTCTCCGCAATGAACGCCGCCGTATAAATCGTCAGGCCAAAGAACACCGCGGTGAATTCAGGTGAAATCGAAGCGCCGCCGCTGAAACCGAAGCCAGCCTGACGCGGCGCTTCAATCGTAGACGTGGCGAGCAACAGCGCCAGAATGGCGGCCGACAGGGCGAACGGCAATCTGCGATCGCGCAGCGCATCGGCCGTCCGTCGCCGCCATTTCGTAATCCGCGCCGACCGGCGCAGCGCCAGCAACAGAACAAGCAGCGCGGTCAGGCCGACTGCGATCCAGAGATATGGCGCATCCATGCGCAATGTCGGGAAATTGACGCCTCGATTGCTGAGGAACAGACCCTCAACCGGCTGCAACGCCTGGCGCGGCGACGGGAGGGAGCGCGAAATCACCGCGTACCAGAACATCATCTGCAGGATGAGAGGGATGTTGCGAACCAGTTCGACATAGCCGCCCGCAAGCGAACGGACCAGGGGGTTCGAGGACAGGCGGGCGACGCCGACCAGCGCCCCGATGATCGTGGCGGCGATGATGCTGACCACCGATACCGAGAGCGTATTGGCGATCCCGGCGTAAAACGCTTCGAGAAAGGTGTCCCCGGCCGTGAAGCCGGTGATGCTTTCCCCGAGCTCGAACGAGGCGGCGCTCCCCAGAAAGCCGAAACCGGTGGTCAGCGAGTTCTTGGCCAGGTTGACGGCGGCGTTGCCGACAAAGAACGACACCGCCGCCGCCAGGAAGATCACGAGCCCGGCCTGTATCAGGAAACCGCGGACCAATGGGCGCCTCCAGAACGGAGGCGCCCGATATTGATCGGAAGACACAGTCATCTAGACGTCCATTTTGCGTTGGCCATCATCCGAAGGAAGCGCCCGCGACCGATGGGCGCCGCCGGCTTGTCAACGCCATGACGGGGCGTAAAGGAGCCCTCCGCGCTCATAAAGATCGTTCATTCCGCGCGCGATCCTGAGGACGGACTCTTCGCCGAGATGCCGGTCGTAAATCTCGCCATAATTGCCGACCGCCCGGATGACGTTCGCCGCCCAGTCATTTGCGAGACCCATCTTCTCGCCAATGTCGCCGTCGACGCCGAGGAAGGTTCTCACCACCGGATCGTTCGATTTGAGCATCTCATCGACATTCCCCTGGGTGATGCCGAGCTCCTCGGCGGTGACGAGCCCGAAATGGGTCCAGCGGATGATGTCGGCCCAGCGATCATCGCCCTCGCGCACCAGCGGCGCCTCATAGGATTTGGCGATCACCTCCGGGAGGATCACATGCGCCTCCGGATCGTTGAAGCGCGAACGCGCGATCGCGAGCGAGGGCGTCTCATGGGACATCGCGTCACAGCGGCCGCTTTCATAGACAGCCTGAACCTGCGACGTCTGCTCGATCGCAATCGGGTTGAACTCCATGTCGTTGGCGCGGAAATAGTCCGCGATGTAACGTTCCGTCACACTGCCGGCCAACACGCAGATCGCCGCGCCGCTCAGGTCCTTGACGCTGTTCACGCCAAGCTTCTTGTGCGCCATGAAGCTCTGACCGGTATAGAAGGTCGGCGGTATGAAATTGACCTTGAGCTGGGTGTCGCGGGAAATCGTATAGGTCACGCTGCGCGAAAGCACGTCGACCTCGCCCGATTGCAGGGCCGTGAACGACTGGTTGAAGGCGATAGGGGTGAATTTGACCTTGTCGCCAGCGCCGAACACCGCCGCCGAGAACGCCCGGCAGTAGTCGGCGTCGAAGCCCGTCCAGGCTCCCTCGTCGTTCAGGGTGGAGAACCCGGGCAGGTTGTCCGAAACGCCGCACTTTATGGTTTGCGCATCCATGACAGTTTCGAGCATATCGGCCTGCGCCGCCATTGGCAGAACCAATGACAGCATCGCGCCTCCCGCGAGGCTTAGAACTCTGGTCTTCATGTCGATCTCCGTTCTTGGCTGAGAGTGTTCGTAACGACTGCGGCTCGGCGCCGTCATGCTCGACATCCACCCGCGCCTTGTCGCGAATGATGAACGCCTCGCATGTCGGCGTGGGCGGCTCGGCGCAGATGACTCGGCGCAATTATCCCCTCGCGAACACCACAAACTTCACCTCCGCGCGCAGCCGCCCGATCCCGATGAGGATGGCTATATGTGATCAAGATAAATATGATCACATATATGATATTCTGACAAGGTGGAAACGCCTCACCGCCCGCGCGCGATGGCGGCAGGGCGCTCCTTCGTCGCGGAAATATCATTAACTATATGTAATAAAATGATTTATTATGGCAGTGCGTCGCTAGATGGCGCGTCGTCTCTTGAGTCGACGATTCATCCTTGCCGATGTCAGTGCTTTGCAGATACATTGTGATCACGAATAACGATAGGAGGTTTTGATGGCTGGCGCCGATACCGACAACGCGCGCAGGCGCGGGTCATCGTCTGACTGCGCCCCGGGCGATATTCCCCGCGTCAGCGCCTTTCCGGCTACCGGCGCGGATTGGGCGTCGCTTGAGCGCGGGCTGAAGAGCTTCAAGGCGCTTGACTATGACTGGCGCGGAGGGCGGCTGCCTTCCTACACCTATTTCTACAGCGACGAGTTGCTGCGCGTTCAGATGGACGCCTACCGGCTCTATTCTGTTGAAAATGGCCTTGGCGAAGGGCGCGCCTTCCCGAGCCTGACGCGTATGCTCGAAGATATCAGCGCAATGCTTCTCGACCTGTTCCATGCGCCCGCCGGCGCCGGCATGACCTTCACATCCGGCGGCACCGAAAGCCTTTTCGAAGCCGTTCGCACCGCGCGCAATCGCCACCGCGCCCGTCGGGCGCTCAACGGAAAGGGCGAGCGGGAGCGGCTCAACGTCGTCGCCCCGGAAAGCGCTCACGCCGGGCTGAACAAGGCTGGCGAGATCATGGATATCGACATTGTCCGCGTCCCCGTCGGGGCGGAGTGGCGCGCCGACGTCAAGCGGATGCTGGAACTGGTCGATGACCGCACAATCATGCTTTTCGCCTCCGCCCCGTGCTACCCTTACGGCGTATTCGACCCGATCCGGGAGTTGGGAGCGGCGGCGGCCAAGCGCGATCTCTGGCTGCATGTCGACGCCTGTTGGGGCGGCTTCATTTCCCCCTTCGCCAAGGAGCTCGGGTATGCGATTCCGCCGTGGGACCTCGGCGTGGAGGGCGTAACCAGTCTCTCCGCCGACATCCACAAGTTCGGCTATGGCGCGAAGGGCGCGTCCGCGCTGGTGTTTTGCGACCAGGATCTGAAGAAACTCGAACGTTTCGAGTTCTCGGGCTGGCCGCGGGGCACTTACGCGACGCCGTCTTTCATGGGCAGCAAGCCGGCGGGAGCAATCGCGGCGGCCTGGGCGGTGATGCGTTTTCTCGGCCGCGAGGGCTATCTGGAAACCACCAAAGCGGCGATGGACGCGACCTGCCAGCTGATCGACGGCATCAACTCGATTCCGGGGTTGCGTTGCCTGGAGCCGAACCGTGAAGCCAACCTCTACGCGTATGCTTCACAGGACCCCGACGTGGATATCATCGCAGTCGCCAACGAATTGCAGAACAGGGGCTGGCTTCCCGGTCAGTTGCGCGAGCCGCTCGCGATCCAGCAAGGGGTCAATCCCGTTCATCTGCCCGCGGCGCCGCAGTATCTGGAGGATGTCGCCGCGGCGGTGAAAATCGTGCGCAGGAGCGGTGAGCGCGGCGTGTTCAACCCCAGGACATACTAGCGGGAAGCGCGCTGAATGATCCGGCCCTGACCCCCCTTTCATAGAGGGGCGAAAACAAGAAAATCTCTTCATCCTTTTTACGATAATGAGACCCCTACGGAGAAAGCAAAATCAAGGTTGAGACCAATGGCCAGATCCAAGCCAGCCGCAAACGAGACTCCGCCTGCAGCGGGCGCGCCTGGCGCAGGCGGGTCCGCGACGGCTCTCGGCTCCCCATTCGCCAGTCTGACTGGCGTGACGCGGCAGTCGCTCAATCAGCAAGTCTATGAATCATTGCATCAGGCGGTGGCCAGCGGCTATTTCGCGCCCGGACAGGCGGTGCCGTTGCGCGCGGTCGCCAACGCGCTTGGCGTGAGCACCATGCCCGTGCGCGAAGCCGTCAAGAGCCTGGTGGCGATTGGAGCGCTCGAGCTGCTGGAAAATCGCCGCGTGCGCGTGCCGCTGGTCACCGCCGAGCGATATCGCGACCTGATTGTCGCTCGCTCTCTGATCGAAGCGGCGACGGCTGACGCGGCCGCCAGAGTCGTAACCGACGCGACGCTGGAGGCGCTTGCCCGCGAGCATGAAGAGATGTGCGAGATTTCGGATCGTCCCCATAATGATGAGAACATCCGCGCTTATCTCGCCCACAATCAGACATTTCATTTCCTGATCTACGACGCGGTCAGTTCACATGCGTTGATCGACGTGATCCAGTCGCTCTGGGTTCGTGCGGGGCCATTCTTTCATATCCTGCACAAGCAAACCTCGGATTGGCGCGGCAATGACAATCACGCGCGCATCCTCAGCGCCATGCAGCGCCATGACCCCGCCGAGGCGAGGGCCGCCGTCCATGCGGACATCGCCGGCGCCGCCGATCACATCGTCGGAGACACCCTGTTCCAGGCGACCGATGATTGACGGGAGCCGAACAGAGCACTCGGAGTCGGCCGTTCCCCGGCTCTCCCCACCCCTGCGCACGCCACAAGAGAGGTCAGTCTGATGAGCCGAAAGATCATGATTAGCTGTGCGGTGACCGGATCCGCGGATTCAACGGGCAAGAACCCGGCGGTGCCGGTGACGCCGCAAGCGATCGCCACATCGGCGATCGACGCGGCCAAAGCCGGAGCTGCGATCGTGCATATTCATGTGCGCGACCCGAAAACCACCGCGCCAAGCATGGATCTGGCGCTCTATCGCGAAGTCACCGAACGCATTCGCGACAGCGGCGTCGACGTGATCATCAACCTGACCACCGGCACGGGCGGCCGCTTTACGCCTGGCGAGACAAATCCGCGGGAGGGCGGCCCCGGCACGACGTTGTCTCTGCCGGATGAGCGGACGCGCCATGTCGAAGCTCTGCGCCCCGAAATCTGCAGCCTCGACATGGGCTCGATGAACATGGGCGATCACGCGTTCCTCAATACGCCCATCCACCTTCGCGCCATGGCCAAGACGATCAGCGACGCTGGCGTGCTTCCGGAGCTTGAGGTGTTCGAGGCCGGCCATGTGCGGCTCGCGCGCCGCATGATCGATGAGGGGGTGATCCGTTCCCCGGCCCTGTTCCAGATCTGTCTCGGCATCCTGTGGTCGCAGCCGGCCAGCACCGAAGCGATGCTGTACATGCGCAATCTGCTGCCGCCGGATTGCGTGTGGTTCGCCTTCGGCATCTCCATGCATCAGTTTCCCATGGTTGCGCAGGCGATCCTGCTCGGCGGCAATGTCCGCGTCGGGCTGGAGGACAATCTATATCTCGCGCGCGGCAAGCTGGCGCCGAGCAACGCGGCGCTGGTCGAAAGGGCGGTGTCCATCATCGACAGTCTCGGCCACAGTCCGGCTACACCGGCCGAGGCGCGCGCCTTGCTGAATATCAGCCGTTAACACCTGGAGGAAGTCATGTCGGACAGCACTACCAACGTCAGCCTGGAATCCGCGCTGCAGGAGGCGCAGGAGACTTTCACCAGCCGGAACCCGAAGAGCGAAACGGCCTACGTCAAGGCCACGAAATCCATGCCTGGCGGCAACACCCGCACCAGCCTGTTCTACACGCCGTTCCCCCTGGCCATGGTGCGCGGCGAAGGCCCGCATCTATGGGATGCGGATGGGCATGAATACACCGACTTCCTCGGCGAATACACGGCCGGCATATTCGGCCATTCCCATCCGGTCATTCGTGCGGCGATCGACAGGACGCTGGACGCCGGCATAAATTACGGCGGGCATGGTCTGCTCGAAGCCGAGTTCGCCGCGACCCTGTGCGAACGTTTCCCGGCCCTCGATCTGGTGCGTTTCACCAATTCCGGAACCGAAGCCAACCTCATGGCGATCAGCACGGCGTTGGCGGTGAACAAGCGCAAGAAGGTGATGGTGTTCAATGGCGGCTACCATGGCGGCGTGTTCACCTTCCACCATGGGCACAACATCATCAACGCGCCGTTCGATTTTGTTATCGCCCGCTACAACGATGTCCACGCGACACGGCAGTTGATCGAGGACAACGCCTCCGCGCTCGGCGTGGTGATCCTCGAGCCGATGCAGGGCGGCGGCGGGTGCATCCCGGCGACACGCGAATTCCTCGAGATGCTGCGCGAAACGACGAAAGCGCATGGCGTCACGCTGATCTTCGACGAGGTGATGACCTCGCGCCTCGGCCCGGGCGGGCTGCAGGGGGAGCATGGCGTCACCCCGGATCTCACCACGCTCGGCAAATATATCGGAGGAGGCATGAGCTTCGGCGCATTCGGCGGCGCGGCAAGCATCATGAGCCATCTCGACCCGCGACAGCCGCACGCCATCTCCCACGCGGGCACCTTTAACAACAATGTGCTCACCATGGCGGCCGGCATGGCGGCGATGACCGAAATCTACACCAGAGATGCGGTCAAGGCGCTGAACGAATTCGGGGAGGACACCCGCGACAAGCTGAACATGCTCGCCAGAAAACATGGCGTTGAGATGAGCTTCACCGGGCTTGGGTCGATGATGAATGTCCACATGACGACAGACAGGATTCATAACGTGGAGGATGCGGCGCGAGGCGATGCGCGCGCGCGCGATCTGTTCTTCTTCGACATGCTCGAGCGCGGCATCTATCTGGCGCGGCGCGGCATGATCAATCTGTCGCTGGTCCACGAACAACGCCACGTCGACTCTCTGCTTGCTGCGGTCGAGGATTTCATCACCATTCGTCGGCCCCTGCTTTCCGGCAAGGCGCGCTGAATGAAGTGGCGCAATCCTAGCGGACCCTGACCCGCCGCCGCCTTGTCATGCGCCCGCGACCGGAACCCGGCGGGCGTTTGCGCCAATCGGCGCGGGGGGTGCGATCGCCGGTCGCGCGGATCTTTCATTTCGCGCTGCGCGGCGCGCGATTGGGCGCGTCTTTCGGCGTTGTCCTGTGGGGACGGCTCTGTCTTCGCACGGGTTGATTTGAGTTTTGGCGATCGTTGCGGGGCGCGGTCATGTGTCCGCCCGGCGCCGTCACGCGGGCCGCGCGGGTCTCCGTTCGGCGAGGGGCCGCAAAGCTTCAGGCTGCGCCGAGGCGTCGCCCCTCGCCGCCATAGGCGGGCCGGTCGGGATGCGATGGGCGTGTTGGGCCGCTCAAGACCTTCGGCGACATCGCATGCGCCGTGGTATGGATCAGTCGAGCGCGGATTCCGCTTGGCGATCGGCGGCGTTGCAGGCGGCGTCGATCGCGGCGCCAAGCCGTTCGACGATCATACCGATATGATCCTCCGTCACGATATACGGGGGCGCGAGCAGGATATGGTCGCCATGGCGGCCGTCGACGGTCCCGCCTGATGGGTAGCAGGCGAGACCGCGGGCGAGAGCCTCCTGCTTGACTCGCGCATGCAGCTTCAACGCGGGATCGAACGGCCTTTTCGTCGTGCGGTCGGCGACCAGCTCGACGCCGCGGAACAGGCCCCGGCCGCGAATGTCTCCGACATGGCGGTGGTTGCCGAGGCGGTTTACAAGCTGGTCGTCGAGCAGGTCTCCCATCTTCCGAACCTGCTCCAGCAGCCCCTCCTCCCTGATGACGCGCTGGACGGCGAGCGCCGCCGCGCAGGCCATCGGATGTGCGAGGTAGGTGTGGCCGTGCTGGAAAGCGCCCGATCCGTCGCGGATCGCATCGACGATCCTGGCCGACGCAAGGGTCGCTCCAATCGGTTGGTAGCCGCCGCCGAGCCCCTTGGCCACGACCTGGATATCCGGGGCGACGCCTTCCTGCTCCCAGGCGTGGAGCGTGCCCGTGCGGCCGATGCCGCACATCACCTCGTCGAGGATCAACAGGGCGCCATGGCGGTCGCAGATCTCGCGGACCGCCCGGAAGTAATTCTCCGGAGCCGGGACGCACCCCGCCGTGGCGCCGACGACCGGCTCGGCGACGAAGGCGGCCACGGTATCGGGTCCGACGCGCTGAAACTCCGCTTCAAGTTCGGCGGCCAGCCGCCGCACGAACGCCCCGTCATCTTCGGTCTCCCGCTTCTCGCGATAGGCGAAGGCTGGCGTCACATGACTGAAGGAATCCGACAACAGCGGAGCGTATGGCGCGCGCCGTCCGGCGTTGCCCCCCACCGCCAGCGCGCCGAGGGTGTTGCCGTGATAGCTCTGCCGGCGGGCGATGAAATGCGAGCGGGCCGGTTGGCCGATCTCGATGAAGTACTGGCGTGCGAGTTTCAGCGCAGCCTCGACGGCTTCCGAGCCGCCGCTGACCAGATAGGCGTACGCAAGTCCCCCCGGCCGATGGCCCACGAGCTCATCGGCCAAGGCTTCGGCCGGTTCCGACGTAAAGAAACTGGTGTGAGCGAACGTCAGCTTGCCGGCCTGCGCGGCCATCGCCGAGAGCACCCGGGGGTGCTGATGGCCAAGGCATGACACCGCGGCTCCGCCGGAGCCGTCCAGGATCTCGCGCCCGTCCGCATCGATCAGCCAGACGTCGCGCCCCCCGACCGCAAGCGGGGGCGCGCCGTGCAGGTTGCGATGCAGAAGATTGCTATGCGGCGATGAGCCCGAACGTTCGGCAGGGCTGATCATCGTGGGGTCTCCTCGTCAGGACGTCGCGGGAACGATGCAAACCATCTCGAACAGGATCTGCGCGGTGAGATAGGCTGTCAGGTGGCTCACGTCATGAACTGGCGAGAGCTCCACCAGGTCCATGGCGACAATGTCCCTGGAGACGGCTGTCAGCGCGCGCAGGGCTTCGACCGCCTCAAAACTCGTCGGGCCGAACGGCTCGGGGCTGCCGATGCCCGGCGCATGCGCGGAGTCAACGAAGTCCATGTCGAAGGTGACATAGATCTTCGATCCCGCAAGACGCGCCAGACGAGCGGCCAGCGACTTGCGTATCGTCGGCGCCATCGCCTTGAGATCGTGGGTGGTGACGCGTTCGATGCCGTGCTGATTGAGGAAGGCGATCTCTCCGGGATGGTAGTGCTTGCGGATGCCGATCTGGATCATCCTGTCGGGAGCGACGATGCCCTCTTCGACCGCGCGCCGGAACACGCTGCCATAATGATAGTCCGCGCCGAACTGCGAGTCGGAGACATCGCAATGCGCATCGAAATGCACCACCGACAGCGGCCCATGCTTGGCGTGCGCCGCGCGCAGCAGCGGAAGCGTGATCGAATGATCGCCGCCGATGGCGACCGGCAGCATCCCGGCCGCGTGCAGTTTGGCGACGCCGGCCTGGATCGCCTGATAAGTGTCGGTGATCGAGAAGGGTGAGACGAGAATATCGCCGCAATCGACAATGCGATGCGCCTCGAACGGCTGGACATCGAGTTCGGCGTTATAGCCGGAAATCCGGAAGCTGCTATCGCGCACGCCGCGCGGGCCAAAGCGCGACCCGCCGGTGCGCGAGCTGCCGCCATCGAACGGCACGCCGACGATCCCGATGGTCGCGTCGGCGGGATCGTCCATCGGCGGCGCCTTGAGGAAAGTCGCAAGCCCACTGAACCGTCGATGATCGTCCGCCTGGATCAGCAGGCCTTCAGTATACCCTCCGGATGCTCCGAGGATGCCCGTCACATAGTTGGGTGGAACCGGTGCAGCTGGGTTGGCCATCGTCATATCTCCATCAGATCATGCATGATTGCGGCCCCAGCTCGTCGCGAGCGGGGTTTTAGGCGGAAGTAGTCTTTTTCGACGACTGGAGCGGTTGGCGCAGCGCCTCGCGGGAGAGATGGCAGGTGATCCAGTGTCCCTCGCTCAATTCCACAAGAGGCGGCGCCTTCTCCTCGCAGATCGCGCCGATCTTGCGCGGGCAGCGATTGTGGAAGCGGCACCCCGTCGTCGCGCCGAAAAGAGGCCCGGCCGCCTCGCGCAGCCTGACGCGCGCGCCTTCCGCAGCATCGTCGCCGATCGTCGGCACCGCGGAGAGCAGCGCCTCGGTATAGGGGTGGTTCGGCCGCGCGAGAACCTTGTCGGTGGGGCCTTCCTCACAGATCGCGCCCGCATACATCACCGCAATGCGGTCCGCGATATGAGCGACCGCCGACAGATCATGCGAAATGAAAAGATAAGAGAGCTTCAACTCCTCGCGCAGATCGGCGAGCAGGTTGAGCACCGTCGCCTGAACCGACACGTCGAGGGAAGAAACCGGCTCGTCGCAAACGATGAATTTCGGCTTGCTCGCCAGCGCCCGCGCGATGCTGACGCGCTGGCGTTCGCCGCCGCTGAGCTGATGCGGAAAGCGTTCAGCGAAATGGCCCGGCAGCCCCACCGATTCCAGAAGCGCCTCGATCCGCGCCCGGCGCTCGGGCTTCGGCACGTCGCCCAGCAGGTCGAGCGAACGACCGATCGTGGCGCCCACCCGTCTTCGAGGGTTGAGCGAGGAGGTCGGATTCTGGAACACGATCTGCACATCGCCACGGAACGCGTGCAGCGCGTCGCCGCGAGCCTCGCTCACGTCCTCCCCATCGAAGACCACTTCACCGATATCGGGTTCAATCAGGCGGATCAGGCAGCGTCCGAGCGTCGATTTCCCGCTGCCGCTTTCCCCCACCAGCCCCAGCACCTCGCCGGGCGCCACCTTCAACGACACGCCGTCGACGGCCCTGACCTCGGGCCGCTCAATGCGGATCATGGCCGGTCCGCCGAGCTTGATGCGGCGCGCGCCCGCAAAGCGTTTGCCAATGTCGCGCGCCTCCATGAGCGGCTCGCCGGCGGGCGCGACATAGGTTTCTCCTACACTCCGCTCCTCTTGACGCGTCGGCAGAGCGTCGGCGCGCCAACAGCGCACCATGCCTTCAGCGAAGGGGAGCAACTGTTGCGGCTCCGTCCGGCATTCCTCGATCGCATGCGGGCAACGCGGATGAAACACGCAGCCGGATGGAGGGTTGCCGGGCTCCGGCAGATGGCCGGGAATCGGTTTGAGCCGCGCCCTCCGCTGCGGACCGATGGAGGGGATCGCCCCGAGCAGCCCTTGCGTATAAGGGTGGCGCGGATGTTTGAGGGTCGCGTCCTTGCGCCCCTCCTCCAGCACGGCGCCCGAATAGAGCACGCAAACGCGATCGCAGAGCTTGTTCACCACACCGAGGTTATGGGTGATGAACAGCATCGCCAGATTGCGCCGCCGCCTCAGTTCATCCAGAAGATCGAGAATTTGCGCTTCGATCGTCACGTCAAGCGCTGTCGTCGGTTCATCCAGAACGATCAGATCCGGCTCGCAGATCAGAGCCGACGCGATGAGCACACGTTGCTGCATGCCGCCGCTCAACTGATGCGGATATGACGACACCAGTTCGGACGGCCGCGGGAGCCCGACCTCGGAAAAGGCCTCGACAACCCGCTCCATCGCGTCGCTTCGGGACATGCCCTGATGCCGCATCAGCGGTTCAGCGGTCTGCTGTCCGACCCGCATCCCCGGATTGAGGGTGCCGAATGGATCCTGGAACACCATGCTCAGGCGATTGCCGCGCAGCGCCCGAAGCTCGGCGGGCGAGGCCTGCGTCAGATCCTTGCCGTCATAGAATATGCCGCCGCCAGTCACCGTCGCCTCGGAGCCGAGCAACCCGAGGACCGACATCGCGACGGTGCTCTTTCCCGACCCCGACTCGCCGACGAGCGCCAGCGCCTCGCCGCGCTCAATGGAAAACGATACGTCGCGCAGCGCCGGAACGTTCCCAGACAGCGACGCATAGGCGACATTCAGGGAGTCGACGCGCAGAAGTGGCGAGGTGCTCATTTCGACCTGCCCGCCTGCAGACGCGGATCAAGCACGACGCGCAGCCCGTCTCCCAGCAGGCTGATGCCGATCACGGTGACGCTCATGGCGAGGCCGGGCGCGATCGCGATCCATGGCGCGGATTCGAGATAGGGCCGCGCGTCGCTGATCATCAGCCCCCAATCCGAACTTGGCGGCTGCGCCCCCATGCCGAGGAAGCTCAACGCCGCGCCGAGCAGGATGGCGAACGTCACACGGAGCCCGGCTTCGACGATCAAGGGCGGCCAGGCGTTCGGCAGGATTTCCCGGAACAGGATATAGAACAGGCCGTCGTCGCGCGCGCGCGCCGCCACGATGAATTCCTCCTGTGCGATCTCCAGCGTGACGCCGCGCGTCAGGCGAACGATCGCCGGCACATAGACGATGCCCACGGCGATCATCGCCTTCCACAGGCTGGGGGGCGTGACCGAGAGGATCAGCAGGCCGAGCAGGATAGGCGGAAACGACATCAGCACGTCCATCGCTCGCATGATGATTTCATCGACCCGGCGGTTGGAATAACCTGCGAGCAGGCCGAGCGGCACGCCGATGGCGAAGCAGATCAAGGTCGCGCCGAACCCCATGAACAGCGACAGGCGCGCGCCGATCAGAGTCCGGCTGAACACGTCTCGTCCGAAATCGTCCGTTCCGAACCAGTGTGCGCCGCTTGGAGGCTTCAGCCGCGTGAGGATGCTCATCTCGTCATACGGATAGGGCGCGATCAGCGGCGCCAGCAGCGCAAGGACCACGATGACGAGCGTGATGGCGAGCCCGACCCAAAGCGCGGCCGGATAGGTGCGCCACCTGGCCCTGGGCCGCGGGGGGGCGGCGACGCTATCCATAGCGGATCTTGGGGTTGAAGAAGGCATAGAGCAGATCGGCCACCAGGTTCGCCGTGCAATAGATGGCGGCGATCACCAGGATGCTGGCCTGAATCATCGGCAAGTCGTGCCGCTCGATCGCAAACATCAGCGCGCGGCCGAGGCCGGGATAGGCGAACACGGTCTCCGTAACGACGACCCCGCCAATCAGCCAGCCGACATCGATCGCCAGCACCGTGATTGTGGGGAGCAACGCGTTCGGCAGCGCATGGCGCAGTATCACGGCGCGTTCGGTCAATCCCTTGGCCTGGGCGTGGCGCACATACTGGCTGCGCATGACGTCGATCATGCTGGAGCGGGTCATACGCGAAACATGCGCGATCAGCGCGAAGGCCAGCGTGACAGCCGGCAGGATGACATGCGGCGCGATCGCCTGGAAACCTCCCGAGTCCGGGATTCCGCCCGCGGGCAGCCATTGCAGCCATCGCGCGAACACCAGGATCAGGATGATGCCCCAGAAGAACTCCGGCACCGAAATGCCGAGGAAGGTGAAAATGGACACGGCGTGATCGAAGGGCTCGTTCTGGCGCACCGCCGAGACGACGCCGAGTCCGATTCCGAGAACCGTCACCAGGACGAAGGCCACGACAGCCAGAAGCGCCGAATTGTAAAGCGCTTCCCAAAGCACCGGCCCGATCGCCCGCTCGAGGATCAGCGAATCGCCGAGATCCCCATGAAGGATGTTCAACGCCCAGCGCCCGTACTGGACGTAGAACGGATCGTTCAGGCCGAGCTTCGCCTCAATCGCCGCAACGGTCTCGGGTGTCGCGAACTGGCCCGCGATCACCTGTGCGACATTGCCCGGCAGCGCCTGCGTGATCGCATAGATCAGCATCGACAATATCACCAGGATCGTCGCAATCGCGACGATCCGTCTGATGATGTAGGTCAACATGAAGGAGCTACCGTCAGCTCATCGAGACATTTCGCAGATCAAGCCACATCATCGGGCTCGAATGGAAGCCCGTCACCTTCGTGCTGAACGCGTTCACGTGGTTGATGACGTAGGGGATGACGCCCGGCGGGTCTTCGAGCGCTATGGCCTGCATCTGCTTGTAGAGCTTCGCCTGCTCCTCCGGGGAATCGGCGGCGCGGGCGGCGTCGAGCACCTTGTCCATCTCTTCGTTTTGGTAGTGCCAGAGCGTCGTGTTCCACGACCCGGTGCTGTGATAGAACGGATAGACCGATGAATCGATCGTCGGGCGGCTATAGAACCCGTCAACGAAGAACACGGCCTTGCCTTCAATGTCGGTGATGAACTTGTCCCATGGCACTCGCTGGACATCGACATCAATCCCGAGCGGCTTGAGCATTTCGCGAACGGCGGTGCCGGTGCGCTCGCGCGTCGGGCGCCCGGCCGGGACGTGAAGCGTGATGCTGAATCCGTCCGGCTGCGTGCTTTCCGCCATCAGTTTCTTGGCCAACTCCAGATCCGGCGTGATCTTCAGGTCGCCGTTGTAGAAGGCGTGGTTCGGCGGGATCATCGCGGCCGTCGCGGTGCCGTTGCCGTTGAGCGCGAACTCGACCAGAGCCGCCCTGTCGATCGCCAGCGAAACCGCGCGGCGGATTTTCGGATCGGTGAACGGTTCAAGCCCGCAGTTCATGATGATGCCATCCCAGGTCGAGGTGGGAATGGAATCCAGCGCGATGTTGGGATCGGATTTGAGCTGGTCGATCGCCTCCAGAGGCACGTTCCACAGGAAATCGACATCGCCCGAGGCGAGCGCGGCGACCTGTCCCGCGCTCTCGGGGATGATGCGCAGCGTCACGGAGTCCAGTAACGGCTGGCCGGAGACGAAATAATCCGGGTTGCGTTCAAGTTCGACGCGGTCGCCAGGCTTGAACGCCTTGAAGCGGAACGGCCCGGTGCCGATCGGCGCTGTCGCGAGGGTCTCGATCTCGTCGCGCGGCACGATACGCGCCTGGCGATCGCTGAACAGGTCTGCGAAGCCGGCATAGGGCTGCTTCAGGACGAAGCGCACGGTGTGCTCGTCGAGCGCCTCCATAGTGTCGATGAGCTGGAAGTTCACCCGCGTCACCGAACCGATCGCCGGGTCGAGAATGCGCGAGATCGTGGTCAGCACATCCTGCGCGTCGAGCGTGCGGCCGTGATGCCACTTCACGCCTTTGCGCAGGACGAAGGTCCAGGTCTTCAGATCGTCGCTGCGCGTCCAGCTCTCCGCCAGGTCAGGCTTCAGACTGCCGTCGCGCTGCAGTTCGGTCAGGCCGCTGAAAACGAGGAAGCCGGCGAGGTACTCCTCGCCGATCTTGGACTTGGCCGGGTCGAGCGTATTGAGGTTTGATGACACACACACCCTCAGCGCGCCCCCCGCCGCCCAGGCGGGAGTGGACAGGCCGCCCGCTCCCAGCAGCGCCGTTCCTGCGATCACTTTGCCGAATGTCCGTCTATCCATTTCACCTCTCCTGCGGTTGTTGGTCTGGCCCGCCTTGAGGCGGTGCTTCTTCTGTCGTGATTGGTCGTCGTCGTCTCGTCGTCGCCGCCGGCCAGGGCCGGACGTCCTGTTACGCCCTTCCGCCCGTCTTGTTTTCGAAGATGGCGCCAAGTAATTCGACGATGAGCGTGCTCGCCAGCAGACTTGTCTGCCCATGCGTGTCGACGCTCGGGTTGACCTCGACCAGGTCGAAGCCAACGATATTCCCTTTCTCCCTGGCCACGCCTTGCAGCAATTTGATGGCTTCATGGTAAAGCAGGCCATCGACCGTCGGCGAGCCGGTTCCGGGCGCGATCGAGGGGTCGAGCCCGTCGATATCGATCGTCACATAAACATTGCCCATCTTGGGGAGCTCGTCGACGATGGCGCGGACGCCTCGATCGCGGATGGCCTCGCGCGTGACGATACGCGAGCCAAGTCGGGTCGCCTCCGCATAGTCTCCAGCCCGCGAGCGGATGTCCCGGATGCCCAGATGCGTCATTTGTCGGACGAAGCCGAGTTCGCGCATGCGCCGCAGCGGACTGCCGCTGGCGTATTTCATGCCGTCGACATCATCGATGAAGTCAAGATGGGCGTCGATGTGAACGATATCGAGCGGGCCGAACCGCTCGAACGCCCGCACGATGGGGAAAGACACCGAATGGTCGCCGCCAAGCAGGACCGGCATCGCCTCGCGGTCGAGGATGGCGCCGACCGCCTCGGTGATGAGGCGCATGTTTCGCTCGATGTCGTAATAGGCGACGTCGACATCGCCGCAATCGACGATGCTGACGCCGGACAACATCTGCTTTTGCTGGTTTATGTCCCAGTACCCGCCGCCGCCTTTCCATGACCCCCAGGCGCTGAAGCGGGTCGAATGATCACGGATATCGCGTGGGCCGAACCGGGAGCCGGGACGAAAGCCGGTGCCGCCATCATAGGGGATGCCCAGCACCGCCACATCGGCGTCGATCGCGGAGAGGTCCTCGCAGACCGGAGACTTCATGAACGTCGCCAGTCCTACGCTTGGTAAATTGGCGTTGTAACGGGGCATCGCAGCGTTACTCCGGTTTGCCCGCCTCCCTGTCCGGAAGGCTGAGGCGTTGTTTGGAAGGCTAGCCACGGTCACGAAGGATGAAAAGCATCCAGAATCTTCCGGGGCGGCGGCGCGGGCCGTTCTCCATTCCGTCGCACTCCGGCGTCATACGAAAGCCCAAACGAAAATGCATAATTCAATGTGCTGATAAGCAACCACAATTCTCCACCTCAGCCTTGTGAAAATCCGGTGGAGGCCGACACGCCGCCCTCCCAATCCCGGCGCGGCGCCGCCCAACAAATTATACGTACCATAAGCATAGGTTTGGGTAGGCTCGCGCAGAGTAGGGTAAGCTAAGCCGAGGTGTGAGAATCCATAGGACGGTTTGGGGTGGAGGAAATCCATGGGACGGGCCGCCAAGGGATCGATGACAAGTTCGCTCGGCTTCGATCTTCGCTCCTTGGAAGCATTCGTGATCGCTTGTCGGAAGGGCAGCATGGCCGCCGCGGCGGAGCGCCTCGGCATCTCACAGCCCGCTGTTTCGCAGATAATCAAGTCGCTGGAGAATACGCTTGGCGTCGGGCTGGTGGACCGCCGCCGCCGCCCTCTGACGCTGACCGCGAGCGGGGTGATCCTGCGCGATGCGGCCGAACAATTGCTCGCTGACGCCCAACGCATCCCCTCGCGTCTTCGCGAGATCGCAGACGGTTTCCCGGAGAGTCTTCGAATCGGCGTGGTCGATTCGCTTTCCTCGCCCTTCCTCCCGGACCTGTTGTCCAGCCTGCAGCCATCCTTGCGCAGCATGTCGGTCTCGGCGGGGCTGGCGAGCGCCCTGCGCGAGGCGTTCAATGATTTCCACTATGACATCATCATCACCAACGACCCGGCGGAAGATGTCAGCGGGCTGGCGCGTCACACCATCCTCACCGAGCCCTATGTCCTGCTGGTGCCGCCGGCCTATGCGGAAGCGGCGCGGGAGCCGGACCTCGGCACTCTGTCACGCTCGCTCAATCTGGTGCGCTGGAGCGCGAAATCGAAGATCGGCGCCGACATCGAGCAGCATCTTCGGCGCATGCGCGTGCAGATCCCGCGGCATTTCATGTTCGATTCGTCCGACACGCTTGTCGGCATCGTCGCAGCCGGGCTGAGCTGGACGATCCTGACCCCGCTCTGCCTCGTCAACAGTCTGGCCCGCATGGGCGACGCGCTGGTCATGCCCTTCCCCGGGCCCAGATTTACGCGCAGCCTCACCATCATCAGCCGGGCCGGCGAATTCGACAAGGCCGCCGAACGGCTCGCCGCGACGGCGGAACAGATCCTACGGGAGAAATACCTCGCCAGCATGCTGGGCATCGGCCCATGGCTGGAAGGACAGATACGTGTCGGCCCCTAGCCGGGCACATCAAAAACAAGGAGAGGGAATATGCCGCGCATCGACCGCCCCTATGTCGGAATACCGAGCTTTCTGCGCTCACCCATCGTCGAGGATGTCAGCCGGCTCGACGCCATGATCGCCGTGCTCGGCGTGCCCTTTGACGAGGGCTCGCCCTTCCTGCCCGGCTCGCGCATGGCGCCCCGCTCCATCCGCGAACACTCGCTGCGCTTCGCCGGGCGGCCGGGCGTCTACGACGTCGAGACCGGGAAGAGCTATCTGCACGAGGAGGTGACCCATAAACTGATCGCTGATGTCGGAGACGCCGACATCTACCCGACCAATCCCGAGCGGACCTTCGAGCGCCTGACGACGTCAGTGCGCGGCATTCTCGACCGCGAGGCGATGCCGGTGGTCATCGGCGGAGATCATTCGATCACCTTCGCGGTGGTGCGCGCCTTTGACGAGCCGATCCATATTCTCCAGTTCGACGCCCATACCGACTATGCGCCGATCACCGACGATCTGCGTTTCACCAATGGTCACGCCTTCCGCCATATCGCCGCCATGCCGCATGTGGAGAGCCTGACCCAGGTCGGCATCCGCAGCCTGCGCACCTCGCCCGAGCAGGTCGCCGACATTCGCGCCGACGGCAACCGCATCATCGGCATGGACGAGTTCCGGCGTCTCGGCGCGGACGGCGTCGCAGCCGCCCTGCCGCAGGATGCGCGCTGCTATGTCAGCATTGACGTGGACGCGCTCGACATGTCGCTCGTGCCGGGCTGCGTCTCAGGCGAGCCGAACGGCCTCGCCTATCTCGAGTTGCGCGACACGCTGAAAGCCGTCGCCGAACGAGCCGACGTGGTCGGTTTCGATTTCGTCGAGGTGAATCCGGCGCTCGATGTCGGCACCGGGGCGACCTCCTATCTCGGCGCACACCTGATAACCGAGTTCCTCGGCTATCTCTGCGACCAGCCGCGCTGGGCGGCGCGCCGGGATCGATGGCTGGCCAGGGCGCGATGAGAAAAGCGCGATGCAGCCAACAAACCGCCCGATCACGATACGCGACGCCAACCCAGACAAACATGGAGTGAAACACCAATGACCGAAACCTTGACCGTGCCCGCCCGACAGACCCCGGCGACATTTCTGCATGCCGAATATGCGCCGGACCTCGACAACCTGAAGGCCGACATCGCCTTCCTCGGCATTCCCTACGGACAGCCATACACGTATGAGGACACCGTCAACGACCAGAGCAACGGTCCGACGGCCATGCGCGCCGCCAACGTCAAGATCCTGCGCGACCTGACGCGCTACGATTTCGACATCGGCGGCACGCTGTTGGATGGACGGGACATTCGCATGGTCGATTGCGGCGATATCCGCAGCGACCCCACCGACCGGCTCGCCCATATCCGGCGCAGCGAACAGGCGGTGCGCAAGATTCTCGCCGCCGGCGCCATGCCCTTCATCCTCGGCGGAGACCATGCGGTCCCGATCCCGGTGCTGCAGGCCTATGACGATATTCCCGACGCCAAGGAAAAGCCGATCACGATCGTTCAGATCGACCAGCATATCGACTGGCGTCAGGAGGTGAACGGCGTCACTCATGGCCTGTCGAGCGTGATGCGGCGGGCCTCCGAGATGCCCCATGTCGGGGAGATTTTCCAACTCGGCATTCGGGCCAACGGCAGCGCGCGCCAAGAGGAAGTCGATGCGGCCCGCGCCTATGGCGCGCATCTCGTCTCGGCCTATGAACTGAACGAGCGCGGCATGGAGGCGGTGCTGGAGAGAATTCCCGATGGCGGGCGCTATTATCTGACTGTCGATCTCGACGGCATGGACCCGACGATCGCGCCCGGGGTCAACGCGCCCGCGCCTCCAGGCGTCACCTTCGAGCAAGCTCGCACGCTGATCCACGGCCTCGTTCGCAAGGGTCGCGTCGTGGGCATGGACGTGGTTGAAATCACGCCCAAAGTCGACGTCAATCAGATCACGTGCATCACGGCTGGACGGATGATCGTCAACATGATCGGGCAGGCTGTCCGCGCCGGGTATTTCTCCCGCGGGTGATGGCGCCGCCGCCGAGCGTCAGGCGGAGGGCGGGGGGCCGCCTGACGTCGGCTCGGCGGCGGAGGCGGCGCTCCGGGTTGAAATGGTGTTGGACTGAGGAATGAACGGGGGCGAAGATCGTCGCCTCCGACGAGACCGGCGTGCGCATCGAAGGCGGCGACGCCTGCTCCCGCCGCAGCCCGGGCAGTCCTTTTCCGCGCATGGGGCCGGCCCTGTCAGGCCGCGCGCCCGACCCGGCCAAGATGGGTAAGGCCAAAGGCGGTTTCGGATTTCAGGCCATAGCCCAGCGCGCGGTCGATCCCGATATGCGCCAGCCAGACGCAGGCGACGGGTAGCAGCGCCGGAAACGTCCAGAAGCCAATCGCCGCCAGAAGCGCCGGGGCGAGGTAGGTATGCGTGAGGTTGTAGAGGCGTCCTCCGGCCTTGGCGCCAAAGACGTAGCCAACCATGGCGAGATCGGGGGCCAGCGCGAAGATGGCGAGCGTCATCCACGCATCGGTCAACGTGAAATAACCCGCAAGGCCGGCCGCAAGGGCGGCGGCGCCTTCGAGGCGGAGGAGCGTGAAAACCGGGCGGTCGGTGATCGGGTTCATGGCGAGGTCCTGAGGTGGAGGCGACGCCTGCTAGTTGCCCTGTCTTTGAGGTCAAGGGAATTGTATATCTCTCGATAGTGGATATACGA
The DNA here is from genome assembly GCF_037646705.1 of Paludibacillus litoralis. Lineage (NCBI taxonomy): Bacteria > Pseudomonadati > Pseudomonadota > Alphaproteobacteria > Rhodobacterales > Paracoccaceae > Paludibacillus > Paludibacillus litoralis. The sequence goes on from NZ_JBBHER010000003.1 coordinate 327,586, forward strand.
AAATATATGAGCAGCAGAATCGACTGGGCGCTATGGCGCAGTTTTCTGGCGGTGGTCGACGCCGGCAGCCTGTCGGCGGCCGCGCGGGCGCTCGGCCTGACTCAGCCCACGGTTGGACGGCATATCGACACGTTGGAGGCGATGGTGGGCCAGACGCTTTTCCTGCGCACGCCGCAGGGCCTGAGCGTCACGGAGACCGCAGCCCTCCTGGTTCCAGAGGCGCGGGCGATGCATCTGACCGCGGAAAGCCTCGCACGGCGCGCGGCGAGCGCCCCCGGGGCGGGTGTGGGCGTCCTACGCGTCGCCGCCAGTCATGTGGTCGGCGCCGAGGTGCTGCCGATTGCGCTGTCGCCGTTTCTGGCGGAGCACCGGGGCCTCGCCGTAGAACTCGCATTGTCCAATGACAGCGCCGATCTCCTGCGCCGCGAGGCGGATCTCGCGATCCGCATGGTCCGCCCCTCGCAGGGCAGCCTTGTCGCGCGCAGGCTGGGTCCGGCGCCGATCGGGTTGTTCGCGCACCGCGCGTATCTGGAGCGCGCCGGGCGGCCCACAACGCCGGAACATCTGTTAGACCATGTCCTGATCGGTCCGGATGCCGACCCTGCCGCGCGCGCAGGCTTCGACGTCTTCGGCGAGCTCCTCGGCCCGCAGCATCTTCGCCTCCGCACTGACAGCGAGGCGGCTCAGATCGCGAGCGTCCGGGCCGGTCTTGGCATAGGGCCGATGCAGGCCGGCGTCGCGGCGCGGGATCCGATGCTGGAGCCCGTCCTTCCGGATGAGGTGAGCTGGGTTCACGACGCCTGGCTGGTCGTGCATGACGACCTGCGCAGGTTGCCCATGCTCCGACTTCTGGTCGATCATCTGTCGGCGGTCCTCCCCGCGGTGCTGCGCACCGGGCGGCCGCCGGTGAAATCGGCTGCGGCTATCGGCCCGCCCCATGAACAAGCCTGACAGAATTCCGGATTCGACCATGCGGCTGGAGGGGCTTTCCGGCTGAGAATCTCGTCAAGCCTTCCAGGCGTCCATCCGGCTGCGCGCTCGCGGAGCCGTCGGCCGGCAGCCGGGCGGTTCCCGGAACCGACAGCGTCTTCGGCGCCGCTCCCCGGTCTCGCCCGATCAACCCCGCGGCTGCTGTGGCTGGATTTACAGACGCTCCGCAGGCGCGGGTCACACAAGGTGTCAGGCCCGTCTCCCCCCCTTTCAGATGTACTCCCGCACCCTTTCCCAGGTGTTTTCCAGGTGACGCTCCATCATCCTGGAGAGGCGCATGCCATCGCGTGACTTGAGGGCGGTGACCATTCCCTCGTGCTCCGACACCGCCTCGGCCCAGTTCTCGGGCGTGCCGTTCCCGATGAAACGTATCCGTTTGAGACGCGCCTGAATGTTGGCTTGAATCTCCACGAGAATGGAATTGCCGCTCAATTCGGCCATCCGACTGTGGAACTCCTGATTGAGTTTGTAATAGGGAAGCCGGTCTCGGGTTCGGTAATGTTCGATCATCCGGCGATGGAGGTCGGTCATGCTGTCGATCTCGGCGTCCGACGCCCGCTCACAGGCCAGCCGCCCGATCAGGGCTTCGAGGTTCGCGAGCACCTCCAGCATGGATTGAACTTCTTCGGGGCTCAGCTTTCGCACCCGGCTGCCATGCGAGGGGCGAATTTCGACCAGGCCTTCCGCCGCCAGCGTGCGCAACGATTCGCGGAATGGCGTGCGCGATACGCCTAGCTGGCGCAAAAGCGTGCTTTCGTCGATCCGGCTTCCCGGCTCCAACACGCCCTCGATAATAAGATCCCGCACCCGGCTGGCCACCTGATCGTGCAGCGTCTCCTTACGAACGGCCAGCGGGTGGTCGGATTCCGTCGCGTCATGCATCGAATTGCTCCTTTCGTCGATATTAGCAGCGGTTCGCGTCAGAGACAGCTTGAATTTAAGATAGAAAATATTGTATACATTGAGAAATGACGATTGCTTGCTCAAACCGGTGAGGGGTCATGAGAATTGCGTTCGCTCTGGGCGATGCGGCTGGCGTCTCGCCGGAACTCGCCGCCAGGATCCTCGCCGACCGCGCGATAGAGGCGGGGGAGATGGTCGTGATCGGCGACGCGCGGGTGCTGGAGCGTGGATGCGCGCATGCCGGGGTCGAGCTGAATCTGCCCCGTGTGACGGTGGACGAACTGCGCGATCCGCCCGACGGGACGGTTCTGCTGGATATGGCGAATTGCGACCCCGACGACGTGCCGCTGGGCGTGGCGAGTGAGCCCGGTGGGCGCGGCTCGGTCCAGAACTTCCGCATGGCGCTGGAGATCGCCAATGCGGGCATCGCCGATATGGTCTTTTTCACGCCCTTCAACAAGCATGCGATGCGTTTGGCGCAGCCTGACTATGTCGATGAGATCGGCTTTATCGACAGGACGATCGGCGCAGCCGCGTCAGGGCGCGAATTCAATGTCCTCGACGAAGTCTGGAATGCGCGTGTGACCTCGCACATCCCCCTGAGGGACGTTGCGGAAACGCTGAGCGTGGATCGGATATATGACAGCATAAGGCTGACATTTCAGGTCATGAAGAATGCCGGATTCGAGCGCCCGCGCATCGGCGTCGCGGCCTTGAACCCTCATGCAGGAGACGGGGGCAATTTCGGCGCCGAGGACGACGAGATAATCGCGCCCGCCGTTGCGCGCGCCCGGGGCGAGCAGATGCCTGTGACCGGTCCGGTCCCCTCCGATACGGTGTTCTTGCGGGCCGTCAAGGGCGAATTCGACGCCGTGCTGACCATGTTTCACGATCAGGGGCAGATCGCGATGAAGCTTCTCGGGTTCGACCGGGGGGTTACGCTGATCGCCGGCTACCCGTTTCCGATCGTCACGCCGGCCCATGGGACCGCCTATGACATCGCAGGGCTGGGAAAGGCGAACGCCGGCGCCGCGATCAAGGCGGTGGAGCTGGGTCGGGAACTGGTGGCCAAAAAGGGTCTGACAAATAACGGCCCCAGAGTGACACATCCCTCCGAGCGGGGCGTTCCAAATCACCTTACGCGCCCATGACAAACGAGCTCAATATCACGATGAGAGGGTGAGCCTGAAAGCTGAAAATGGGCTGAAATGTTGTGGTCTAATACTGTGCGACATCCATGCCCTGTCAGAAAGACTGATGGTCCCGGTTGAAGTTCGTCAGAGAGGGATGGGCCGGGAACGTCAAAACACATGGAGGAGAACAAAATGAACCTTACACAAAACCTGAAGCGCTCCACGGGAGCCATTGCGGGGGCGTTGGCGCTGCTTTCTTCCGTATCCCTATCGGGTGCGGTTGAAGCGCAAGAGCACAGCTTCCGTATGGCCATCGGCGACCCGATCATTTCGACTGTCGCGATCGGCGCGGAAAAATTCGCCGAGATCGTCACGGAAAAGACGGGCGGGGATGTCGAAATCGAGATCTTTCCGGATGGCATCCTGTTCGGCGGCGATCAGAACGCCGCGGTCAACCAGCTCGGCGACGGCGCTCTCGACATGGTCATCTTGAGCAGCAACGTATTCGCGTCATTCGAGCCTCGAATGAACGCGATGAGCCTCCCGTATCTGTTTTCAGACTATGGCGAGCTGGAAAAATACATGAAAGGCGAGCCGGGCCAAGCCTTGCTTTCGTCTCTCGACCGGTTGGGCATCAAGGGTTTGGCGATGATGCTTCGAACCTTTCGTCACGTCACGACGTCGGATCGTGTCATAACCAAGGTCGACGATCTGAAGGGGCTGAAGCTGCGCGTTCCAAACAACCAGCTGTTCGTGAAATTCTTCAAGGAAGTCGGGGCCAACCCGACGCCGATGGCCTTCACCGAAGTCTATACGGCCCTTCAGCTCGGGGCGATCGACGGACAGGAAAACCCCGTGGAGATCCCGCTGTCCAATCGGTTCTACGAAGTGCAGAAGCACCTGAATCTCACCGGTCACATCGGCGACGCGTATATTCTCGCCGTCAACAAGGACCTGTGGGATGGCCTGCCGGCGGAGCTCCAGGAGATCATGCAGGAATCGGCGCTCGAGGCGGCCGAATACAAGGGCAATTACGATCGTCAGGAAGAAGCTCGCATGATCGAAGAGCTCAAGGAGAAGGGGATGGAGGTTCACGAGCTTGATCCCGAGGAAAAGGAGAAGCTCAAGCAAATCTCCCTGGCTCTCTATCCTGAGTTCGAGGCTCTGGTGGGCGCGGAGTTCATGCAGGAAAGCCTGAAATTTCTAGGCCGGAATTAAGGACTGCTATCCATGGTGTCGGAAAAGACAGGTGGGGTGCGGATGCGGGTCACCATCGCGATCGACCGCTGGCTCTGGCGTCCGGTCGATGGGGTGCTCCTGATCTGCGTCTCGAGCATGCTGATTGCGGTCTCCACTCAGGTTTTCGCACGCACCTATAATTTTTCGACACCATGGACTGAAGAGCTGTCCAGATTCCTGTTCATCTGGACCGCTTTTCTTGGCCTGAGCGTTGGATTCAGAAAATTGCATCATCCGCGGATCATGCTTCTTGTAAACATCTTGCCTCCCATATTTCGGCGCGTGTCGGTTCATATCTATGCATTGACGGGCATGATATTCTTTTCTGTAGTTGGATGGTATTCCGTGAAGCTTGTATATCGACAAATCAGGATTGGCGAAGTTTCGCCGGTGCTGGGGATCGGCATGTATATCATCACGATACCCGCGGTTATTTCTGCGGTGCTATCGGTCATCGCTCTGATTCAGACTGTCTATCTGGACAAGGCGTCACGCTCTCAGGTTGAAGATACAGATAGGGTCATCACGTGAGTTGGCTACTTCTTGGGACTTTTGCGGCCCTGAGCATTCTTGGCGTGCCGCTTGCGGTGGCTCTTGGTCTGGCCGCCATGTTTGTGCTTCAGGTCGAGGGTATCCCACTCTCGGTCGTGTCGCAGGCGATGTACACATCGGTGAACAGCTTTCTTTTGATCGCTATTCCTCTCTTCATACTTGCTGGACATGTAATGGAGAGAGGCGGTCTGTCCGAGCGCATATTCGAGGCCGCGAATGTTGTCGTGGGGCGCTGGCGCGGTGGACTTGGCCATGTCAATATCGCCGCCAGCTTCATATTCGGTGGAATTTCCGGCTCGGCCATCGCCGATGTGGCGAGTCTTGGCCCTCTCGAGATTCGCGCAATGACGGAGCGAGGCTATCCGCGCGACTATGCGGCTGGCCTTACGATGACGACAGCGACATTGGCGTCGATCGTTCCGCCAAGCATTCTCATGATTATCGCCGCATCCGCCGCCGGGCAGTCGGTCGGCGGCGCGCTCGCGGGCGGCGTGGGGCCGGCGATCATTCTCGCCATGGGGTTTGTGCTGATCAACTATGTGATCGCACGCCGAAACGGGTATGGCGTAATGGAGCCTCCAAGAGGCTTTTCCCAATCAGCCCGCACCATCGGTGTGGCTTTGCCCGCCCTCGGCGCGCCAATCATCATTCTTGGGGGAATGTTTTCCGGAATAGTCACCCCGACTGAGGCGGCTGGCCTGGCGGCGTTTTACACATTCCTGGTGGGGTTCGTGTTCTATGGCGGGTTCAAGCTTCGCGAAGTTCCGGGCATCTTGATCAGCGCCGGACGCACGACGGGCACTGTCCTGCTCATCATGATGAGCGCCAGCGTCGCGACCTATGTTTTTACGATTGATCGCCTGCCGCAAAAGGTCAGTGAAGCCATTCTGTCCGTCTCCGCCGATCCAACGATCATTTTGCTTTTGATGGGGGTGATCTTCCTCATAGTGGGAATGTTCATGGAAATTATCGCCGCCGGGCTGATTCTCATTCCGGTTCTGTTCCCTGTCGCGGTGAGCGTAGGCATCGACCCGCTGCATTTCATCGTGTTTCTTGTGACCGGCTTGTCTCTCGGGCTCGCCACGCCGCCTGTCGGCGTCTGTCTTTTCGCCACGGCCCAGATCAGCGGCCTCCCTATCGAAAAACTGGTTCGGGTTTCACTGCCGTTTTATGCGTGCAGCATGGTTATATACCTGTCGATCGCAATCTTTCCGGAGATTGTTCTTCTGCCTATCCGTATCCTCATGCATTGAGTTTGCGGGGGGCGATAGAGGAGGGCGGAAGGCCCTCTTGTGCGGATTGGTTTTGATCGGCGCTGGCGAGTTTGGCTCGACGTGTTTGGCTGATGTATGATCGAGTCGATGGGGCCGCGGATCCGCAGAGGACGCACATGACGCGATCAGCCAACCCGCGATCCGCGCTGTCTTCGGCGGAAGACGGGGCGCGAGCAAAGCAATCTCCTATCTCAAGGAACACTGAGCGTGAGTAAATTAACTGATTTGGACGCCACCGAAATTGCACGGCGCGTCGGCAAGGGCGAGATTTCGATCAGCGAAGTCTGCTCCGCCTTTCAAGATCGGGCGGCTGACCTCAATGAGGGTATAAATGCTGTCGTTACGTTCAATGACGATGCTCTGACGCAGGCGAAGGACGCAGACGATCGGTTGGCTGCAGGTGCGCCGGCGCGGCCGCTGGAAGGCGTGCCTTTCGTCGTCAAGGACAATATTCCGACGGCCGGATTGCGGACGACCTTCGGCTCACTTGTTCATGAAACCAATGTACCGAAAGAGAGCGCTATCGTCGTCGAGCGTTTGCAGGCCGCCGGCGGGATCCTCATGGGAAAAACCAATACGTCCGAATTCGCCACGGACGTGAATACGACCAACAGGATCTTCGGCCTCACCCGAAATCCGCTCGATCCATTTGTCAGCGCAGGCGGATCCAGCGGAGGAACTGCGGCTGCGATCGTATCCGATATGGCCCCGATCGGGCTGGGAACCGATCACGGCGGCTCCATCAGAATTCCGGCGGCGTGGGGCGGCATTTCGGGTCTGCGCCCAAGCCCCGGCCGCGTTCCGGTTTATCCGGCCGAATTCGCCTGGGATACGCTCGTCGCGCATGTTCAGGGGCCGCTGGCCCGCACGGTCAGAGATCTGGGATTGATGCTGTCTATCCTTGCGGGCCAGGATGATCGTGATCCGAGCAGTCTGCCGGATCCCGATGCGGACTATATTGTGGCGGCCCGGGACGGCTCGCCATTGCGCGGACGCAAGATTGCTCTCTGTATGGATCTTGGCGGCGTCATGCCTGTCGATCCGGAGGTCGCCGAGGCGGTGCGGGCGGCGGCCGCCGCCTTCACCCAGCAGGGCGCGATCGTCGAAGAGGCATGTTTCGACGCAAGCGACATTCGGGACATCATCGCGGGAACGCGGAGCTTCGGAGTGATTGGTCGGTTTTCGGAGCTTCTGGAGGAACATGCTCCAAAATTGACGAAGCAATTGGTGAACCAGATAGAGGGCGCGGCCAGCCAATCGCTCGCAAGCGTCGCGCGGGCGGAGCGCCTTCGCTCGGCATACTGGCATCGGGTGCGCAATTTCCTCGAGAGATACGAATTCATCTTGACGCCGACTATCGGCGCGCTTCCATTCCGTATCGATCAACCTCTTCCAAATCACATAGGTGGGGTGGAAGTTGAAAACTACTACGATGTGTTTCTTGGCGTTTACGCTTTCAGCTTGGTCGGCCTGCCGGCGATTTCTGTGCCGTGCGGCGTCTCCAAATCAGGGCTTCCGATCAGTTTGCAGATCGTTGGCCACCGCCTTCGGGACGACAAGGTTCTGGCTGCGGCGGCGAGTTACGCACGCGCCTGTCCCCAACATTTCGAGAGGCGGCCCATACGCCGGCCGGAAGGGAGGCTGGACTATGAGGTCGACACGCCGGGCACGCGTACGGCGAAGACTTGATTTGCAGCGAATCGGGCTCCCCCGGCGAAAGCGCGCCGCCGTCTCCTCAACGGTTTCAGGGCGCGCGCCGCCTGTCGTCACCGATTGCCGATCGTCCCGTGTGGAAGGCGCCCGCCGTGCGGGGCGGGCGAAGTCTGATCGGCGGAGCGATGACGTCGGGAAGGCCTTTTCCTACGCGGCCGGCTGAAGCCATGTGCGGACGGATTGAGATTTGATCCATGGCTTGGTTTTTGCGCCGTTTTCTTTCGAATGTGGCTGCTCGATGTGCGTCTTGAACGCCTCTTTATCCTTGTACACTTCGTAGAGCAGAAAACGGTTCGGGTCATCCTCGCTGATCGACACTTCAAACTTCAAACAGCCGTCTTCGCGCTCTACGGATGTCTTTGCTTGCTGTTCAATCACCGTGCGGTAGTTTTCCTTGAAATCGGGAAGCACGTCCAATTCCACTGTGATCACGTACATGTCTGTTCCTTCAAGCGGCTGGCTCAAGACGCCTTATAAGCGACGGCTTCGATTTCGAGGCGCACATCGTAGACGAGATCGCTTCGTACCGTAGAGCGCGCGGGGGCGTCGGAAGAAAAATATTGACTATACACCTTGTTGAAGCCGGTGAAATCACGCGGATCGGCGATCCACACCGTTACCTTGACAACGTCGGAGAGTTCCGCCCCGGCGAGGTTGAGCGTTTTCTTCAGGCGTTCCAGCGTGGCGCGCGTCTGGGTCTCAATATTGCCGGAAACCACTTCGTTGTTGTCATCAAGCGGCATCTGGCCGGATACGAATATCAGATCGCCAGCGCGAACCGCCGCTGATAGCGGCAGGCCGGGCGCGCCGCCATAGCACTGTTTGGTGGTCGTCATCTGTCTTCTCCCCTCACTCTTCGTTGCTGTTCTGGAACTGTAAAAGTCTGGCCTGAACCTCATTCGGATCAGGCATGCGGAACGGGTGTCTGCTCTCAAATGCTCGGCTGGCGTTGAGCACGAGGGCGTCGCGATGTTTGGCCGCCACGATTTGCAGGCCGACAGGCAAACCTTCGGCGGTGAAGCCGCAGGGCAGGGTTGCGGCGGGCTGCTGGGAGAGGTTGAACGGATACGTAAAGGGGTTCCAATCCAGCCAGCTTGGCACGCTTTCGGTGGGCTCCAGCGTATCCATCCCGACCGGGAGCGCAACGACAGGCATGGTTGGCGTCAGCAGGAGATCGAACGTATCGAAGAACCTCTGCGCAGAGGTCGCAAAGCGCTCTCGATCGCCGACCGCGCGCAAATAGGCGCTGATATCGACAGGGCGCCCTGCGTCCACGACATCCCGCAGGCCGGGGTCCAGGAGGGACAGGCGCTTTTCATCCCATGTTTCAGTAAAGTGCGCGTACGCAGCCAAAAATAGCGGCCGGTATATGGATATGGGGTCCTCGAACACCTCCTCCACCAGCTCAACATGAGCGCCCATCTCTTCAAATGCGCGCGCCGCTGACTGCACGATCTCAGCGACTTCCGGATCCACTTTCGCGTACCCAAGGGTGGGTGAAAACGCGATCCGCCGCCCCCGTAGCTCAAACTCAGGCTCCCCGTCGAACTCATTCATCCATCTTGGCGAAGCCGTCCAGTCGCGGCTGTCCGGTTGGGCGATAAGGTTCATGGCCAGAACGGCGTCATCCACGCAGCGCGTCAATGGTCCGAGGTGGGAGAGCGAGCCAACCGGGCTGGGCGGCCATGATGGCACCGCTCCGTGGGTCGGCTTGAGCCCGTAAACCCCGCAGAAGCTCGCGGGGATGCGGATCGAGCCGCCTCCGTCGCTCCCCGTGCCCAACGTCGCCAGTCCGGCGGCGACGCCCGCGGCCGCGCCGGCGCTGCTCGCGCCAGGTGTGCGCTCCGGATCCCAAGGGTTCCGCGTGACGCCCGTTGCGGGGTTATCTCCCACGCCCTTCCAGCCAAGCTCCGAGACGGTGGTCTTGCCCATGATTACGGCCCCGCTCTCGCGCAACCGCGCTGCGATGGGCGCGTCTTCGCCGCCTGGGTCCGGGGAGGTCGTGATTGTCCCGCGCCCGGTCGGCAGGCCCCGGGTGAGCACCAGATCCTTGATCGACACCGGTACGCCGTCGAGCGGGCTGAGCGGGGCGTTGCGCGCCCAGCGCTGCTCCGACGCCTTGGCCATCGCCCGCGCCGCGCGATCATCACGAGCGGCGTATGTATTCAGAACGGGCTCCATCGCGTCAACGCGAGTCAAGACCGCGTCCACAACTTCAAGCGGAGACGCCTCTCGTCTTCTGTACAAATCGACGAGCTCGACGGCGGTGTAATCAGGCAGCTCCGTCATGGCTGATGACCTCTGGCTGGGGGTTTCGTCGGACGATATTAAGGCAGATCGGAAGAATTTGTAGACAGGACGTTGGGCGTCGTGGTAGCTAAATAACAAATTGTAAGACACGATGGTAACTAAACATCGGAAGATCATCAAGGGGGAGTGAAATGGCGTATAAAGGTAAGGTGCGCGCGGCGTCGGCCGCTATAGCGTTGGGTTGCATGACGATGTTCATGCAATCGGGTGATGCGATCGCAGAGACGTTCGAGATCAAGATCTCTCATGCGGCCAACACGAAGCACCCGATCCATGTGGTGCTTGAGAAGTTCAAGGAGCTGGCGGAGGAGCGCTCGGAAGGGCGGCTGGAGGTCAGCGTCTTTCACTCGAGTCAGCTGGCCGGTCAACGCGAAGGCGTGGAAGGTCTCCAACTCGGCACGATCGAGATTGTCGCCATTCCAAATGGCGTCGCCGCTGGGTTTGACCCGGCTTTCATGCTTTTGGACATCCCGTTCCAGTTTGACGACATCGAGCATGCGCGCAACGTCGTGGACGCAGTCGGCGAAACGCTGATTTTCTCGGACCTGGAAGGGTCGGGGCTGGTCGGGCTCGCCATTTGGGAGCAGGGATATCGAAATCTCGGGACGACCAAACCGCTGGAAAGCGGTGTCGCCGGCGTAAGCGATCTGAAGTTGCGCACCATGGAAGCGCCATTGCACATCACCGCCTGGAGGGCGCTGGGGGCGAATCCGACGCCGATGGGGTGGGCGCAGGTCTTCACATCGCTGCAGCAAGGAGTGGTGGATGGTGTGGAGATCCCAAGCTATCTGTTCACGCAGACTGGCGTTCATGAGGTCATTCAGCAGGTTACGCTAACGCACCACATCTATGACTCTGTCATCGTCCTCGGCAGCAAGAAGCGCTTTGACGCGATGCCGGAGGATCTTCGCGACATCGTCCAGCAGACCATGCGGGAGCTGACGTCAGAGGAGCGCGACATAAATCAGCGTGACGTCGAAGAGGCCGAGCAACAGCTCCGCGATCTTGGCGTCGAGGTGATTGAGCTGGACGCCGCGCAGATGGCGAAGTTCAGGGAGGTGGCCCAGCCGCCAGTGTTGGAGGATGTGGCCAACCAGGTTCCGCAAGAAAAACTGGACGCCTGGCTCGCGGCCACCGAGCAAGCTCGCTGAGCCGCGAACGGCGACCGGGGCCGGGATCATCAGGGCTGACGCGGATGGCTTATATCCTCAGCGGGCTTGAGAAGCTGCTGGATGCGCTGGTCGTGCTCGGAATCCTGTTTATTTCCGGCCTCGTCTTCTCACAGTTTTTCTCACGGTACGTTCTCAACTTTTCGCTGCCGTGGTCTGAAGAAGTCGCGACATTCGCAATGATCTGGGCCGGCCTCCTCGGTTTGGTGGGGCATCTGCGCACGGGCGACTTCATCAGTTTCAACGTGCTGTCCAAAGTGCGGCATCCAGGAATTCGTCTGGTCGCTAGCGTCATCTCTCAAACCGCGACGGTGATTTTCTTTCTTCTGATTCTATGGTTGGGGCTTAAGGTATCGGTGCTCAGTCAAACCACGGGAATGTCGTCGGCGGCTCAGATCCCGTTGTGGTGGGTCTACATCGTTTACCCGGTTGTCGCCGGCGGAATACTGATCCGCCTGTCGCTTCGTTGGCTTCGCGCCTTTCCACGGCGGGTTCATCATGAGCGTTGAGTTTGCCGCACTCCTTTCTCTCTTCGCGGTGCTCCTGGTTTGCGGCACGCCAATCGCCGTGGCCATCGGGCTCCCCTCCGCGGCGTATATATTCCTCCGGGGCTGGCCTCCGGAACTGATCATGCAACGCCTGTTCAACGGGATGGATCAGTTCCTCCTGTTGGCGGTGCCATTGTTCATGTTGGCTGGCGAGCTCATGAATTCCGGAGGATTGACGACGCGACTGGTGAACTTGTCTCAGGCTCTCGTCGGTCATATCCGCGGCTCGCTCGCGATGGTCAATCTGTCCACGAACATGCTGATGGCGGGCATCTCCGGATCCGCCATCGGGGACGCGTCGGCTGTCGGCAGTCTTCTGATCCCCAAGATGGCGGAGCGCGGGTATCCCCGGGCGTTCGCGGCGGCGGTGACTGCGGCCGGATCGATCGTCGGGCCGATCATACCGCCGAGCGTCGTGTTCATCCTCTATGCGGTTCTCGCCGGCGCTTCTGTCATCGATCTGTTCCTGGCGGGAATCGTGCCGGGGATCCTGATTATCGTCATGCAGATGACGCTGGTGTACTTCATAGCCAGACGTCGCGGATTCCCGGTCGAGGAGCGGTTCGTCGCGCGCAGGGTCGCGGTCACCGGCGTTCAGGCGCTCCCTGTGCTCGTGCTGCCGGTCATCATTGTGGGCGGAATTCGCGTGGGCGCGTTCACCGCCACGGAAGGCGCGGCGGCGGCGGTGGCTTTTGCGCTGATGTTAGGGCTGGCGTTTCGCGCTTTGGGCGTGAAGAGCATCGGCCGCTGTGCGTTGGAGGTCGGTCAGGGGATTGGAGAAATCCTCCTGCTGATCGGCGCGGCGAGCATCCTTTCCTTCATTCTGGTGGCGGAGAAGATACCTCAGTCATTGACGGAGGGGATGCTGTCGCTGACCGACGATCCGATCGTTATCATATTGATAGTCAATATCACGCTTCTTGTCGTCGGCATGTTCCTGGATGGGTTCGCGGCTCTGATAATATTCGTTCCGATCCTTTTGCCTCTGGCGAAAGTGGCGGGGTTCGATCCCATTCATTTCGGGGTCGTTATCGTCACCAACATAATGATAGGAATCATTACGCCGCCACTGGGGATATGCCTCTTTGTGACTTCAAGGATCGCCGGGGTGCCGCTTAACGAGTCGGTGCGCGAGATTCTGCCCTTTATCGTGACGTCGATTATCGCGCTGCTGGTGATCACTTACATCCCGGCGATCTCGTTGACCCTGCCGCACATGCTGCGATAGGCGTTCGCAATCGGGCTCAGGACATGGTTGACCTGATCATGCCGCCATCGACGCGTATGGCGCCGCCGGTGCAATAGCCCCCCTGGCGGCTCGCCAGGAATAGGGCCGCAGCGGCGAATTCTTCGGTTTCGCCTTCACGGCCGGACGGAACGGTGGCGATCTCCTGACGGTGGATCTCCTCGACGCTCAGATTTGCGCGTTTGGCCGCCGCTGTCTCCAGTTCCGCGACGCGATCTGTCGCGATGCGCCCAGGTATCAAGGTGTTGACCGTCACGCCGTTGGCCGCCACCTCGTTCGAGGTGGTCTTGAGCCAGTTCGTCAGCGCCGCCCTCAAGGAATTGGAAAGCGCCATCTCCGGAATGGGTTGCGGCACGCCTGAGGACGTAATCGCAATCACCCGCCCCCAGCCTCGCTCGCGCATTCCGGGCAGGGAGCGGCGCACGATCCGCATGGGCGTCAACACCATCGACTCGAAATGGCTGCGCCATGCGTGCTCCTCGATCTCAACGGCCCCGCCCATCGGCGGCCCCCCGGAGTTGAGGACGACGATATCGATCGATCCGAAAGCATCCATTGCGGCGGCCACGAGTTCATCGCCACTGTCCGGGACATCCAGGTCGCAGCAGAGGCCCGCAGCCCGAGCCGAACCGAGAGCATTCAATTCAGCCAAGGAGGATTTGACCCGGCTCTCATTTCGGCCGCTGATGAATACATTTACGCCCTCCTTGACCAGGGCGCGGGCGATTGCGAAGCCCAATCCACGAGTGCTCGCCATGAGCAATGCATGTTTCCCGCTGATGCCGAGATCCATACTTGTCCCCCTTCTTTAGTGAAATAATGCGATGCGGGCCGCCTGGAGCCCCCGCTGCGTCCGATCCATGGTTAGGCGCGATGGACTGTGGGAGCCGGTGCGCCAGGGTTCGCCTTACTGTACCCGGTTTCGATGCGGGCATGCGTAGAAAAGCGCTTCTCCGGCGGGCTTTAGCGCATTTATCCGCTCACGTTCCGATCGATGGCGCGGTGGCGGCGCATGGGGGCGGGCGAACCTGCGTCGGCGTTCCGGTCATATAGGTCATGTTGCTGTCAGTAAATATTGTATACAATATTTTTGTGGGAGTCTACATGCGGGTTGCTGCAGGCAAAACGCCGAATGTTTGGAGGAATACGGCGATGAAAACGGTGCGAGAGACAGCAAATGCCGTCGGCGGCCCGCCGCGGCTCGATCCGTATCACATCCATCGGCTATTCGGAGCGCGTGTATGGCGGAGTTTTTCAAACATTCAACGCCAAGAGGATCACAGTTTCTTGCGGTTTCCGTTATGGCGTTATCCGCGTTCATGTCCTACAATTAAGGATCGCCTACACCTTCTTTCGTGGGGGGATGTATGGGATGGTTGAGCGTGCGTAGTTTATGTCTATTTTCGTTGTACGAAATTGTATTTGAAAGAGTTGCTGAGATCCCCTAGGATGGTCGCCGAAAACAGATAAGCGGACTTCATGCAAATCGAAGAAGCACCCAAAGTGGCTCCCAAGAGAGCCATCAGCACGATAGATGCTTTGGTCGACGGAATCGTCGAGGATGTGAGAATCGGTCAGCTCACGCCAGGACAGCGCCTGCTTGAGGCCGATCTCGCCGAACGGTTCAATGTCGGCCGCGGCACCGTGCGCGAAGCCATCCGTCGGCTGTCCGGCGAAGGGTTGATACAGGTCAATCGCTTCCGCGGCGCCTCGATCCGGATGCTGTCTGATAAAGAAGTGCTCGACGTGCTTGCGACGTTGGAGCTGATGCTCGGCCTTGCGGCTCGACAGGCGGCCAAAGCCATCGACAACGGTGAGAACCGTGAGCTGCTACAGCGTCGGCTCGGCGATCTGCTGGCGCTGGAGGGAAGCTCCGAATTCTATGTAACCGTGCGGCACCGGGAGCTTTTCTTCAACACCATCGTCTATATTAGCGGCAATCAGGAGCTGGACCGCCTCATGCCGAGGCTCCAGCTTCTGATCGCCCGGCTGCAGATGCCGAACCTCGTGCCGGACGCGCAGAGGTTCGCCGACTATCGCATGATGGGCGAAGCGATCCTCTCTGGCGAGGAAGGTCTGGCCGAATATGTGGCCCGGCTTCACATGCGCCACAGCATCGAGGCGTTCAAGATCACCATGGGCTGACCGCCGATCCGTTTCTCGAAGACCGATGCTTCGGCTCATTGGTCCGGACGCTCCAGCCGGAGCTTCGCTGGTCGCGCCGAACTGATGCGCCATGGGAGACGGAAGAGATTTTCCATGATGGCGGGCGGACTCGGCTCTTCCCGAGCCCTATGCCCGGCGGCGGCGATCCGATGAGCCGCTCCGCGGCCATGTCCCGGCGGTGACGCCGTTCCCCTGAATCCGGGGGAGTTGGGCGAGCCGCGCCGGATCGCGAGATAGTCATTGGACGCAGGTCAGTTCGTCGACAGACTATGTTGTTTCTTGAAGATGCTTATTGAAAGCGAATATCATGACAACGCTCTACTACGCTCCCGGCGCGTGTTCGCTGGCGCCGCATATTGTTCTGGAATGGATTGGCGCGCCTTACGAAGCGGTCAGGGTCGGGTTCGGCTCGAAGGAGCTGCTGGCCGTCAACCCTGCTGGATGCGTGCCGGTCCTGCGCGAGGATGACGGGTGGCTGCTCACCCAGGCCGGCGCGATCCTGGATTACCTGGCCCGGAAGCATCCCGACGCGGCGCTCTCGGGCGGGGACGGCGCGCGCGCCGAGGCCGACGCGCATCGCTGGTCGTCCTTCTTCACCAGCGACATGCACGCGTCCTTCTGGCCGATCTTCTTTCCCCAGCGCTACACCACCGATGACGGCGACGCGGCGAAACAGACGGTTGTCGACGCGGGGCGCAACCTGGTGCGAGCGCGCCTCGCCCTGCTCGACGCCCATCTGGAGGGCCGCGACTGGATCCTGAATGGCCGCTCGGTGGTCGACGCCTACGCTTTCCCTATGATTGGCTGGGCGATCAAGCTGCTGCCGGAGGGGCTGGAGGGGGCCCCCAATGTGCAGGCGTTGCATGACCGGATCGCGGCCGATCCGGCGGTCCGAAAGGTGCTCGCCCAGGAAGCCGAGGCGTGACGCAGAGCTGAAGAACGGCGCCGGCGTCAGTCGAGCGGCTTCAGGCCGGCTTCGATCTCGGCGCGGCGATCTTGGAGAAAGGGCGGCAGGGAGAGGGTTTCGCCGAGGGCGTCCATCGGCTCGTCCACGGCGAAGCCAGGCCCGTCGGTTGCGATCTCGAACAGGGCGCCGCCCGGCTCGCGGAAATAGAGGCTGCGGAAGTAATACCGCTCCACCTCGCCCGAGTTGGCGACGCGAAACGCGTTCAGGCGTTTTGTCCATTCGTGGATCGTGCCCGGGTCCGGGGTGCGGAGGGCGACATGATGCACGGCCCCCGCGCCCTGACGCGCAACCGGCAGTTCAGGCTGAACGGCGATGTGCACCTCGCCCGCCGGCCCGCCTGCGCCCATCTCGAAGACATGCACGCGTCCTTCCCCGTCGGGGCTGGCGTAGGCGTGCGCCGCGCGCATGTTCAGCACCTTCGTCAGCAGCGTCTCGGTCGGCCCGAGATCAGCCACCGAGATGGTGATCGGCCCCAGCCCGCGGATCTGGTGTGCGGCGGGAACCGGGCTTCGCCCCCATGGATGCGCCGCGCCCGCATCATCGGCGGTCAGCCGGAACCGCTGGCCCTCCGCATCCTCGAAATCGAGCGTCGCGCGGCCGTCCAGCATGACGACGTCGCCGCGCGTCAGCTCCGCATCGCGCAGCCGAGAGGCCCAGAAGTCAAAGCTCTCCTCGGCGATGCGTAGACCGGTGCGGCTGATCGAATGGGTCCCGCGCCGCTGCGGCGCCGCCGGCCAGTCGAAAAACGTGAGATCCGTGCCCGGCGTCGCCCGCCCGTCGGCGTAAAACAGATGATAGGCGGACGTGTCGTCCTGATTGACGGTCTTCTTGACCAGCCGCAGCCCAAGCGTTTCGGTGTAGAAGCGCTTGTTGGCGCGCGCATTGGCGGTGATCGCCGTCAGATGATGGATTCCGGTCAGGTCCATGGCGGCCTCTTTTCGTGTATCGGATCCCTCCCGCGCGCGGCGGCGGCGCCGGAAACCCTGCGGCGGATAGGGCGTTCGGCGCTTGCGAACGGGCGACTCGCCGCCACCGCCGGGCACTATGCGGCACACTCTCGATGAGATCGAAATCTTTCTTGGCGTCGGAGCATGCGCCTCGCGCCGCGCTCTTTCGCAGCGCCGCGGACCGCGTCAGGCCGACGGAGGCGAAACCCCTATGCGCCGGCTTGCGCGGCGAGGCGGCGTTCGAGCCGTTCCGCGACGGCGTCCCATGTCCGCTCGCGGAGCACCCAGGCGCGGGCGTTTCGCCCAAGCGCGGCCCGGAGGCGGGGGGCGTCGATGAGAGCGATGAGTTTGTCGGCCATGTCCGACGCATCGCCCTTCTCGAAAATCACGCCCGAGACGCCATCCTCGACCATTTCAGTCAATGCGTCGACGCTGGAGACCAGGATCGCCTTCTCCATGGCCATCGCCTCAAGCGGTTTGAGCGGGGAGACCATTTCGGTGACCGGCATCGGTTTTCGGGGCAGGGCGGCGATGTCGATCAGATCGTAGAATGCGCGCGCCTGTTCATGCGGCACGGAGCCGGTTCTCACGATCCAGTCAGCCATGCCCTCTTCAGCCGCGACCTGGTCCAGCATGCGCGTCAGGGCGCCGCTGTCCGGCGCCGCAGGGTTTTCGCCGCCGACGAGAAGCAGCCGGAAGACCCGCCCGCGCGCCCTGACCAGCGCGGCCGCGCGGATCAGATCGTCGAGCCCTTCATAGGCTTCGAACGAGCCGACATAACCGATGATCGGCGTATCGGCGGGCAGTCCCCATTGCGTTCGCAGGGAGGGATCGGCGGGCGATGGGTGAAATCTGGCGCCGTCGCAGGCGTTCGGCAGGAGAGAGACGCCGGAGAGCGCGACGCCGCGGTCCGCCAGTTCGCGCCGCATCGCGTCGGTGAGGGTGAAGACATGGTCGGCCGCGTTTGCGACGGCGGCTTCAAGCTCGCGGCGCTCGCCGTAGATCTTGCGCTCCTTGTATTCCGGCTCGAGCGAGGCCCGCGTCACCTCCCAGAACCCGCGCACTTCGTAGAAAAACGGCAGGCCCAGCCGCCGCGCGGCGATCAGCGCCGGCAGGGCGTTCCAATAGGGCGATGCGGCCATCACCCATTCGGGCCGCTGCGCGGCGAGCGTGGTCTCGAGAATGTCCGCCGCGCGGGCGAGATAGCCCGGCTTGTGCGGCTTTCCCGCAGGCGGCGTCCGCAGATAGGCGACGCCGTCGACCTCATCAGCCGCCGGCGCGTCCGAAGGCGCGCCGAGCGCTTCGACGACCTGCGGGAACCCCGGGCGGGTGACGCAGATCACGTCGAGCCCGCGCGCCCGCAGCCCCTGCGCCAGGCCGTGACCGCGGGTGGCGTAGCCGCTTTTTATATAAGGCAGGCTGCTCTGGAGCACATAGGCCAGCCGCCCCGGCGCCGGCGCGGCCCGCCTTGACCCGGCCTCAAGGCGGCTGATCAGCCCAAGGGTGTAATGATGCGCTTTTTTCATGTTTGCGACAGCCGCGCCGAGTTCGGCGTCGGGCGCCTCCGCGAGCCGCGCCTCGAGCCGGGTCGCGCATTCATGCGCGAGCGCCCCGGCGCCGGCGCGGCATGCGGCGTCGAAAAGCGCGCGGCCGGCCTCCGTGGCCGCGCCCGTTTCGAATGCGGCGTCGGCGAGGGCCGCCGCCGCCCGGATTTCGCCGCGGACCTGCAGCGCCGCCGCGGAGTGCGCAACGGCTTCGAACCGGCGCGGATCAGCCGCCGCCCGGCGGGCGGGCGCGCCAAACAACCGACTGAGAAACCCGGGGAACCGTGAGGGGGGCATCGGATCGGCGCCGCTCAAGCGCGGCCGGTGAGGCCGACGACGTCAATCACATTGCGGGGCCAGCGCGCCCTGTCGATCGCCCGGAACTGCTTGTGGGCGACGAGGATGACGTGAATGTCCGCCTCTGCGATCGCGGAGGCGATGTCGGCCTTTTCCGCTCTGGCGAGGCTGAGAGGCAATGTGTCGATATTCGGCTCGACCGCCAGAATGCGGCCCTCGTGCTGGTCGCAGAGGTCGCGGACGATGTTCAGCGCCGGGCTCTCGCGCAGATCGTCGATATCCGGCTTGAACGCCAGACCGTAGCAGGCGACCGTCAGATCGCGCCGCGCGGCGCCCGGTTTCGCCGTGAGCTGTCGCTCCATCTCTTTCCGGACCCGGTCGAGAACCCAGCCCGGCTTCGCATCGTTGATTTCCCGCGCCGCCCGGATCAGCCGGGCGGTTTCCGGCGAGCGGCTGACGATGAACCAGGGGTCGACCGCGATGCAGTGTCCGCCGACGCCCGGCCCCGGCTGAAGCACGTTCACGCGCGGATGCCGGTTGGCGAGGCCGATCAATTCCCAGACATCGATCTCAAGCTCGTCGCAGATGACCGAAAGCTCGTTGGCGAAGGCGATGTTCACGTCCCGGAAACTGTTCTCCGTGAGTTTGGTCATCTCCGCGGTGCGGGCGGTGGTGACGATGCAGTCGCCCTCGACGGCCAGCTTGTAGAGCGCCGCCGCCTTTCGTGAGCAGAGCGGCGTCATGCCGCCGACAACCCGGTCGTTCCGCACGAATTCGCGCAGCACATCGCCCGGCAGCACCCGCTCCGGGCAATGGGCGACGCGAATATCCGACGCTTCGCTCGCCTGCTGCGGAAAGCTGAGATCCGGCCGGGCCTCCGCCATCCAGCGCGCCATCTGTTCGGTCGCGCCGACGGGCGATGTCGATTCGAGAACCACGAGATCGCCGGGTTTCAGCACCGGCGCGATCGAGAGGCACGCGGCGCGGATATAGCTGAGATCGGGCTGGCGGCCGTCGCCGTCCGAGCCGGCTTTGAACGGCGTCGGCACGGCGATGAGGAAGGCGTCCGCCTGCTCGGGGCTGTTCGTGGCGTGAAGGAACCCATCGGCGACGACGGAGCGGACCATCTCGCCCAATTCCGGCTCCAGTATATGAACCTCGCCGCCATTGATCGCATTGACCGCGTCCATGTTCACGTCGACGCCGATCACCCTGATCTTGCGCCCCGCAAAAATCGCCGCGGTCGGGAGCCCGATATAGCCGAGGCCGACGACGGCGATCGTGTTGAACGGCGCCGGGCCGCGCTCAGGCGCGGGCCGCGAGATAGTCGAGGATCCGGGCGCTCGCGTGTCCGTCGCCATAGGGGTTCTCCGCAAAGCTCATCCTTTCATAGGCGGCGGCGTCGGTCAGGAGCGAGTCGACCTCGGCGCAAATCGTCGCGACGTCGGTGCCGACCAGCCGGACCGTGCCGGCCTCCACGGCTTCGGGGCGCTCGGTGGTGTCGCGCATTACCAGAACGGGCTTGCCAAGCGAAGGCCCTTCCTCCTGCACGCCGCCTGAATCGGTGAGAATCGCGTGCGAGCGGTTCATCAGATAGACGAAGTCGGGGTAATCGAGAGGCGCGATCAGGAAAATGTTGGGAACGCCGGAGAGATATCTGGTCACCGGGCCCTGAACATTCGGGTTGAGGTGAACCGGATAGACGATGTCGATGTCCGGGTGGGCCTCCGCAATCCGAACGAGCGCGTCGCAGATGCGCTCGAAGCCGCCGCCGAAGCTTTCCCGCCGGTGGCCGGTCACCAGAAGCACGCGGCGCTCCTGCGGGAGGTAGTTGAAGCTGGCCTCCAGCCGGGCCCTGAGCGCGCCGTCGTTCCCGATCCTGCCGACCATGAGGCGCAGCGCGTCGATCACGGTGTTGCCGGTGACGGCGATTTTCGCGCCGTCGACGCCTTCCGCAAGCAGATTGGCGCGCGCGCCGGCGGTCGGCGCGAAATGATGCGCCGCCAGCGCGCTGGTCAGCTTTCGGTTGCCCTCCTCGGGCCAGGGCGAATAGAGATCGCCGGTCCGCAGACCCGCCTCCACATGTCCGACCGGAATTCGTTGATAGTAGCTGGCGAGGGACGCCGCCAGCGTCGTCGCCGTGTCGCCGTGGACAAGCACGACATCCGGCCGGCGGGCCGCGAACACCCCGCGCATGCCCGTCATGATCCCGGTCGTCAGGTCGGTCAGATCCTGCCCCGGCCGCATCACGTCAAGATCGAAATCGGATGTCAGGCCAAAGAGGTCGAGCACCTGGTCGAGCATCTCCCGATGCTGGGCGGTGACGCAAAGACAGCTCTCGAAGCGATGATCCTTGAGCAGGGCGCGAACCACGGGAGCCATCTTGATGGCCTCCGGTCGGGTGCCGAAAACGCACATGATCTTCAAGGCTGGTTTTCCCGTGGAGCGCAAATCGCGATTCTCATGTCACATTCGGGAATGAAGATGAAGGCGTTCGATCCTGTTTCGGCCTGATCGTCATTACATCGCTCGCGCGTGAGCCGTCAACGGATCAGCATATGAAAAGACTGTTTCGTATGAAGGTTTGTATTGTTTAGTAGAAGGGCGACTTAATGGCCTTGTTATAAATATAAATGTCACTTTATATGATAAGTAATTCATATATGAGTGGTGCTGTAGGTTGGTATATCGAGATTTCGATGGGATCGGCGTTGCGGTGGCGTGAAAATCTTTCTCTGCGAAGGTGAAAGGCCGCATCTTGACGATTGGAATGGCCGAGGCCGTTCAGATTCGTTCCGCGCCGGCCGTCAGTGGCGGGGCGGCGGGTATCTGAAGGGAAAGATGTCGGCGGCGTGGCGGATGTGCTGCGTCTGATCCGCGATACGGAAGGCCTCGCCGGGATCGGACGCGCCGGCGCTTGCATCGACGCCTGATTCCCCTTAGATCGCACCTGCCCACGCTAGGGGTGTAGCTCAGTTGGTAGAGCGACGGTCTCCAAAACCGTAGGTCGGGGGTTCGAGACCCTCCGCCCCTGCCAGCGTCGGCGATGAGGAAAGGCGGCGATATGGCGCGTACGAATCCTGCGCAGTTCATCCAGCAGGTCCGGGCCGAGACGGCGAAGGTCGTCTGGCCGACTCGCAAGGAAACCATTGTGACGACCATCATGGTGTTCATAATGGCGACGCTCGCCGCGCTGTTCTTCTTTTTCTCGGACATGATCATCGGCTTCGGGATTGACCAGATTCTGCGGATCGGCGCTTGACTTGATCGGATACGGCGGCTAGTTCGCGTTGCTTCCGGAATGAAGAGGCGCGCGTAGATTCGCAACGCGCGCCGTTTCAGTTTAAAGATGGCGCGACTGAGCCCCGCGGGGCGCTGGCGCGAAGAGCGCAAAGCGGAGAGGCGGCGACAAAGAATGGCCAAACGCTGGTATGCCGTGCATGTGTTTTCGAATTTCGAGAAGCGCGTGGCGGAAACGTTGCGCGAGACCGTCGAGCAGCAGGGGCTGACCGACGAGATCGAAGAGATTTTCGTCCCCACCGAAGAGGTGATGGAGATTCGCCGCGGCAAGAAGGTGAAGGCGGAGCGCCGCCTGATGCCGGGTTATGTCCTGGTGAAGATGGAGATGACCGACCGCGCCTATCTGCACATCATCGACACCAACCGCGTCACGGGGTTTCTCGGCCCGCAGGGCAAACCGAGCCCGCTGCGCGATTCGGAAGTGAATCAGCTTCTCAATATCGTCGAGGAGGGGGCGGAGCGGCCGCGGCCGAAGATCGCCTTCGAGGTCGGCGAGCAGGTCCGCGTCACCGACGGCCCGTTCGAGAGCTTCACCGGCATGGTGGAGCAGGTCGACGAGATCAGCGCCCGACTGAAGGTGATGGTTTCGATTTTCGGCCGGCCGACGCCGGTCGAACTGGAATACGCCCAGGTCGTCAAGCAGACCTGAGCGGCCGCTCGCGGGAGGCGAGAGGGGCGCGCCCCTCGGACCGCACCGCTCACCGTAAGCTCCGGGGTCGCGACCCGCGGGGCGGAATGGAAAGGAGGCCGGAATGGCCAAGAAGAAGATCGGCGTGATCAAGCTCCAGGTGCCCGCGGGCAAGGCGAACCCTTCGCCGCCCATCGGCCCGGCGCTCGGTCAGCGCGGCATCAACATCATGGAGTTCTGCAAGGCGTTCAACGCCAAGACGCAGGAGATGGAGGCCGGCGCCCCGTGCCCGACCATCATCACCTACTATCAGGACAAGTCCTTCACGATGGAGATCAAGACGCCGCCGGCGAGCTTTCTCCTGAAGAAGGCGGCGGGCGTCAAATCCGCATCCAAGACCCCGGGGCGCTCCGTTTCGGGCTCGGTCTCGGTCAAGCAGGTGCGCGAGATCGCGGAGACGAAAATGCGCGACCTGAACGCGACCGACGTGGAGGCGGCGATGAAGATCATCGTCGGTTCCGCCCTGTCCATGGGCATCGAGGTCAAGGGGTAAGGTCATGGCGAAGCTTGGCAAGAGAGTGAAAGCGGCGCGCGCGGCCTTCGAGGGCAAGGCCGATCTGCCGGTGGCGGAGGCGGTCGCGCTGATCAAGGCGAACGCGAAGGCGAAATTCGACGAGACGGTCGAGATCGCGATGAATCTGGGCGTCGACCCGCGCCACGCCGACCAGATGGTCCGCGGCACGGTCACGCTGCCTTCGGGCACCGGCAAGACGGTCCGC
This sequence comes from Paludibacillus litoralis, assembly GCF_037646705.1. Classification (NCBI taxonomy): domain Bacteria; kingdom Pseudomonadati; phylum Pseudomonadota; class Alphaproteobacteria; order Rhodobacterales; family Paracoccaceae; genus Paludibacillus; species Paludibacillus litoralis. Next base: position 351,291 of record NZ_JBBHER010000003.1, read on the forward strand.
GTCGCGGTGTTCGCGCGGGGCGCGAAGGCGGAGGAGGCCGAGGCCGCCGGCGCCGACATCGTCGGCGCGGAAGACCTGATGGAGACCGTGCAGAGCGGCAAGATCGACTTCGATCGCTGCATCGCGACGCCGGACATGATGCCGGTGGTCGGCCGGCTCGGCAAGGTTCTCGGCCCGCGCAATCTGATGCCGAACCCGAAGGTCGGCACGGTGACGATGGACGTCGCCGAGGCGGTGAAGGCCGCGAAGGGCGGGCAGGTGCAGTTCAAGGTCGAGAAGGCGGGCGTGATCCACGCGGGCATCGGCAAGGTCAGCTTCGACGAAGCGAGCCTCGCGGCCAACGTCAAGGCCTTCGTCGAGGCCGTGGGCAAGGCCCGGCCGACCGGCGCCAAGGGCACCTACATGACGAAGATTTCGCTCAGCTCCACGATGGGGCCGGGCGTGACGGTGGATGTGGCCGACGCCATCTCCGCCGAGTGAGTTTTCGCCGGAGGTTGTCCGGCGGAATGACGGGGCGTCGCCCGCAAGGCGGCGCTCATCCGGTCCGAGACGGTGGGCGGGGGTGAACCCTGTAAGGCCCGCCATAGACGGGAGACGCAGGATCGGCCGTTTTCATGGCGGCGATTTTGGCTGACCCGGGACGGGAAAGGAAGCGGACAGGCGGGAAGCCGGCTGTCTGATCTTGAGCCGGCGGAAGGGAGCGTTCCCGACCGCCAAAACCTTGGAGAAGACTGTGGATAGAGCCCAGAAAGAAGCGGTGGTCGAGGAACTCGGCCAGATCTTTTCTGACTCTGGCGCCGTCGTGGTGTGTCACTACGTCGGTCTCTCGGTCGCTGAGATGTCGGATTACCGGGCGCGCATGCGCGCCGCGGGAGCTTCGGTCCGCGTCGCCAAGAACAGGCTCGCCAAAATCGCCCTGGAGGGCAAGCCGTGCGAGGGTCTGAAGGACCTTCTCACGGGCCAGACGGTGTTCGGCTACGCCGAAGATCCCGTTTCGGCGGCGAAAGTCACCGAAGCTTACGCGAAGGACAACGCCAAGCTCGTTGTTCTCGGCGGGGCGATGGGGTCGACCATTCTGGACGCGGCTGGCGTGAAAGCGCTTTCCGCGATGCCTTCACGCGAGGAAATTCTGGCGTCGATCGCGGGATGTCTCATCTCGCCCGCCGCCAACCTTGCGGGCGCCGCTGGCGCACCGGCCTCGAACATCGCCAGCATTCTGACGACGCTGAGCGAACGAGAGTCCGCCTGAACCTGGCAAGCAATCGGGAGGCGCGGGCGATAGGCCCGACGCCGGAACCACGAAGACAAGCGAACGGAAAACGAAATGGCTGATCTGAAGAAACTTGCTGAAGAGATCGTCGGCCTCACCCTCCTCGAGGCGGTGGAGCTGAAGAACATCCTGAAGGACGAATACGGCATCGAGCCCGCTGCGGGCGGCGCCGTGATGATGGCCGGTCCGGCCGCCGGCGGCGATGCCGCCGCGGCTGAGGAGCAGACCGAATTCGACGTGATCCTCAAGGCCGCCGGGGCGAAGAAGATCAACGTCATCAAGGAGGTCCGCGCGATCACCGGTCTCGGCCTCAAGGAAGCCAAGGACCTCGTCGAGGCCGGCGGCAAGGCCGTGAAGGAAGGCGCCTCGAAGGCGGAAGCCGAAGAGATCAAGGCGAAGCTCGAAGAGGCTGGCGCCGAAGTCGAGCTGAAGTAAGCCGCGGCCCTTCGGGGCTGCGATCGAGAAGAAGGCTGGACCCGGCGCGCCGGGTCCAGCCCGCGTCGTCTCAGGCCCTCCGGCCGGTTGACCGGAAGGAGGGCCTCGGAAGACGCGGTGATCCGGGAAGTCGGCATGGGAAGCCGGCTGGTATTGGAACACCCTGTCACTCGGGACGCCGTCTCGCCGTTTCCCCACCGGCGAGAGGTTGGCGAAAGACCAGAGGAATCAAATGGTTCAGACGCATTCCGGACGCAAGCGCATTCGCAAGTTTTTCGGCAAACTCGACGAAGTCGCGAAAATGCCGAACCTGATCGAGGTGCAGAAAAGCTCGTATGAGCTGTTCCTGCGATCGGGCGACGGCCCGGTTCCGACGGATGGCGAGGGCATTCAGGGCGTTTTCCAGTCGGTGTTTCCGATCAAGGACTTCAACGAGACGGCGGTTCTCGAATTCGTGAAATACGAGCTTGAGGCGCCCAAATACGATGTCGAGGAATGTCAGCAGCGCGACATGACCTACGCCGCGCCGCTGAAGGTGACGCTGCGGCTGATCGTCTTCGAGGTCGACGACGACACGGGCGCCCGCTCGATCAAGGACATCAAGGAGCAGGACGTCTTCATGGGCGATCTGCCGCTGATGACGCAGACCGGCACCTTCGTCGTGAACGGCACCGAACGCGTGATCGTCAGCCAGATGCACCGGAGCCCGGGCGTCTTTTTCGATCACGACAAGGGCAAGACCCATTCGTCGGGCAAGCTGCTTTTCGCGTCCCGCGTCATTCCCTATCGCGGCTCCTGGCTCGATTTCGAATTCGACGCCAAGGACAATGTCTATGTCCGCATCGACCGGCGCCGGAAGCTGCCGGTCACGACGCTGCTCTATTCTCTGGGCATGGATCAGCAGGCGATCTGCGATGCGTTCTATGACCGGGTCGACTATGTGCGCACCGGCGAAGGCTGGGCGGCGCCGCTCGATGTGGAGCGCCTGCGCGGCACCAAGCCGAGCTTCGATCTTGTGAACGCGGATTCCGGCGAGGTGATCGCCGAGGCTGGCGCGAAGCTGACCCCCCGCAAGTTGAACAAGCTCGCCGACGAAGGCGTCACGAGCTACCTCGCGCCGTTCGAGGCGATCATCGGCCGTTACGCCGCCGAGGACATGATCAACGAGGAGACCGGCGAGATCTGGGTCGAGGCCGGCGACGAATTGACCTGGGAGCTCGACCCGAAGACCGGCGAGGTCGTGGGCGGAACGTTGAAGACGCTGCTCGACAACGGCGTCACCACCATCCCGACGCTCGACATCGATAACGTCACCGTCGGCCCGTATATCCGCAACACCATGGCGGTGGACAAGAACCACGGCCGTGAAACCGCGCTTCAGGATATCTACCGAGTGATGCGGCCCGGCGAGCCGCCGACGCTGGAGGCGGCGGAGACGCTGTTCAACTCGCTGTTCTACGATCCCGAGCGCTATGACCTTTCGGCGGTGGGCCGGGTGAAGATGAACATGCGTCTTCAGCTCGATGTCGAGGATACGGTCAGGACGCTGCGGCCCGAAGACATGCTGGCGGTGATCAAGGCGCTGGTCGATCTGCGCGACGGCAGGGGCGAGGTCGACGACATCGATCACCTCGGCAATCGCCGGGTGCGCTCGGTCGGCGAGCTGATGGAGAACCAGTACCGGGTCGGACTGCTGCGCATGGAGCGCGCGATCAAGGAGCGGATGTCTTCGGTCGAGATCGACACGGTGATGCCGCAGGATCTGATCAATGCGAAACCGGCGGCGGCGGCGGTGCGCGAGTTCTTCGGCTCGTCGCAGCTCAGCCAGTTCATGGACCAGACCAACCCGCTTTCCGAGGTGACGCACAAGCGCCGGCTTTCCGCGCTTGGGCCGGGCGGCCTCACGCGTGAGCGCGCGGGCTTCGAAGTGCGCGACGTTCATCCGACCCATTATGGGCGGATGTGCCCGATCGAGACGCCGGAGGGCCCGAATATCGGCCTGATCAACTCGCTCGCCTGCTTCGCGCGCGTGAACAAATACGGCTTCATCGAGACGCCGTACCGGACCGTCCGCGACGGCAAGGTCACCGACGAGGTGAACTATATCTCGGCGACGGAGGAGATGCGCTACACGGTGGCGCAGGCCAACGCGAGCCTGACCGAGGACGGCGAGTTCATGAATGAACTGGTCTCCACCCGCAAGAGTGGCGACTATCTTCTCTCGCCGCGGGAAAACGTCGACCTGATCGACGTAAGCCCGAAACAGCTCGTCTCGGTCGCGGCCTCGCTGATCCCGTTCCTCGAGAACAACGACGCGAACCGCGCCCTGATGGGCTCGAACATGCAGCGCCAGGCGGTCCCTCTTCTGAGGGCCGAGGCGCCCTTCGTCGGCACCGGCATGGAGGAGGTCGTGGCGCGCGATTCGGGCGCGGCGATCACCGCGCGCCGCGGCGGCGTGATCGACCAGGTCGACGCGATGCGCATCGTGGTCCGGGTCACTGACGACATCAGCGCGAGCGACCCCGGCGTCGACCTCTACCGGCTCCGCAAGTTCCAGCGTTCGAACCAGAGCACATGCATCAACCAGCGGCCGCTGGTGAAGGTGGGCGATCGGGTGAAGGCCGGCGACGTCATCGCCGACGGCCCCTCGACCGATCTCGGCGAACTGGCGCTCGGCAAGAACGTGCTCGTCGCGTTCATGCCCTGGAACGGCTACAACTACGAGGACTCGATCCTCATTTCCGAGCGGATCGTGAAGGATGACGTCTTCACCTCGATTCACATCGAGGAATTCGAGGTCATGGCGCGCGACACCAAGCTCGGGCCGGAGGAGATCACCCGCGACATCCCCAATGTGGGCGAGGAGCAGCTGCGCAATCTCGACGAGGCCGGCGTCGTCTATATCGGCGCCGAGGTCGGGCCTGGCGATATTCTCGTCGGCAAGATCACGCCGAAGGGCGAAAGCCCGATGACCCCGGAGGAGAAGCTGCTTCGGGCGATCTTCGGCGAGAAGGCCTCCGATGTTCGCGACACGTCGCTGAAGATGCCTCCGGGCGATTTCGGGACCATCGTCGAAGTGCGGGTGTTCAACCGGCATGGCGTCGACAAGGACGAGCGCGCGATGCAGATCGAAGGCGAGGAGATCGAAGCCCTCGCCCGCGACCGGGACGACGAGGTCGCGATTCTGGACCGCACCACCTACGCGCGGCTCCGCGAGCTTCTGCTCGGCAAGACCTGCGTGAAGGGGCCGAAAGGCGTGAAGGCCGGCTCGACCATCACCCCCGAAATGCTGGACGGAGTCCTCTCCCGCGGGCTCTGGTGGCAGCTCGTGCTGCCGGATGAGGCCGATCAGAAGAGCCTGGAGGCCCTGAACCAGCAGTATGACACCCAGCGCCGCGCTCTCGAAGCTCGCTTCGAGGACAAGGTGGAGAAGGTGCGCCGCGGCGACGATCTGCCGCCGGGCGTCATGAAGATGGTCAAGGTGTTCGTCGCGGTGAAGCGGAAGCTTCAGCCGGGCGACAAGATGGCCGGCCGTCACGGCAACAAGGGCGTCATCTCCAAGGTGGTGCCGGAGGAGGATATGCCCTTCCTCGACGACGGCACGCCCGTCGACGTGGTGCTGAACCCGCTCGGCGTGCCGTCGCGGATGAATGTCGGGCAGATCCTCGAGACCCACATGGGCTGGGCCGCGCACGGACTTGGCCGCATCGTGAGCAAGGCGTTGGACGGCTATGAACGGGACGGCGACCTCACCCCGGTCCGGAAGGCGATGGAGATCGCCTACGGCGCGGAGACCCTCGCCGAGGCGACCGAGGACATGACCGAGGCGGAATTCATCGAGGCGGCCGGAAACGTCCGTCGCGGCGTTCCGATCGCGACCCCGGTCTTCGACGGCGCGAAGGAGGCGGACATCAACGAACGTCTCGCCGCCGCCGGCTTCGACCAGTCCGGCCAGGTGATCCTCCATGACGGCCGGACGGGCGACGCGTTCACGCGCCCGGTCACGGTCGGCTACAAGTATATCCTGAAGCTGCATCACCTCGTGGACGACAAGATCCATGCGCGCTCCACCGGCCCCTACAGCCTCGTGACCCAGCAGCCGCTGGGCGGCAAGGCGCAGTTCGGCGGTCAGCGGTTCGGAGAGATGGAGGTCTGGGCGCTGGAGGCCTACGGCGCCGCCTACACCTTGCAGGAAGTCCTGACGGTGAAGTCGGACGACGTCGCGGGCCGGACCAAGGTCTATGAGAGCATCGTCAAGGGCGAGGACAATTTCGAGGCTGGCGTCCCGGAATCGTTCAACGTTCTCGTCAAGGAAATCCGTTCGCTCGGCCTGAATGTCGAGTTGCTGGATTCGGAAACGGAGTGAACCAGATGAACGAGATCAGCAATATCTTCAGCCAAGGCGTGGCCCCGGCCGCGACCTTCGACGAGATCCGCATCGGGCTCGCCAGCCCGGAGCGGATCCTCTCCTGGTCCTTCGGCGAGATCAAGAAACCGGAAACGATCAACTATCGGACGTTCAAGCCGGAGCGGGACGGTCTGTTCTGCGCCCGGATCTTCGGGCCGATCAAGGATTACGAGTGCCTCTGCGGCAAATACAAGCGGATGAAATATCGCGGGGTGACCTGCGAGAAATGCGGCGTCGAGGTGACGCTGCAGAAGGTCCGCCGCGAGCGGATGGGCCATATCGATCTGGCCTCGCCCGTGGCGCATATCTGGTTCCTGAAATCGCTTCCCTCCCGCATCGGGCTGATGCTGGACATGACGCTGCGCGATCTGGAGCGGGTGCTTTATTTCGAGCAATATGTGGTGATGGAGCCGGGCCTGACCGACCTCACCGCCGGCGAGCTGTTGACGGAAGACCAGTACCTCGACGCGCAGGACAGCTTCGGCGAGGACGCCTTCACCGCCGGCATCGGCGCTGAAGCGGTGCGCGAGATGCTGGCGGCGATCGACCTTCAGGAGCTGCGCGACAAGCTGCGCGAGGATCTGCGCGAGGCGACGGGCGAGCTGAAGCCGAAGAAGATCATCAGGCGGCTGAAGCTGGTGGAGAACTTTCTCGATTCCGGCAACCGGCCGGAATGGATGATCCTGACCGTGGTTCCGGTGATTCCGCCGGAGCTGCGCCCGCTGGTGCCGCTCGACGGCGGTCGCTTCGCGACCTCGGATCTCAACGATCTCTATCGTCGGGTGATCAACAGGAACAACCGCCTGAAGCGGCTGATCGAGCTTCGCGCGCCGGATATCATTATCCGTAACGAGAAGCGGATGCTCCAGGAATCGGTCGACGCGCTCTTCGACAACGGCCGCCGCGGCCGGGTCATCACCGGCGCCAACAGGCGGCCGCTGAAGTCGCTCTCCGACATGCTGAAGGGCAAGCAGGGCCGGTTCCGCCAGAACCTTCTCGGCAAGCGGGTCGACTTCTCCGGCCGGTCGGTGATCGTGACGGGACCGGAGCTGAAACTGCATCAATGCGGCTTGCCGAAGAAGATGGCGCTCGAGCTTTTCAAGCCGTTCATCTATGCGAAGCTGGACGCGCAGGGCTATTCCTCCACCGTCAAGCAGTCGAAGAAGCTGGTGGAGAAGGAGCGCCCGGAGGTCTGGGATATCCTCGATGAGGTGATCCGCGAGCATCCCGTCCTCCTGAACCGCGCGCCGACGCTCCACCGTCTCGGCATTCAGGCGTTCGAGCCGGTGCTGATCGAGGGCAAGGCGATCCAGCTTCATCCGCTGGTCTGCGCCGCCTTCAACGCGGATTTCGACGGCGACCAGATGGCGGTTCACGTGCCGCTGAGCCTTGAGGCTCAGCTCGAGGCCCGCGTCCTGATGATGTCCACGAACAACGTGCTTTCGCCGGCCAACGGCAAGCCGATCATCGTGCCGTCGCAGGACATGGTTCTCGGCCTCTACTATCTTTCGCTCGAGAAGGAGAACGAGCCGGGCGAGGGCATGATGTTCGCCGACATGGCGGAGATCGAGCACGCGCTCAATACGGGCGACATCACGCTTCACACGAAGATCATCACCCGGCGCGACACGGTTGACGCCGAGGGCCGCCCCGTGCGTGAGCGGCTGGAGACGACTCCGGGCCGGATGCAGATCGGCGCGCTTCTGCCGAAGAACGCGGCGGTGCCGTTCTCGGTCATCAACCGGACCCTTCGGAAGAAGGAGGTCGGAGAGGTCATCGACGAGGTCTACCGGCACTGCGGACAGAAGGATTCGGTCATTTTCTGCGACCGGATCATGACGCTCGGCTTCACCGAAGCGTTCAAGGCGGGCATCTCGTTCGGCAAGGACGACATGGTCATCCCGGAGTCGAAATGGGAGATCGTGAACGCCGCCCGCGACGCGGTGAAGAATTTCGAACAGCAGTATCTCGACGGCCTGATCACCCAGGGTGAGAAGTACAACAAGGTCGTCGACGCCTGGTCGAAATGCACCGACAAGGTCGCCGAGGCGATGATGGCGGAAATCTCCTCTGTGAAGAAGGACGCGGACGGCCGGACGCAGGCGCTGAACTCGGTCTACATGATGTCGCATTCCGGCGCCCGCGGTTCGCCGACCCAGATGCGCCAGCTCGCCGCCATGCGCGGCCTGATGGCGAAGCCGTCCGGCGAGATCATCGAGACGCCGATCGTCTCGAACTTCAAGGAAGGCCTGACCGTGCTGGAGTATTTCAACTCCACCCACGGGGCGCGGAAAGGGCTCGCGGACACCGCGCTGAAGACGGCGAACTCCGGCTATCTCACCCGTCGTCTGGTCGACGTGGCGCAGGACTGCATCATCAAGATGGAGGAATGCGGCACCGAGAACGGCATCACGCTGCAGGCGGTGGTGAATGGCGGCGAAGTGGTGTCGCCGCTCTCGGAGCGGGTCCTGGGCCGCGTTCCGGCCGAGGACGTGCTCGACCCGGCCGACGACAGCGTCATCGCGCCGAAGGGCGAGATCATCGACGAGAAGACCGCGCACCAGATCGACGCGCTTCAGGTCGTTTCGGTCAAGATCCGCTCTCCGCTGACTTGCGAGGCGGAGGACGGAATCTGCGCGAACTGCTACGGGCGCGATCTGGCGCGCGGCACACGGGTGAACCTCGGCGAAGCCGTGGGCATCATCGCCGCCCAGTCGATCGGCGAGCCGGGCACGCAGCTGACGATGCGGACCTTCCACATCGGCGGCGCCGCGAGCGTGAGCGATCAGTCCTTCGTCGAATCGACTCAGGAAGGCCGGCTGGAGATTCGCAATCCTTCGCTGCTGACCAATGCGGATGGCGATGTCCTCGCCATCTCGCGGAACGTTCAGCTTGTGATCGTCGACGCCAACGGACGAGAGCGGGCGGCGCACAAGCTGGCCTATGGCTCCCGGCTTCTGGTGAAGGAAGGCGACATCATCGAACGCGGTCAGCGTCTGGCGGAGTGGGACCCGTACACCCTGCCGATGATCGCCGAGAAGGGCGGCTCCGCCAAGCTGGTCGATCTCATCCCGGGCATTTCGCTCCGCGAGGAGGTCGACGACGCGACGGGCATCAGTCAGCGGATCGTCTCCGACTGGCGGTCGGCGCCGAAGGGCTCCGACCTGAAGCCTGCGATCAGCCTGATCGGAGAGGACGGCGAGCCGCAGATGCTCGATAACGGCAACCCGGCGCATTACTTCATGTCGGTGGATGCGGTGCTGTCGGTCGAGGATGGGCAGACGGTCCGCCCCGGCGACGTCATCGCGCGCATCCCGCGCGAAGGCGCCCGGGCCAGAGACATCACCGGCGGTCTGCCGCGGGTGGCGGAGCTGTTCGAAGCCCGGCGTCCGAAGGACCACGCGATCATCGCCGAGATCGACGGCCATGTTCAGTTCGGCCGCGATTTCAAGAACAAGCAGCGGATCTCGATCGTTCCGGTCGACGAAGATGCGGAGCCTGTCGAATACCTGGTGCCGAAGGGCAAGCACATCGCGGTGCAGGAAGGCGATTTCATCCAGAAGGGAGAATATCTTCTGGAGGGCAATCCGGCGCCGCACGATATCCTCGCCATTCTCGGGATCGAGGCGCTGGCGGATTATCTCGTCAACGAGGTGCAGGACGTCTACCGGCTTCAGGGCGTGAAGATCAGCGACAAGCATATCGAGGTGATCGTTCGGCAGATGCTGCAGAAGGTGGAGATCACCGACGGCGGCGAGACGACGTTGCTGAAGGGCGAGCAGGTCGACAAGATCGAGTTCGACGAAGCGAACGAGAAGGCGCACAAGAACGGATATCGCCCGGCGACGGGCGGCCCGGTCCTTCTCGGCATCACCAAGGCGAGCCTGCAGACGCGCTCCTTCATCTCCGCCGCCTCCTTCCAGGAGACGACGCGGGTTCTGACGGAGGCGGCGACCCAGGGCAAACGCGACAAACTCGTCGGCCTGAAGGAGAACGTCATCGTCGGGCGGTTGATCCCGGCCGGCACCGGCGGCGCCGCGATGCGGATCAAGGCCGTCGCCGCGGAGCGTGACCGCAAGGTTATCGCCGCCCGGGAGAAGGAGGCGGCCGCCGCGGCGGCGGCCGCGGCGGCGGAGAAGCCCGCCGAAGACGCCTTCAAGGTGATCGAAGGGCCGAGCGACGACAACGCCGATAGCCTGATCGACGAGTGAGCCTGCCCGCTTCGGGCTGAAAAATGAGAAGGGCCGCGGCGCGAGCGCCGCGGCCTTTCGCGTTCCCGGGCGCCGGCGCGGGGGCGCGCATCGCGATCTCGTTTGCACACGGGCGCTCACTGGCTATCATCCCGGGATGGCCAAGCGGAGGCGGGCGCGATGAGTGACGAAATCAGATTCACCCTCAATGGCGAGCCGGCGGTCGCGGCGCCCGGGCAGTCGATCTGGGATGTCGCGAAGAATATGGGAACGCGCATCCCCCATCTTTGCCATCTGGATGAGCCCGGCTACCGCGCGGACGGCAATTGCCGGGCCTGCATGGTGGAGATCGAGGGAGAGCGGGTGCTCGCCGCGTCCTGCATTCGCCCGCCGACGGAGGGGATGGTGGTCCGCACCGACGGCGAACGGGCGACAAAGGCCCGCGCGATGGTGATGGAGCTTCTTCTCGCGGATCAGCCCGAGCGCGAGATCGCGCATGATCGCTCCTCCCATCTCTGGGACATGGCGGAAGCGACGGGCGTCTCCGGGAGCCGCTTTCCGGCGCTGGAGCCGGACCGCGTCCCGCTTCTCGATGACAGCCATGTCGCGATGCGCGTCAATCTTGACGCCTGCATTCATTGCAATCTCTGCGTCCGGGCCTGCCGCGAAGTGCAGGTGAACGACGTCATCGGCATGGCTAGGCGCGGCCACGACTCGCAAATCGTCTTCGACATGATGGACCCTATGGGCGCCTCCACCTGTGTCGGCTGCGGCGAATGTGTGCAGGCCTGCCCGACCGGGGCGCTTCTGCCGGCGACGGTGGTCGATGAAAACGGCCTCGGCGACAGTCGCGACTATGACCGCGAGGTGCGCTCCGTCTGCCCGTATTGCGGCGTCGGATGCCAGATATCCTTCAAGATCAAGAATGACCGGATCAAATATGTCGATGGCGTGGACGGCCCTTCGAACGAGAACCGGCTCTGCGTGAAGGGGCGCTTCGGCTTCGACTATGTCGATCATCCTCACCGTCTGACCAAGCCGCTGATCCGGCGCGAAGACGCGCCGGCGAAGGGGTTGAATGTCGATCCCGAGACCCCGTTCACCCATTTTCGCGAAGCGACATGGGAAGAGGCTCTGGATATCGCCGCCAACGGGTTGGCGCGGCTCCGCGATGAGCGCGGAGGCGAGAGCGTGGCCGGCTTCGGCTCCGCCAAATGCTCGAACGAGGAGGCCTATCTCTTCCAGAAGCTGATCCGCACCGGCTTCGGGCACAACAATGTCGATCACTGCACGCGGCTCTGCCACGCGTCCTCCGTCGCCGCGTTGATGGAGAATATCGGCTCGGGCGCCGTCACCGCGACCTTCAACGAGATTGAAAACGCCGATGTCGCCATCGTCATCGGCGCCAACCCGATCGAGAACCATCCTGTCGCCGCGACCTATTTCAAGCAGTTCGCGAAAAGGGGCGGCAAGCTGATCGTGATGGATCCCCGCGCGCAGGGGCTCAGGCGCCACGCCAGCCACATGCTGCAATTCCGCCCCGGCTCCGATGTCGCGATGCTGAACGCGATCTGCCATGCGATCGTCGACGAAGGGCTCGTCGACCGGCAATATATCGAGGCCTACACCGAGAATTTCGAGGCGATGAAGACGCATCTCGAAGGCTTCAGCCCGGAGAAGATGGCGCCGCTCTGCGGGATCGACGCCGAGACGCTTCGGGATGTCGCCCGCACATTCGCCGGCTCGAAGGCGGCGATGATCTTCTGGGGCATGGGCGTCAGCCAGCATGTCCATGGCACCGACAATTCGCGCTGTCTGATCAGCCTCGCGCTGATGACCGGCCAGATCGGGCGGCCGGGAACCGGGCTGCATCCGCTCCGGGGGCAGAACAACGTGCAGGGCGCCTCCGACGCCGGCCTGATTCCGATGTTCCTGCCCGATTATCAGGCGGTCGGCGATGACGGCGTGCGTTCGCTCTTCACCGGCATCTGGGAGACCGGGAACTGGAACCCGAAGCCGGGCCTCACCGTCGTCGAGATCATGGACGCGATCCATGCGGGCCAGATCGGCGGGATGTATATCGTCGGCGAAAACCCGGCGATGTCGGACCCGGACGTGGAGCATGCGCGCGCGGCGCTCGCGAAGCTGGAGCATCTGGTCGTGCAGGATATTTTCCTGACCGAGACCGCGAATTACGCCGATGTGATCCTGCCGGCGGCGGCGTGGCCGGAAAAGATCGGCACCGTCACCAACACCAACCGGCAGGTGCAGATGGGCCGGCCGGCGGTCGCGTCTCCGGGTGAGGCGCGGGAGGATTGGCGGATCACGGTCGACCTCGCGCGCCGCCTCGGCCTCGATTGGACCTACGCGCATCCCTCCGAGGTTTTCGCGGAGATGAAGCGCGGCATGAAATCGCTGGACAACATCACCTGGGAGCGGCTGGAGGCGGAAAATTCGGTGATCTACCCGTCGCTCTCGCCGGAGGACCCGGGGCAGGCGGTGGTGTTCGGGGATGGATTCCCGCGGGCGGGCGGGCGGGCGCGCTTCGCTCCGGCCGAGGTGACGCCGCCGGCGGAGATCCCGGACGCGGACTATCCGATGATCCTGACCACGGGCCGACAGCTGGAGCATTGGCACACCGGCGCGATGACCCGCCGCGCGAGCGTGCTCGACGCGGTGGAGCCGGAGGCGAACGCCTCGCTCCACCCGCGCACGCTCCGCGCGCTCGGCGTCGCGCCGGGCGGAATGATCGAGGTGGCGACGCGCCGCGGCGCGATCCGCATCATGGCGCGGGCGGATCGGGCGGTGGCCGAGGACATGGTCTTCATCCCCTTCGCCTTCGTCGAGGCGGCGGCCAATATCCTGACCAATCCGCAGCTCGATCCGTTCGGCAAGATCCCGGAGTTCAAGTTTGCGGCCTGCCGCGTGGCCAAGGCCGGAGAGGCGGTCGCGGCGGAGTGACGATTTCGGCTTTGGGCCCCCGGCGCCATAGGCTATGATTCGCGCGAGGGGCGCCGCCATTTTCCGGCTGTCGGACAAGGGGCGCATGGACAAGGGGCCGAAATGTTCAGGAATTTATTTCGCACCGGCGGCTGGAGCGTCGCCGGGCTCTTCGCCGCGCTGGTGCTGACGATATCCGCGCCGACGCCCGCCACGGCGGACGACGCTGCGGCGGCCGCGCTTCGGCAGGAGTCCGCCGCCGCGCTTGCGCATCTCGTCGCCCAGAACCCCTCCGCCGCCGCGGTGAACGAGAAGGCGGTCGCGGTGCTGGTCTTTCCGCGTATCCTGAAGGCCGGGCTGATGATCGGCGGCTCCGGCGGCAATGGAACCCTCTTTCGCGGGAAGGAGGCCGTCGGCTATTATTCCTCCCTCGCCGTCTCCTATGGATTTCAGGCCGGCGCGCAGACATTCGGCTACGCGCTTTTCTTCATGAACGAAGACGCCGTGACGTATATGGACCGGAATGACGGCTGGGAGATCGGCGCGGGGCCGAGCGTCGTCGTGCTCGAAACCGGGGCCGGCAAAAAATTCTCGTCCTCGATGCTCGGCAAGGACATCTACGCCGTGATCTTCGACCAGTCGGGGCTGATGGCCGGCGTCGGCGTCGAGGGCTCGAAGATCACCCAATATACGCCGTAGCGCGGGTCAGAGCGTCACCCGGACCCATGCGCCGTCCGCCGGGCTTCGCCAGGCGAGCGCGACCGCGCGGAGCGCGAGCTCCGGCGCGGCGGCGAGCGCGGGTCCAGTCGCGTAGATCGGGTCGCCGATGATCGGGTGGCCGATCTCCGCCATATGCACGCGGAGCTGATGGCTGCGCCCGGTCAGCGGGCGGAGGCGGACCAGCGTCGTCTCTCGGCGACGCTCCAGCACCTCCCATTCGGTGACCGCTTCGCGGCCATGCTGATGGCAGACCATCTGCCGGGGGCGGTTCGGCCAGTCCGCGCGGAGCGGGAGCGAGATGACGCCGCAAGCTTCATCCGGCGCGCCCCAGATCTCGGCGAGATAGGCCTTCTTCACGATCCGCTTCTCGAACTGCCCGGAGATGATCCTCTGCGCGCGCCGGTTCCGCGCGAGCAGAATCAGCCCCGAGGTCGCGAGGTCCAGCCGGTGAACCATCAGCGCCTCCGGAAACGCCGCCTTTGCGCGGGCTTCGACGCAATCGGCGAGATCCGGGCTCTTGCCGGGCACCGAAAGCAGCCCGGCGGGCTTGTCGACCACGATCGCGTCTTCGTCGAGATGGGCGATGGAGAGATAGGGATGACGCGGCGGCCGGTAGACGAGCGGCGGCGGCTTTCGGCTCACTCCCGCCGACCCAGATGAGACTCTCCGCGCGCCCTGGCGAGCCGGATCTGCCGTTCTCGCTCGGCGAAGCGCGCCCTGTCCGCGTCGCTTCGCTCATCGGCGCAGGCGGGGCAGCTTATGCCGGGCCGGTATGAGGGCGACGCCTGATCGGCCGGCGCGACGGGCCGCCGGCAGGCGTGGCAGAGGACATGGGCGCCCGGCTGCAGGCCGGGCCCGACCGCCACGCGGCCGTCGAAGACGAAACACTCTCCCTCCCAGCGGCTTTCCGCGGCGGGAATCTCCTCAAGATATCTCAGGATGCCGCCATCGAGATGGAAGATTTCATCGAGCCCCTGGCCGAGGAGCCACGAGGTCGCCTTCTCGCAGCGGATGCCGCCGGTGCAATACATCGCTATGGTCTTGCCGCGAAGCCGGTCCGCGTTCTGCGCCCACCAGAGCGGAAAATCGGTGAAGCTGTCGGTCTCCGGATCTATCGCGCCGGGGAATTTGCCGATCCCGGTCTCATAGGTGTTGCGGGTGTCGATGACGGCGACATCGGCGCGCGCGATCAGCGCGTCCCAGTCGGCCGGCGCGACGCGCGCGCCCACCCGCGCCGCAGGGTCGACGCCCGGCCGCCCGAGCGTGACGATCTCCTTTTTCAGCCGAACCTTGAGTCGGAGGAACGGCTGCGCGCGCGCGGAGCTTTCCCTGCATGCGAGATCGCCGCAGCCGGGCAGCGCGCGGACATGAGCCAGCGCGGCGGCGACCCTGTCCGGCGCCCCGGCGACGGCGCCGTTGATCCCTTCCGGCGCGAGCAGGATCGTGCCGCGAACATCGCTGGCGCGGCAGGCCGCCTCGAGCGGCCCTTTCAGCGCGGCGGGGTCGGTGAATGGCGTGAAGCGGTAGAATGCGGCGACGGTGAGCATCCGGGCTCATTACACCGCGCTCCCGGCTCGCGCCAGCGATGAGGGGATGCTATCGGATCCATGGCCGGGATGCGGGCGCGGGGGGACTCCATGGAGAATATCGTCTATCTCGCGCCGGCGATCTTCCTGCTGGCGGGAACGGTGAAGGGCGCGATCGGCATCGGACTGCCGACCACCGTGATCGCGATCCTGAGCCAGTTTGTCGACCCTCGGCTCGCCGTCGCGCTCGGGCTGGTCCCGGTGGTGTTCGCCAATTGCTGGCAGGCCTACCGTGAGAGGAAATGGAAGGTCACGCTGCTCAGGTTCTGGCCGTTCGCGCTGACGCTTTCGGTCGTCATCTATCTCGGCAGCGGCCTCGCGGCGGGCTCTTCGAAAGAGACGATCCTGCTGGTCACGGGCGCCGGCATCGCCGTTTTCGCGGCGTCGAGCCTGATCCGCCGGCCGCCGGCCATGCCGCCCGGCTGGGAGTTTCCGGCGCAGGTCTTCGCCGGGGCGGCCTCGGGCGTCATGGGCGGGTTCACCGGCCTCTGGGCGGCGCCGATGATCATCCTTCT
Source organism: Paludibacillus litoralis (assembly GCF_037646705.1). Taxonomy (NCBI): domain Bacteria; kingdom Pseudomonadati; phylum Pseudomonadota; class Alphaproteobacteria; order Rhodobacterales; family Paracoccaceae; genus Paludibacillus; species Paludibacillus litoralis. The sequence goes on from NZ_JBBHER010000003.1 coordinate 367,355, forward strand.
CCTGTCGCTCAGGCTCGACAAATCCGAATTCGTCGGCGCGACAGGGGTGCTTCTGTTCCTCGGCGGCCTGCCGCTTTTCGCCGGATACGCCGTCAACGGGTTGATCACGAAAGACATCTTCTTCCTGTCTCTGGCGCTCTGCATCCCGACATATCTCGGCTTCGCGCTCGGCGAGCGCGTTCGGCGGCGGATGGATTCGCGCCGGTTTCAGAAGGCGCTGCTGATTTTTTTCCTCCTGATCGGGCTCAACATGGTCCGGCAGGCGCTGTCGGGTTGACCGCCGGCGCGGCGGTCGCTCACCGCTGGGCCAGCGTATCCATCTTTCGCGCCAGCTCCAGATCGAGCCGGGTCAGCCCGTTCGCGTCATGGGTGGTCAGCGTCACCTCGACGGTTCCGTACACATTCGTCCATTCGGGATGATGGTCCATCTTCTCCGCCTCGAGCGCGACCGCGCTCATCCAGCTCCAGGCGTTGATGAAATTCTTGAAACGAAAGGTTTTCTTCAGCGCGTCGCGCTCCGGGATATGCGCCCAGGAGGCGGCCTTGAGCGCTGGGAGCGCGGCGTCCCTCGCACCCGCGGCGAGTCGTTCAGCCATCGTCTTGTCCTTTTCTGTAGGGGCCGCGGCTTTTCAGGTATTCGATCTCTTCGTCCACCGCGGCGCGTTCACGCTCCAGATGGTTGGCGACGGCGCGGCGAAAGCGTGGCTCGGTGATGTGATGGAGCGAGTAAGTGGGGCAGGGCAGATAGCCGCGCGCAAGCTTGTGCGCGCCCTGCGCCCCGGCCTCCACCCGACTCAGCCCCAGTTCCAGCGCCGCGTCGATGGCCTGATAATAGCACGTTTCGAAATGCAGGAACGGGTGCTGCTCGGTGCAGCCCCAATACCGGCCGAACAGCGTCTCCCGGCCGATGAAGTTGAGCGCGCCGGCGATCCAGTCTCCATCCCGCTCGCAGAGGATGAGAAGCGCGTCGCGCCGGAGGCGTTCCTGCGCGATGTCGAAGAAGGCGCGGGTGAGATAGGGCGCGCCCCATTTCCGCGCGCCGGTGTCCTGATAGAAGCGCCAGAACGCCGCCCAATGTTCGGGGCGGATATCGTCTCCGGTCAGCCGGTGGATGCGGACGCCGCCCGCCGCCGCCGCGGCGCGCTCCCTTTTCAGATTCTTGCGCTTGCGGCTGGAAAGGTCGGCGAGAAAATCGTCGAAGGTCGCGTAACCGCGGCTTTCCCAATGAAATTGCTGATCCTCTCTCTGGAGGAGCCCGATCTCGCCGCCGAGACGCCATTCGTCTTCGGTGCAGAAGGTGATGTGAAACGAGGAGAGGCCGTTCGCCTCCGCCAGCTGGATCGCGCCCTGAGCGAGCGCGATTTCGGCGCCGGCGGGCGCGCCCTGCGGCGTGAGGAGGCGCCGGCCCGTCGCGGGGGTGAAGGGGACGGCGGCCTGCAATTTGGGATAATACGCGCCGCCGGCGTGCTCGAACGCATGCGCCCAGGTGTGGTCGAACACGTATTCGCCCTGGCTGTGGCTTTTCGCGTAGAGCGGCATGACGCCGGCCAGCCGGCCATCGGCGGCGCGCGCCGAGAGGTGCAGCGGCCGCCAGCCGGCGCGGGCCGAGACGCTGCGGCTGTCCTCGAGCGCGAGAAGAAACCGATGGGTCGTGAACGGGTCCGTCGGCCGGCCGCCATCGGCGGCTTCCGGGCAGGCGCACTGGTCCCACTCGCCGGCGGGGATGTCGGCGATCTTCTGGTGGGTCTCGATCGTAAAGACAGCCTCGTCGCTCACGCGGGGTAACCCTCGAAGGTGATGTTGTCGGCGATTGCGCGCGCGCGCGTCTCCGCCGCCTTCGTGCGGATGGTCCACGCCAGAACCGCGCGCCCCGAAGCCTTCACCGCGGCGACCTCGGGGCTCCCGAGTTCGTCATGCTGATGAGAGATGAAGCCGCAGCCAAGCTCGTCAAGGTCGTCGAGGCGGGCGAGGGCGCGGCGCCTGGTCGGCGGCAGGGAGGCCCAATGCGCGCCGCTGAAGGCGCAGGTCGTTCGCCCTCGCGGAATATCGGGCGCGGCGTCCCGGCACATGGCGACCGAATGGGGGTTGAAGGACATGAGAGCCGCCGGCCCGGAATAGCCGCGGAGCAGCGCCGCCGCCCGCCGCTCGAGCCGCCCGTCGACCGGGGCCAACGCGCGGCTCTGGTCCTTCACCTCGATCAGGAGCGGCGCTCGCCCGGCGACGAGAGCGAGGATCTCTTCCAGCGTCGGTATGGTCTCGTCGGCGCCGAGCAGCGTCAATCCGCCGAGCGCCGACGCGGTTCTCGCGCCGACCGGCCCCGGCGCCCCGGTGAGGCGCGCGAGGTCGTCGTCGTGAAACACCATCGCCTCGCCATCGGCGGAAAGCTGAAGGTCCAGCTCCACGCCGTACCCCGCCTCAACGGCGGCGAGGATCGCGGCGCGGGAGTTCTCGATCACCCCCGCCGCCCGGTCATGGAGCCCGCGATGCGCGAGGGGGGACGCCAGAAACTCCGCCCCGAGTTCGGGCCAGGCGCCCGCGCTCATGCGATCTCGATGATCGCTTCGATCTCGACCGCGACGCCAAAGGGCAGGTTGCCCATGCCGACGGCGGAGCGCGCATGGCGGCCCTTGTCGCCGAACACCTCGACCAGCAGGTCGGAGCAGCCGTTCACCACTTTCGGATGATCGGGAAAATCCGGAGCCGAATTGACGAACCCGGTCAGTTTGACCACCCGCGCCACACGGTCGAGATCGCCGCCGCAGGCCGCCTTCATCTGGGAGATGAGGCTGATTCCGCAGGTCCGCGCGGCCGCGGCGCCTTCCTCGGCGGTCATGGTCTCGCCCAGTTTTCCGATGATGAGCGCGCCGTCCTTGCTGGAGACCTGGCCCGAGATGAAGACGAGATTTCCGGACCGCACGGTGGGGACGTAATTCGCCGCAGGCGCCGGCGCGTCCGCGATCTTGATTCCAAGCTCGGCGAGGCGCGCGTCGATCTGACCAGTCATGAAGTGTCCTTTCATCTGAGAGATTCGTCCGCCGGACCATGCAACGCCGGCGCGGCCCGGGGAAGCCCGAATGGCGCCTGATCGTGGTTTGGGCTATATAAGTATACGCTGACGACTTCAGGAGTGATGATCATGAAACCGGACATAGACGCGCTCTTCCATGAAGAGACCAACACCGTCTCCTATATCGTCAGCGATCCTGAAAGCCGCCGGGCGGCGGTGATCGACAGCGTGCTCGACTACGACATGGCGGCGGCGCGGACCGCCACGCGGCACGCCGACCTGATTCTCGATCATGTCTCGCAGCGCGATCTGACCGTGGACTGGATCCTGGAGACGCATGTCCATGCGGATCATCTGTCCGCCGCTCCTTATATTCGCGACAAGATCGGCGGGCGGGTGGCGATCGGAGAGCGGATCACGGAAGTGCAGCATACGTTCGGCGAGATCTACAACGCCGAGCGGGGCTTCGCCCGCGACGGCTCCCAGTTCGATCGCCTCTTCGCCGATGGCGAGAAGTTCAGGATCGGCGGGATCGAGTGCGAATACCTGTCGACGCCGGGGCACACGCCCGCGTGCGGCTCCTATCGGATCGACGAGAACATCTTCGTCGGCGATACGCTGTTCATGCCGGATTTCGGCACGGCGCGCTGTGATTTTCCGGGCGGGGACGCGCGCACGCTCTATCGTTCGATCCGCCGCATCCTCGACCATCATCCTCAGACGGTGCTGTGGATGTGCCATGACTACAAGGCGCCGGATCGCGATGTCTACGCATGGCGGACGACGGTCGGCGCGCAGCGTCAGTCGAATCCGCATGTCCGGGATGGAATGACCGAGGATGAGTTCGTCGCGCTGCGCGAGGCGAAAGACGCGAAGCTCGGGGCGCCCCGGCTTCTGATCCCGTCGATCCAGGTGAACATGCGCGCGGGGAGCATGCCGCCGGCCGAGGATAACGGCGTCACCTATCTCAAGGTGCCGGTGAACGTGATCGGAAAATGAACGGGCTTTTTTAGAACGCCAGGCCGGAGATTGACTTCAAGGCCGGGTGCGGGGAATTTGCGCGCGCAAATCCAGTTTTCCTCTTTTCGGAGACGACCCATGGCCGACGGCGCCCAGAACGTGACGATCACTCTTCCCGACGGGGCGGAGCGGACGTGCGCGGCGGGCGTGACCGGCGCCGAGATCGCCGCGGCGATCTCGCCCTCGCTGGCGAAGGCCGCGCTCGCCTGCCGGATCGACGGCCGACTCGCGGACCTTTCCGAGCCGATCGAGGCGGACGCCGCCGTCGCCATCGTCACGGCCCGGGACCGGGCGGACGCGCTCGGCCTCATCCGGCATGACTGCGCCCATGTCATGGCGCGGGCGGTGCAGGAGCTCTGGCCCGACGTGAAGGTGACGATCGGGCCGGTGGTCGATAACGGCTGGTATTACGATTTTGATCGGGAGGAGCCGTTCTCCGACGAGGACTTCGCCGCCATCGAGAAGCGGATGCGCCAGATCATCGCGGCGCGCGACCCGGTCCGGTATGAGATCTGGGACCGTGAGCGCGCCATCCGGCATTACGAGGAGGCGGGCGAGCCATACAAGGTGGAGCTGGTCGACGCGATTCCGGCCGACCAGAAGATACGCATGTACTGGCACGGGCATTGGCAGGATCTCTGCCGCGGCCCGCATCTCGCGCATACCGGCCAGGTGCCGGCGGACGCGTTCAAGCTGATGAAGGTCGCCGGCGCCTATTGGCGGGGCGACAGCCGCAACAAGATGCTGCAGCGGATCTATGGCGTCGCCTTCGCCTCGAAGCCGGAGCTTGACGCCTACCTGACCATGCTCGAAGAGGCGGAGAAGCGCGACCATCGCCGCCTCGGCCGCGAGTTGAACCTCTTTCACCTCCAGGACGAGGCGCCGGGCATGGTGTTCTGGCACCCGAACGGCTGGCGCATCTATCGCGCGCTCGAAGATTACATGCGCCGCCGGCTCGACGACTCCGGCTACAAGGAGATCCGCACGCCGCAGGTGGTCGACCGCAAGCTCTGGGAGGCCTCGGGCCACTGGGAGGCCTACCGCGAGAACATGTTCATCACCGAGATCGACGAAAGCTCGGGCGCGGGCGAGCACGCCAACGCCAAGCGCGTGAACGCGCTGAAGCCGATGAACTGCCCCTGCCATGTTCAGGTGTATAATCAGGGCCTGAAAAGCTACCGCGACCTGCCGCTCCGGCTGGCGGAGTTCGGCTCCTGCCATCGCTATGAATCCTCCGGCTCGATGCATGGCTTGATGCGGGTGCGGGGGTTCACGCAGGACGATGCGCACATCTTCTGCACCGCCGAGCAGATCGAGGACGAGACGCGGCGCTTCATCGAGCTGTTGTCCTCCGTCTATGCGGATCTCGGCTTCGACAGTTTCGACATCAAGCTCTCCACCCGTCCCGAAGTCCGGATCGGCGACGACGCGGCCTGGGATCTCGTCGAAGGCGCGTTGGAGAACGCGATAAAGAAGCTTGGGCGCGACTATGAGATCGACCCTGGCGAGGGCGCGTTCTATGGGCCGAAACTGGATTTCAAACTGACCGACGCGATCGGCCGCGAATGGCAGTGCGGCACGTTCCAGGTCGATCCGAACCTGCCGGAGCGACTCGGAGCGGAATACGTTGGCGAGGACGGGGCGAAGCACCGGCCCTTCATGCTGCACCGCGCGATTCTCGGCTCTTTCGAACGGTTCCTCGGCATCCTGATCGAGAACTACGCCGGCAAGCTGCCGCTCTGGCTCGCGCCGCGGCAGGTCGTCGTCGCGACGATCACCTCGGAGGCCGACGCCTACGCGCATGAGGTGGTCGCGGCGCTCCGCAAGGCCGGGCTCCGGGCCGAGGCCGACACGCGAAACGAAAAGATCAACTACAAGGTCCGCGAGCATTCGGTGGGCAAGGTCCCGGCCATCCTGGCGGTGGGGGCGCGTGAGGTCGCGGACCGGTCGGTCGCGATCCGGCGGCTTGACGACAAGCGTCAGAAAGTCGCGCCGCTGGCGGAGGCGGTCGCGGCGCTCAGCCTTGAAGCGACGCCGCCGGATCTGCTGCGCGGCGCCTGAGGGCGCGAAGGCGGATCACTCTTTCGGCGGGTCTTTGCGCGACATGGCGGCGATCGCCGGCGTGATCGCATAGGCGACGACCGGGATGAGGCAGAACCCGAGCGCGAGGCCGAACAGGCCGTCGCCGGTCGCCGTCACCACCCAGGCGATTCCGGCATGCGCGCCCCCGAAGCCCGCCGCCGCGCTCGCAGCGGCGTGGCGGATCGCCTCATAGGGCGCCGGCCAGCCGAGAACCTCCAGCCCGTGGGTGATGATGCCGCCGCCGACCCAGAGCATCGCCGCCGTCCCGACCGTCGAGATGAGCGCCATCAGCGCCGGCATCGCCTTCACGATGAACCGGCCGAGCGCCCGGATGGCGTCGGGCCGCCGGGGCAGGCTGAGCGAGAGCCCGACATCGTCCGCCTTCACAAGCAGCGCGACCGAGCCATAGACCAGCGCGGTGATGCCGATCGCGACCACGACGAGCACCGCGCCCTTGATCGGCGTGGAGCTCGGCCCGATCATGGTGAGGGCGATGGTCATGATCTCCGCCGAGAGGATGAAATCGGTCTTGATCGCGCCCTTTACGCGCGTCTCCTCCAGCCGGGCGGCGCTCAGCGGCTGAGTCGCCTGCGGCCCATGTTCGGGGTGCGGGTGGATCAGGCCCCAGATCTTCTCCGCGCCCTCGTAACAGAGATACCCGCCGCCGATCATGAGAAGCGGCATCAGCAGCCAGGGCAGAACCGCGTCGAGCAGAAGCGCGGCCGGCAGCAGAATCACGATCTTGTTGAAGACGGACCCACGGGCGATTTTCCAGACGATCGGCAATTCGCGCGCCGCCGGCAGGCCCACGACATATTTCGGGGTGACGGCGGTGTCGTCGATGATCAGGCTGGCGGCCTTGGTTCCGGCCTTCGTCGCCTGAGCGGCGACATCGTCGAGTTGCGCCGCCGCGAGCTTCGCGATCGCCGCGACATCGTCCAGCAGGGCCAGCAGTCCGCTCATCGTCGCGTCCTTCTCCGATCGCCGATTCCGCAGTGTGGTGGGGCATAGCCGCGTCGGCGCCGGCATCGCAAGGCGGAGAATACGAAAATATGGCGGCGCGTCACTCTCATGACGACGCGCGAAGCGGGAATGGCCAACAGAGTGCGCTCATCTGCATCGGCGGATCTTGCCCTTTCCGAATACGGCGGTTAAGACGACCGAAATCAACGCTTATCCCTGTGGAGGGGTGGCAGAGCGGTCAAATGCAACGGACTGTAAATCCGTCTCGGAGACGATACGCTGGTTCGAATCCAGCCCCCTCCACCATTTCACACCTTGAAATTGAGACCCTCCTAGAGCCTTGAAAATAAAGGTGTATTCGGGGGTTTCGGCGCCCTTCTCTCCAGCCGTGTCTCCGGGGTTCCGCACGGGCCAATCTGAGCGCCGTTCTCCTGGCGGGGCGCTGGAAAGGCGTTGGCTCCGGGCGCTCCCGCTGATTCATCGCGCCGGACGTTGGAGGGATGCGGCGCGCGGACCGGACGCCTGTTCGGGGAGCCTGTTTTCCTACGTTGATCTTGAGCCGCGCGCCCCGAAGGGGCGGCGAGCGCCGGATCGAGTCGGTCGGCGAAGGTCTTGCAGACAGAATCGGGCCAGACGCATCGGACCCGTCGCGCCTGACCCCACAGGATCACGCCGCGACCATGGGCCGGCGAATCCGCGAGGGCCGAACACGCCGTCGCGTCTCTGGCGGGCCATCGGGGTGTCGCTGGAAAAGCCAGATTGGCGTTCAGGAGAACGGCGCCTGAGCTGGCCTTTCAAAGCCCCCGCAGCGCAGCCGTGGCGGGGGGGCGAACCGCTAACCCATGTTTTTATTCAAAGCGTTAGCGGATCTCTCAACACGAATGTGTGAGATGGTGGAGCCGAGGGGAATCGAACCCCTGACCTCGTCATTGCGAACGACGCGCTCTCCCAACTGAGCTACGGCCCCTTGCCAAGGCTGGCGTTTATTGCGCGCGGGGCGGGCTGTCAATGGGGCGGAGCGATGTCAGACCCATCCGGTCAGTTCGCTCTTCAGAATGGCCTCCATCATGTCGATATGGGCGTCGTCGTCATTGAGGCAGGGGATGTAATCGAAGCGCCGCCCACCGGCGGCTTCGAAGGCTTCGCGAATTTCGTCGTTGATTTCCTCCAGCGTCTCGACGCAATCGGCGGAGAAGCCCGGCGCGATGATTGCGATATGCGTATTGCCGGCCTTCGCCAGCTCGGCCACCTTCTCCACCGTGTAGGGCTTGAGCCATTCCTTCGAGCCGAAGCGCGACTGGAAGCTGGTGACGATCTCTCCCTCCGGCCAGCCGAGCCGCTCCTGAAGGAGCCGCGTCGTCTTGTGGCAGTGGCAATGATAGGGGTCGCCCTTGTCCAGATAGGATTGCGGCAGCCCGTGATAGGAGGCGACGAGCGCGTCGGGGCGCGCATCCATCTCCGCATAGGCGCGCGTCACCGATTGCGCCAACGCCTCCGCATAGAGCGGATGATCCGCGTAGGCGGCGACGGTCCGGAAGGCGGGCTGCCAGCGCATCTTCATCAATTGGCGGAACGCCTGATCGTTCGCGGTTGCGGTCGTGGCCGCCGCATATTGCGGATAAAGGGGGAAGAACACGATCCGGTCGCAGCCGAGATCGTGCATCTCCTGGATCTTGGATGGGGTGGACGGGTCGCCGTAGCGCATGCAGAAGTCGACGATGACGGTGTCGCCATAGGCGGCTTTCAGCCGCGTGGCGACCTTCTCCGTTTGCGCGCGGGTGATCGTGAGGAGCGGGCTTTCGTCTCGCTCCCTGTTCCAGATCGAGTCATACGCCTTGCCCGACTTCTGCGGCCGCGTGGTCAGGACGACGAGATGGAGGATCGGCCGCCACAGCCATTTCGGCGCCTCGATCACGCGGGTGTCCGACAGGAACTCCCGAAGGTAGCGGCGCATGTTCCAGTAATCGGTCCCGTTCGGCGTGCCGAGATTGACCAGGAGCACCCCGGTTTTCCGTTCCGGCACATGCGGGTGGCCCTTCGGGGCGTGGGCGAGCCGGTCGCTGTCGGGCGCGTCTTTCACCGTCTGTCTCCTCTGATCCATGGCGTCTCCGCAGAGCGGGCCGGACGGGCGCCGGTCGATAGAAGTGAGGACTTATGCCCCCACAAGCGCGGATCAACGCGTCCGCGGCCAATCGCCGCCGTTCGCTTCATGAGCCGTAGGGCGCCTTCTCCCCCGCAGGCCGCTCGACCGCGCCGAGCGCATCGGCCAGCCGCGTGGTGGCGGAGCCGGGGCGGAGCGGTTTCGGTTGATTCTCCGCCGGGGCCCATCCGGTGAGATAGACGATCTCGAACGTCGCGCTCACCCGGCCGTCGGGGCGCGAGAAGTGCCGGGCGTAGATCTCCGCCGCCCGCAGCAGCGTCGCCCGCCGCGTGAAGCTGCGGCGCCGCGCCGACAGCGGGTTCGCCTCTCCCATGGCGCGGAGATCGCGCATCAGATGAAAGGGCGTCTCGTAGGAGACGTCGACGCGATCGACATCGGCGACCGGCATGGCGAATCCCGCCCGTTGCAACAGCGCGCCGAGATCGCGGATCTCGCCCATCGGCGCGACGCGGGGCGAGACGCCGCCTTCAACCTCGGCCTCCGCCTCCGCCAGCGCGGCGCGAAGCTCGGCCAGCGTCTGGCCGCCGAAGAGCGCGCCGAGAAACAGGCCGTCCGGCTTCAGCGCCAGCCGGAGCTGGGTCATGACGCCGACCGGGTCGTTGGCGCGGTGGAGCGTCATGCCGCTGATCGCGAGATCGAAAACGCCCGGCGGCGCGTCCGGGGATTCTTCCGCGGCCTGGCGCGTCTCCGCCCGCGGCGCCCGCGCGCCGGCCAGCGCGGCGAGGGCTGGGGCGCTTTCCGTCTGCACGAGGCTGGCCTCGCCCGCGCGGGCGCCGAGCGCGGCCGCGAAGGCGCCGCCGCCGGCGCCGTGGATCAGAACGGCGGGGAAATCCCTCTTCACGTCGTCGACCCGCTCCGCCAGGCCTTCGGCGGCCCGCTCGATCAGGAAGGCGGCGTCGCCGGACGTCGCGCTTGTTAAGAATTTTTTAACTCTCGGCGCGCGCATCATGCGCGCGTTATGATCGAAAAGCTCCATGACGACGCCTCCGGCTCCGCCGAGGGGTATATCCCACGGGCCTTCCGGCGCAAGGCCGCCGGCTGGCTCGGGCGCGCGGCCAGGTTGGCGGCGGAATTCGTCTATCCGGCGGCCTGCCCGGCCTGCCGGACCGAAATCTCCGCGCCCGGCGGCGTCTGCGCGGCGTGCTGGCGCGAGACCGTGTTCATCGCGCCTCCGGCCTGCTTCAGCTGCGGCGCGCCGATCCCGGTCGGCCTTGGGCCGGACGCGGTGTGCGACAGTTGCGCCCATGCGCCGCCGGTCTGGTCGCGGGGCGTCGCGGCGGTGGTCTATGGCGGCGCGGGCCGGAAGCTCGTGCTCGGGTTCAAGCACGGCGACCGGCAGGAAGTGGCCGCGCTCGCCGCCGGCTGGATGCTCCGGGCGCAGGCGGGGGCGGGGGCGGACCTGGCGCGGGCCGCCGATCTCATCGCGCCGGCGCCGCTGCATTGGCGGCGGATGGTGAAGCGGCGGTTCAATCAGTCGGGCGAATTGGCGCGGGAGATCGCGCGCGGCGCGGGCCGGCGGCGGGCGCTGGCGCTCGATCTACTGGAGCGAACCCGCGCGACGCCGAGCCAGGAGGGACGATCTCGCGGCGAGCGGCTGGTGAATGTGGAGGGCGCCTTCGCGGTTTCCGCGCGCTGGCGCCGCCGCGTCGTCGGGCGGCGGGTTCTGCTGATCGACGATGTGCTGACGACCGGCGCCACCCTTGCGGGCTGCGCGGACGCTTGCCGCGCCGCCGGCGCCGCAGATGTGAATGTGCTCGTCTTCGCGAGAGTTGCCTATGGCGACCGGTGATCGTAGGTGAGGAGGAGCATCACGAAGGACCAGAACATGAAGTCGATCGAGATCTATACGACGCCGATTTGCGGGTTTTGCCGCGCGGCGAAGCGCCTTCTGGATGACAAGGGCGTCTCCTACACCGAAATCGACGTCATGACCGACCCGTCCCGGCGGGCCGAGATGACGCGCCGCGCGAATGGCGGGCGGACCGTGCCGCAGATCTTCATCGACGGCGCCCCGATCGGCGGATGCGACGAGCTCTACGCGCTCGAGCGGTCGGGGAAGCTCGACGGCCTTCTCGCGGCTTGAAGCGCCGGCGATAGAGAGGCATCATCCGCCCATGATGCTCCGCGCGGCCCTTGTCCAGCTTTCCTCCTCAGACGAGCCGGCGGCCAATCTGGCGCGGGCGGAGGCGCTGATCCGTCAGGCGGCGGCGGCCGGCGCGGCGTTGATTGCGACCCCTGAAGTCACCAACATCGTCTCGCTCAGCCGCGCCCGTCAGCAGGCGGCGCTGTGTTCGGAGGCGGAGGACCCGACCCTCGCCCGCCTCCGGATTGTGGCGGCGGAGTTGGGCGTGCGCTTGCTGATCGGCTCGCTCGCGCTCTCGGGGGAAAGCCCGGACGGGCGGTTCGTCAACCGCTCGTTCCTGATCGGGCCGGCGGGGGAGATCCGCGCGCGCTACGACAAGATCCACATGTTCGACGCCGCGCCCACCGCGAAGGAGGCGTACCGCGAGAGCGCCGGCTATCGGCCGGGCGAGGCGGCGGTGATGGCGGAGACGCCGTGGGGGCCGCTCGGCCTCACCATCTGTTACGATATGCGCTTCCCCGAGCTTTATCTCAGATTGGCCCGCGCCGGGGCGCGGCTGATCGCGGTCCCGTCCGCGTTTACGCGCCCGACCGGGGCCGCCCATTGGGAGGTGCTCTTGCGGGCGCGGGCGATCGAGACCGGGTGTCACATTCTCGCCCCGGCGCAATGCGGGGTTCATCGGGCGACGGTGGGAAAATCGCGCGAGACATGGGGCCATTCGATGATCGTGGGGCCATGGGGCGACGTGCTCGTCCAGGCGGCGGATGAGGAGGGCGTCTTCCTCGCCGACCTCGACATGGACGCCACGGCGGCGGCGCGGCGGCGGGTTCCGTCGCTTTCCGGGGCGCGGGTGTTCACCGGGCCTTGACGACGACGGGGGTGGAGCGGTTGACTGCTCAACCGGCTACCGGTGGAGACGGCCATGCGGGCGATCGACGATCCGATCACGTTCACGGTTCTGACTGAGATCAGGGCGATCGGGCAATTGGCCGAGCTGCGCCTGCGGCGCGCGCTGCCCGACGGGCTGGAGCTTTCGCAATTTGCGGTTCTCAATCATTTCTCGCATCTCGGCGGAGAGAAGAGCCCGGCCCAGCTCGCCAAGGTGTTTCAACTCTCCAAGGGCGCGATGACCAACACCATCGCGCGGCTGGAGGCGGCGGGGCATGTGCGGGTGCGGTCGGACGCGAAGGATCGACGCCGGAAGCTCGTCTCGCTGACCGAGGGAGGGCTTGAGATGCGGAACCGGGGAATCGCCGCGCTCGCGCCGGTTTTCGCGGAGATCGCGGCCGGTGTCGGCGGGGAGCGTCTGCGGACCGCGTTGCCGGCGCTTCGTGAACTCCGGCTGTTCCTGTCGGCCGCAAAGGGGCCGCGTGAGGCGGACGATTGACGCGCTTATGCTGCGCCGCACAAAAAATTGTGTACTGTTGCATAATTGACGACGGCTAATTTATCTGTTCCGATGCTCGAAACAGGTCGTCAAATTGCCGGATGCAACTCAGCGTTGCGGTGGGAGACGCCAGTGGAAATGGCGTTGGTGGGGGAGAATTGCGCGTTTTTGCAGTATGTTATGGGTGGTTGACCGTGGCTCCAGTCCGTCGCGCCGTGAAGGTCTGCGGCGTGCGCGGCGCCGGCGCGCGCCGGCCGTTTCGCCCTCATCGCGGAAAGATTTCAAGCTGCAAGACTTGTGATGCCGAAACCGAATTGATCTTTAAATTTCGGCCACTTCGGGCCATGTTCCACGACCTGAGACTAAAGGGTGGATGAAGCGCCGTCAGAGCGCAGCGAGAATGTTCGCCTGAATTGGGAACGATCGTCGCGGTTGCGGCGCTGGACAGTAAACGAGACGCGCATGGCGACGCTGGCTTCCGTCGAAGACGACATCATTCGCTTGCTTGGCGAGAAGGTCGAAGGCGACCTTACGCTGACGGCGGAGACCAATATCGTCGCGGACACCGGCCTTGATTCCGTCAGTGTCATGGATTTCGTCTTCGAACTGGAGGACGAGTTCGGCATCACGGTCCCGTTGGACCGGATTTCGGATGTGAAAACGGTGAGGCAACTCGCCGTGGCGGTGCATGGTCTGATTTCGGAAAGCGCCTGAAACGCGACGTGGGACGCAGGAGTAGGCAGTGAGCATCGAAGATAAAGTGATGGCCGTGGAAAAGGCGTTCGGCGCGCTGAAGGCGTTGGGCCGCGACCCTACCCGCCTCGAGTTCGACGAAGTGATCTCGCCGACCGAAGCGCGGCTGGAGGGGCGGCGCACGATCCTGCTCGGCACCAACAACTATCTCGGCATGACATTCGACGCTGCGTGCACCGCCGCGGCGAAGGCGGCGATCGACGAGTTCGGCACAGGCACCACCGGCTCGCGCATCGCGAACGGCACCTACGCGCTGCACAACTCGCTCGAGCGTCGGGTGGCGGATTTTTATGGCAAGAAATGCGCGGTGGTCTTCTCCACCGGCTACGCCGCCAATCTCGGCTCCATTTCGGCGCTGGCGCAGCGCGGCGACTACCTGTTGATCGACGCTGACAGCCACGCCTCGATCTATGACGCCTGCAAGCTTTCCGAGGCGGAGGTGATCCGCTTCCGGCACAACAATGCTGACGATCTCGCGAAGAAGCTGGACCGCCTCAAGGACAAGCCGGGCGACAAGCTGATCGTCACCGAAGGCATCTACTCGATGCTGGGCGATACGGCGCCGCTGGCCGAGATCGCCGCGGTGAAGCGCGAATACGGCGCCTATCTGATGGTCGACGAGGCGCATTCGCTCGGCACGCTCGGCGGGCGGGGCCGCGGCCTCTGCGAGCAGGCCGATGTCGAGGCGGATTGCGACTTCATCGTCGGAACATTCTCCAAATCGATCGGCACGGTCGGCGGTTTCTGCGTCTCCGACCATGAGGGTGTGGAGATCCTCCGCTCGATTTCCCGGCCGTACATGTTCACCGCGTCGCTGCCGCCGGCGGTGATCGCCGCGGCGAAGCAGAGCTTCGATCAGATCGAGGCGAACCCTCAGCTTCGGGAACTGCTCTGGCGCAACGCCCGCACCTTTTACGACGGGCTCGAAGCGCTTGGCTTCGCGCTCGGGCCGGAGGTCTCTCCGGTCGTCGCGGTCAAGCTTCCGGGGAAGGAAGTCGCGGTCAAGTTCTGGAATGCGCTGATCGAGGCCGGGGTCTACACCAATATCGCGATCCCGCCGTCGACGCCGAACGCGCTCTCGTTGCTGCGCTCGTCGATTTCCGCGGCGCATACGCGCGAGCAGATCGCGAGCGCGCTCGATATCTTCGCGCAGGTCGGCGCCGATATGAAGCTGATCCCGGCCAACAAGGCCGACCGGCGGCGGCTGGCGGAGCGCCAGGGCGCGCTGAGGATCGTCACCGGAGGCGCCGGCGCGAGCCGCGCGCCGGAGGAGGACGCCGGAGAGGCGCGTCCGAGAAACGTCGTCGAACGCTGATCGTCGACAAGAACCGATAGCCGCCGCGCGCCGGAGACGGCGCGCGGCGTTTTTTGTCTTGGACATGTGAGATTTCCCCGGGCGGAACGCATGCGGAGGCCCGGCGGCGAAGATGCGCCGCGAGGCGCGGCGCTGGGTCCGGACCACAGGCTTGGCCGCCCTGACCGGTCAGCCTCCGGCCCGGCGGTGGCGCCTGATTTTCCAAAGCAGATAGCGCGGGCCGCCCTCGAATGTGAAAGCCGCCTTCAACAGGCGGGCGATGTGGAGCGGCTTGCCGAGGAGCCAGCGCAGAAACCAGCTCCGCCCCTTGGCGCGGCGCGCGCGGCTCTCCGCCGTCAACGCCCAGAGCGCGTCATAGCGCGCAGGGTCGGCGTCCACGATCTTTCCGGCGCGCCCCGGACCCTCGACCCGGATCTCCACGCGGTAGGTGCGCGCGAAGAGCCGCCGCCAGGCCTCCGCGCCCTCGGCGCCCTCCGCCAATCGTTCGGCCCAGGCGGCGGCGGCGGCGACAGCGTCGGCGATGGCCGCGTCGACCTCGCGGCCGATCCGCTCGTCGCGCGCCCAGAGCAGCGCCGCCGGCTGGCAGAAGCGCGCCCAGAATGTGGTGTCGATCCGCCCCGGCGTCATGCGGCGGCGAAACGCGCCGAGCGAGAGCACGGCGGCCTTCGCCCTCAATCCTTCATGGCGCTCGGGATAGACATTGGGAGGCAGAAGCCGGCCGGCCGCCGCGGTCAGCGCGCTCTCGCCATACGCTCCCGCGCGGCCGTCGGTGAGGACGTAGAAATCGAGCATCCCTTCCGGCGACTGGCGTTGCAGGCAGGAGCCGTAGAACAGCACCGCCGCCACCCCCGGCCGCTTCGCCAGAGCTTCGGCGAAGGCGCGCGCTTCCGGGAACACCGGCCGCCGCAACTCGGCCGCGAGATAGGCGCGGAGTTCGGGCGACGGGCCCGGTCGCACTAATCGCTCAGCTTTTCGAGGTTCTCATCGGCGCGCCGCGTCGCGGCTTCGAACCGCGCCTCGAAATCGGCGAGATTCTTCTTCGGCTCCTGGTAGAAGGCTGTGAATTTCATCAACCGCAGCATAAGCCGGTTGAGGAACCTTCCGCGCCAGCGCATCGGCCGGTCGAAATCGAAAAGCAGGATCACCCGCTCCTCGTCGGTGTCGTTCCAGACTTCGTGCTCGAACGTGTCGTCGAAGGCGAAAGCCTCGCCCTCTTTCCACGCCCGCACCTGATCCGCGACGCGGATCCGGCATTTCTCCCGCTCGGTCGGGATGATCAGGCCGAGATGCGCCCGCACGATCCCCTTGGTCACCCCGGTATGGGCCGGGATGTGATAGCCGGGCGCGAGAATGGAGAACCACGCCGTCTGCACGTTCGGCACGCGCGAGAGCACCTCCGCCGTGACCGGCGCCATGGCGCAGTTTTTCGCCAGACGGTCGCCGAAGCCATAGAGAATGAAGGTCTTCCACTGCTGCGCCTTGGCGATGCGGTGCTGATCCGGGGAGACCTGCTCGAACCCGGGGATCGCGTCCCGGTGTTTGAGGATGGCGCGCGCTTCGTCCCGCATCACCTGCCATTTGTCCTCGAACTCCTTCAGGAAAGGAAAATGCGAGGAGTCGATAAAGGGCGTATCGGGCACGAGGCTCTCCCGAGCCTGAAACCCGGCGATCCAGCGCATCAGTTTCTTGCCGCGTTTCTTGACGAACTTGCGGATCGGACGGTTCAGAGTCTTGGGTTTGTCTGTTTTGATATCGTCTGCGGTCGCCATGGGCTTCACACGCTCCGTTATGTTCGTGGCGGAGATAGCCTTTCACACGCTTCCTGTCGAGCCGATCACCGGGAAAGAAACGTCACGGCCTCCGCGGCGGAGACGGTGACGTCGCCGTCTGCGCCCGGCGCGAAATGCTCCCCGTCCAGCACGAAATGGGCGTCGAGAGAGAGCGCGGCCGTTTCCGCCCGGCCGCTCCGGTAGGCGCGCCGCATCCAGCGTCGCGGCGCGCCGAAGGCGATGAACGGCGCCGCGAGAGCCAGATGCGGCGGGTCGCCGGCTATGTCGAGCCAGCGGATGGCTCCTTCTCCGGCGCCCCAGAATGGCGACAGTCCGAGGATCAGCGCCGCCGGCAATGACGTGAGCGCGACCAGGAGCCGAGGTTCGGGCGCGGCGGGCGCGGCCGCGCCGGGAGAGAACCCGATCTCTGACGACGCCCGAAGCCGCGGCGAGCGGATCAGCCTGAGAACGGCGAGCGCGACCTGCGCGCCATGGCGGGCGCCGATTTCCTCGCGGGCCATCTTCGTCGCGGCGGCGTAGGCGCCGGCGCCGAGCATGAAGCCGCGTATCGGCGTCTCGCCCGCGCGCTCCACCTTCAGGACCGGGACCCGTCGCCGCCGGAATTTTTCCGGCGCGCCGATGATCAGCGCGGCTTCCTCCGGGCCGATCCTCCCGCCGCTCCGCGCGATGAGATTGGTGTTTCCGGTGGCGCAGATCGCGAATTCGGGCGGGGCGTCGCCCCACAGCGGCAGCGCCCGGCTCAGAACCTCGCGCACCGTGCCGTCGCCGCCTTCGATGATGATCCGCCTGACGCCCGCCGCCTTCATCTCCGCCAGGGCCTCGGTCAGCGCGGTGAGAGTGTCGGGAGAGCGCGATAGCATCGCCGCGGGGCCGGCCATGCCGGCGCGCGCGGCGGCGCGGGTCGCGGCGCGGTTGCGAATATGGCCGACTTCGAAGGGCATGCGCGCTCCCGGCGGATTGACGCGACCTCCCCTATCGGCTGCATTGGCGCCCCGCAAGACGGCGACGCGAGGCGAAGAGCATGACCGGGTTCACCATCGCGCATTTCACCGACGCGCATCTGCCGCTTCATGGCCGATTCCGGGCGGCGGAACTCTTCGGAAAGCGCGCGCTGAGCGCGCTGAACTGGGCGCGGAAGCGGCGCTTGCTGCATCGGCGCGAGGTCGCGGATGCGCTCCGGGCCGATATCCTCGCCCATCGGCCGGATCATGTCGCGATGACGGGGGACGTGGTGAATTTCGGCCTGGAGCGAGAGTTCGCCGCCGCCGCGGCCTGGCTCGGCGGGTTCGGGCCCGGCGGCGCGATCAGCTTCGTTCCGGGGAACCACGAAGCGCTGGCCCGGGGCGCGGAGGGGGCCTGCGCCGCCGCATTCGCGGCCTTCACCGCCGGCGACGACGCCGATGACGGCTCGGAAAGCTGGCCTTGGATGCGGGTTCGCGGCCCGGTCGCGCTGATCGGGGTCTCCACCGCGATCCCGACGCCGCCTCTCTTCGCGCAGGGCGAAGCCGGGGCGGCCCAGATCGCGGCGCTCCGGCGGCGCCTGAGCGCGGCGCGGGGGCTTTGCCGCATTGTCCTCATCCATCATCCGCCGACGGACATGAGCCGGCCGCGCAAGGCGCTCCGCGACCGCGCGGCCGTCGCCGCCGCGATCGCGGAGGAGGGCGCGGAGCTGGTGCTGCACGGCCACAATCACCGAAACCAGTTGAGCTGGATCGACGGCGCCGGCGCGCGGGTCCCGGTTCTCGGCGCGCCCTCGGCTTCGGGGCCGCCGGGGCGCGGGGTCGAGCCGGCCGAATGGCGCCTTCTCAGCATCGCGCCGGAGTCCGGCGGCTACCGCATCGAGATTCTTCGCCGGGCGCTGGCGGCGGGAGGCGCGTTCGAGGTCAGGGGCCGCTTCAGTCTCCCTCCGGCGATTGAACGCGCTCCAGCGGCAGTGTGAACCAGAAGAGCGCGCCTTCGCCTTCTTCGCTCTCGACGCCGATCTCCCCCTTCATCAAGGCGACGAGCTGGCGGCAGATATTCAGCCCTATGCCGACGCCGCCATGGCGCCGCGCCGCGGTTTGCTCGGCCTGCTCGAACCGCTCGAAAATCCGGGTGAGCTGGCTTTCATGTATGCCCGGCCCGTTGTCTTTGACTTCGAAGCGCACGCCGGCGGGTTCGGCGCGGATCGTGACGGCGACAACGCCCTCGTCGGTGAACTTGACCGCGTTGTTGGTGAGGTTCGACAGGATCTGGCGCACTCTCTTTTCGTCGCATCGCCAGCGCCCGCGCGCGGACTCGTCGAAATCGAGCGTGACCTGGACATTTTTCGCCGTCTCCATCGCCGCGATCGCGTCGATCAGGGTCTGGGCCATGACGTTGAGATCGACGTCGCCGATATGGAGGCGCATTTCCCCCGCTTCGATCATGGAGACGTCCAGAAGGTCGTCCATCAGCCCGGTCATCGATTTCGCGGAGGCGAGCAACACCTGAACGAAGTTCCGCTGCCGATCGGAAAGCTCCGTATGGGACAGCAATTCCCCCATGCCGATCACGCCGTTCATCGGCGTCCGCAATTCGTGGCTGAGCGTGGCGAGAAACGCGTTCTTCACCCTGCTTGCGCTTTCGGCTTGCTTGCGCGCGCGCTCCAGGCGCTCACGCGTCCGCTCCAGCTCGAGGTTGCGTCTCCGGGTGACCTCCGCTTCCCGGATGAGCTTCAGCTTCGAGCTGGCGATCGCGGCGATGGTGGTGAGAATGCTGAGGTGATTCTGAGTGAAGACATTCGCCATGGTTTCTTCACTGTCGATCACCCCGACGACTTTCCCGTCGATCAACATCGGCACGCAGATTTCGCTCAGGGCGGGCTCCAGGTCGGGGATGTAGGACGGCTCCTTCGACAGATCGGCGATGATGATCGGCTTGCCGGTCTCCGCCACCCTGCCGGTCACGCCCTGGCCCATGCGGATCCGCAGCGAGTTGATGATGTCGTAGCCTTCAGGGTTTTTCGCGCCGAGCGCCGCGACCTGCCGAAGATAGGTTCCGAGCGGATCCGTCAGGTAGATCACGCAATCGTTGAAGCCCATCTTGCCGACGACTTCGCGCGCGACATGCCAGATCAGCGCCTGCTCATCGTCGATCGCCATGATGTCGACCGCGAATTTGTTGAAGACACGAAAAAGTTCCTCCCGCTCGAGAAGCGCGTCCTCGACCTCGGCGAGCCTGGCTTCCAGCTCGTCCTGGCGGTTGGTCATCCTCAAGGCTTTGGCCATATCGTTGTGGCGCCACTCCTCCAAAGCCGGCAGCTTATCAGAATCTTTAGGGGAGTCGTCGCGCATGCGCCAGAGGCTCTCGATCTGACCCCTGCGCGCGGGGCGGTTGCGGGATCCATTGTGGTTCACTAAACCCATTGAGCGCGCCGGCGGGGCGCGCGATGGCGGCGCGCCCTGCCCGGGCGCTCCCCGAGCCGGAGAGCCCGATGCGCCTGCGTCTCAGCACCATCGACGCATATCTCCTTCGCCTGATGGCGACGCCGATGCTCGCGGCGCTGGCGGTGACGCTCGCGGCCCTGTTGCTGGAGCGGGTGCTCAGGCTGTTCGAGCTCCTGACCGGCAAGGGGGCGCCGCTTGAGCTCGTGCTCTCCATGACGCTCAATCTTGTGCCGCATTATCTCGGGCTCGCTCTTCCGGCCGCGTTCGCTGTCGGCATCATCGCGGTGATGACGTCGCTGAGTTCCGGGAACGAGCTCGACGCGATGGAGGGCGCCGGTTGGTCGATCCGCCGGATCGGCGCGATCTTCGTCGTGTGCGGCGCGGTTCTCGGCATCGTATCGCTTCTTCTGTTCGGTTATTTGCAACCTTACTCACGCTATGCTTTTCAAGCGGTTAAGCATGAGCTGGTGAACGCCGCCTGGGACGCGCGGGTGGAGGCCGGAACATTCATCGATGCGGGCGACGGGATGACGATCTCCGCCGAGGAGGTCGATCCGACCGGGAGGCGGCTCGACCGGGTGTTCGTGTTGCAGAAGAAACCGAGCGGCGCGGAACAGATCCTGACGGCCGAACGCGGCGTCCTGATCCCCAATGTCGAGGCGCGGACGTTGCGGCTGCAGCTGATCAATGGCGTCGCCGTCTCCATCGGCCGCGATGAGGGCGAGGTTTCCGTCAGTTTCGACAGTCTGATGCTGGAGCGCGAGTTCGACCTCGACGACGAGATTTTTCGGCCGCGCGGCGGCTCGGAGCGGGAATTGACGCAACCCGAGCTTTTGGGAAAGCTGAAAGGGGCTGACGGCGCGCCCTATGATCCGCGCTATGCGGCGGAGTTTTATGGCCGGCTTGTCCGCGCGCTGGCGATTCTCGGCGTGCCGCTGATCGCGGTGCCGCTGGCGGTGGCGGGCAAGCGTTCGCCGGTATGGCGGCGGGTCGCGGTCGCGATGGCCGTTCTTGTCGTCTTTCAGAACGTGACCAAGGCGGTCGAGGGCATGGCGGCGAATGGAACCGTCGATCCGGCGCTGTCGCTCTGGGGGATTTGCGCGATCTATTTCGCGTTCGGCATCTGGCTCTATGCGACGACGGCCAGTCAGGGCTCCGACAATTTCGCCCGCAAGTTCTTCGTCGTGATCGACCGCTGCATTCGCGGCGTCGTCCATATGGCGCGGCGTGCGCGCGGGGCGCCGGCCCCGTGACGCTGGCGCTTCATCTGACCCGCGCGGTCCTGACGCGGATTCTCATGGTCGCGGCGGCGCTCGCCGGGCTCGCGATCGCGCTTGATCTGGTGGAGAGCGCGGCTGTCGTCCTGCAGCGCGACGATGGCGGGCTGATCCGCTATCTTGGCCTCCGGACGCCGCTCATCCTGAACGCGGTTCTGCCGGTGGCGCTGATCCTGGGGCCGGTGCTGGCCTTTCTCAGTCTCTCGGGGCGGAGCGAACTCACCGTGCTGCGCGCCTCCGGCGCGACGACATACCGGTTTCTGCTGCTGCTCGCGCCGCTCGGCCTCGTGCTTGGCCTCTGTCTTCATACGCTCAGCGACAGGATCGCTCCGGTGCTCGAAGGGCGGCTCCTCACCTGGCTGGATCCGCAGCCCGCGGATCAGGCGGGCGGGTTTTGGGCGCGAACGTCGGCGAGCGTGATCCACGCCGGCGCGTCTTCGCCGCGCGGCGATCTGATCTCCCGGATCGAGGTGTATGAGTTGGACGCACAGGGCCGGCTCGCCGCGCGGGTCAACGCGGCGACCGCGCGTTTCATCGATGGAAGATGGCGGCTCGAAGGGGCGGTGCGCCATGTGCCGGGGGGAACGGGATCGACGCGGATCGATGGCGAGGTCTGGGAGACGCCCCTGCGTCCCGCGAACGTGCGCGCGCTTTCTACGCCGTCTCGCGCCGTGGCGGGCAGGGTCGCGGAGCGGATCCTGACCGGGGCCTGGGCCGGCAATCGGGCGGCGGAATTTTATCGGGTTCGGGTCTATCGGGGATACGCGGCGCTTCTCGCGCCGCTGGTGATGTTCCTTCTCGCCGCGCCGGCGGCTTTCGGCACGAGACGTGGCGGCGGGCTCGGGAAGCGCGCGGCGTTGGCGGTGGTTCTCGGTTTCGGGTTTCTTCTTTTCGACGGCATGCTGACCGCGCTCGGAGAGACCGGCAATCTGCCGCCGCTGCTCGCTGCGTTCGGCGCGACGGCGATGTTTGCGGCGATCGGCGGCTATGTGTTGATTGCGTTGGAGGAGTGACCTGGATGGGGGAAGTCGACGTGCGCGAGGTTCGCGGCCGGGCCGAGATGAAGACGTTCATCCGGTTGCCGGGTGAGATCCTCCGGGATGATCCGCATTGGGTCGAGCCGCTGCATTTCGAGCGGGCGCAGTTCTTCTCACCGAAGCATAACCCGTGGTTCGCTCATGGGGAGGCGGCCTTTTTCCTCGCATGGGAGGGGGGCCGCGCGGTCGGCCGGATCAGCGCTCAGATCGATCGGCTGTCGCCGAAGGTCGAGGGCCGGGTGTGCGGGCTCTTCGGCGCGTTGACGGCCGTGGCTGATCAGAGCGTCGTCTCCGCGCTGATCGATACGGCGGAGCGCTGGTTGCGCGAAAGGGGCGCGGGCTGGATGCGGGGGCCGTACACCCTCAACATCAATCACGAGGCAGGGCTTCTGGTGGATGGCTTCGATAGCCCGCCTTTTCTGCTCATGCCGCATGATCCGCGCTGGCTTGGCCCGATGGTGGAGGCTGCCGGGCTCGTCAAGGCGCGGGACGCCTTCGCCTATCGGCTCGACACGTCCCAAGGGTTGCCGGACCGGCCGCGGCGTCTGGTCCGGCAGGCGCCGAAAGGGCTCAGGATGCGCCCCGTCGATCTTGGGCGATGGGACGCGGAGGTGGAGACCATCGCCCATATCTTCAATGAGGCCTGGAAGGAAAACTGGGGCTTCGTGCCCTTCACTCAGGGCGAGATCGACTCGATGGCGAAGGAGATGAAGCCGCTGATCGACCCCGGGCTCACCCGGATCGCCGAGCTTGACGGCGTTCCGATCGGATTCATCGTATTGATGCCGGATATCAACGAGGCGATTCGGGATTTTCGCGGCCGGCTCTTTCCGTTCAATATTCTGCGCCTCATGTGGCGGCTGAAACGCGGACGGATCCACGGGGCGCGGGTGCCGCTGATGGGCATGCTCCCCGGGCTCGAAGGGATGATCGCGAGCATCGCGCCGGTGATGCTCATCTATTCGCCGGAGGAGCGCTACATGGAGCGCGGATTCGGCGAACTGGAGTTCAGCTGGATCCTAGAAGACAACATGCCGATCCGGAAGATGATCGAAATGCTGGGCGCGCGGATCGCCAAGACCTATCGCTTTTATGAGCGGCCGCTGAACTGACCCGGGTCGGTGAGCCGGATCAGTAAAAGAGGCTGATGCCGATTCCGATCAGGAAGAGACCGCCCAGCCAGGCGAGCCCGCGGCGGATCAACCGGTTGCCGTTCACGGTCTCCGCCAGCGAACCGCCGACAAACGCGACGATGATGTCCGATGGCACGGCGGTGAGCGGAACCAGCACGCCGAGAACGAGCATCTGCAGGACGATGTCTCCCTTCGACGTCTCGACGAAAGGCGGGATGAAGGCCATGAAAAACAGGATCGTCTTCGGATTCAGCAGCTCGACCAGAACCCCCTGCCAGATGATCCGCGCATAGCTGCGCTTCTCCACCCGGGCGACCTCCACCGCGTGCGCGGCCTCGTCGCCGCGATGGGCGAGGATCATCTGTATCCCGAGATAGATCAGGTAGCCGGCGCCGAGGATCGTAATTATCTGGTACGCCGTTTCCGACCGGACGAAGACCGCTGAAAGCCCGATCGCCGCGATCAGCGCGAGAATGACGCCGCCGAGCCCGAGCCCGATCGCGGATGCGAGGCCCGCGGCCCGACTCTGACCGATGCTGCGCGACAGCACATAGAGCATCGAGGGTCCCGGGGAGGCGCTGAGCGCAATCCCCGCGAGCGCCACGACAAGTATCGTATCCATCGACGGCATCGCTCAATTCGCTCCGGCGCTGTTCATTCGCTTTTCGAAAGGGTTCTGAACCGGCCCCGTCTGATCCGTGGTCGCGGACCAGATCCTTTCGCCGCGGCGCTCGCGAAGATATGGAAAATCTCTTAACAACATACGCTCCAAGTGTAATCCAGCTTTGAACGCTTCGTACTTTGAAGGGTTATTGGGCGAAATCAAGCTGGGAAACGGCTTGATCACGGCGTCGTAATTAGCGGCGACGAAGTAGGGCATTGAAAAGCGTTCGGGGCTGAGGTTCAGCACTCGGTGCGGCGTCGAGCGGAACGCGCCGTTTGTCCATGCCTCCAGCATGTCGCCAATATTGATGATAAAGGCCTCCGGCTTCACCGGCACGTCGACCCACTCATCATTCCGCGTCATCACCTGCAGGCCCTTTTGCCGCTGATGCAGCAATGTCAGGCATTCATAATCGGTGTGCGCGCCCATGTTGACGCTCTTCTTCTGCGTGGTGGTGCGGGCGCGCACATAGTGCAGCAGGCGCAGTTGCGAGATCGGCTTCGTCATCTGCCGCGTCAACTCGCCCGTCGGCAGTTCCAGATGCATCTCCAGCGCCGCGCAGATGCGCAACCCGACCGAGGAGACCGCCGCGTAATACGCGCCGATCCGGTCCCGGAACCCAGGCAGGGCGGGCCAGACATTCGGCCCGAGCAGCAGGTTTCCCGCCAGATAGTCGGGATCGTCATGCGGCAGATCGAGGGCGAGGTCGAACGCCTCGTAATTGCGGTTCACTTCGTCGGCGTAGTCGCCCTTCTCGGTGAACGGCACATAGCCGCGATGATTCAGGCTGTCGCCGATATAATATCCGCGCTTCACCTCATCGGGCTGGGCGAAGAATTCCTCCGCCGCCTCATAGGCGCTCTCGATCATCGATTGGGAGATGCCATGATTGGCGACGTAAAAGAAACCGGCTTCGCGCGCGGCCGACCCCATCTGATCAGCGACACGTTTTATCGCCGCGCGATCGCCGGTCCCCAATGGTTCAAGATCTATTACTGGCAGGACATCTGTATCGGACATAGCCACCATCCCCCATTGCAACCTGTTTTGGGCTTGCGGCTCTCGCCCGCACTGGCGAGACCGCGACACGCCATGATTGCAACTGGCGTGTCGGTCAAGGAGTAATTAAGTTTGACGAGAGGTAAACGATATTTTGTGAAGAATTATTGGTAAATCTTAACGATTGCCTGCTGCAGCCGGAATTTTTTGAGATATTTCAATCAGTTATGGAAGGCTCCGCCGCCAGGCCGCCCTTCGGGATCACGGTTAAGAGATCGCATGTGACAGGCCGTCCGGGTGCTGCGGTTGCAGTGAAGTTCATCCGTTAACCATTTGCGAACCGGAGAATCAGCTGCGCGCTCCTTTCCTTCGCCGGCCTGCGCTTTGCCCACGCGCCCCCCGGCGGGAAGGGGGGCGGACGGGCTTATCTTTCCTCCGCCGGCCGCCGCTTTCGCGGGCCGGCGCCATGATCCGAGGGTCAGTCGGGAGGGGTTCGAACCACGAGGTTGCGGATCTCGGTCATGTCTTCCATCGCAAAGCGAACGCCTTCGCGGCCGAGCCCTGAATCCTTCACGCCGCCATAGGGCATGTTGTCGACGCGATATGACGGGATATCGCCGACGACGACGCCGCCCACGACCATCTCATCCCATGCCTGCTGGATCTTGTAGTAATCGCGGGTGAAAATGCCGGCCTGAAGACCGAAGCGGGAATCGTTGACCATCCGGATGGCCTCGTCCCAGGTCGTAAACCTCTGCAGGATCGCGGCGGGGCCGAAGGCTTCCTCGCATGACAGCGCCTGGTCGTCCGGCACGTTTTCAAGAAGCGTGGCCTCCAGCATCGCGCCGTCGCGCTTGCCGCCGCAGAGAACGGAGCCGCCCGCGGCGACCGCCTCCTGGATCCAGCCATGGAGGCGTTCCGCCTCCTTTTCGGAGATCATGGGGCCGATGAAGGTCTTGGGGTCCTTCGGGTCTCCCGACACAAGTGTTTTCGCCTTGGCGACGAGTTTCGCCTTCATGGTGTCATAGATGTCGGCGTGGAGCATGATCCGCTGCACGCCGATGCAGGATTGGCCGGACTGATAGAACGCCCCGAAAATGATCCGCTCGACCGCGTCATCGAGGTTGCGCGTGTCCGAATCCACGACCACCGCCGCATTCCCGCCGAGCTCGAGCACGACCTTTTTCTTGCCGCTCCGCGCCTTGAGATCCCATCCGACGGCGGGCGATCCGGTGAAGGAGAGGAGCTTCAGCCGATCGTCCACGGTGAAGAGATCCGCCCCGTCCCGCGAGCAGGGAAGGATCGAGAACGCGCCCTTCGGCAAGTCGGTCTCGGCCAGCACCTCGCCGATGATCAGCGCGCCGAGCGGCGTGCGCGATGCGGGCTTCATCACGAACGGGCAGCCGACGGCGATCGCCGGCGCGACCTTGTGCGCGGCGAGATTCAACGGGAAGTTGAACGGGGAGATGAAGGAGCAGGGACCGATCGGCACCCGCTTCCACATGCCCTGATAGCCTTTGGCGCGGGGGGAAATGTCCAGCGCCTGCATTTCGCCGCGGATGCGGGTCGATTCCTCGGCCGCGATCTGGAACGTGTCGATCAGACGGGTGACTTCGCCCTTGGAGTCGTTGATCGGTTTTCCGGCCTCGACGCACAATGAATAGGCGAGCTCGTCCGCTCGCTCCCGGAAGCGCTTCACGCAATGCTCCAGCACCGCCTTCCGCGCGAAGGAGGGCATTTTCGCCATGGCGTCGGCGGCCTCCGCCGCGCCGGCGATTCCGGCGTCGATCGCGTTGCTGTCCGCGAGCGCGCAGCGCGTCGCCACTTCGCCGGAGAATTTATCGGTCACGTCGAGGTCGTCGTTCGCGAAAACGGCCTCATTGTTGAGGTAATATGGATATTTCGCTTTGAGTTCGGGCATTTGGGTCGTCTCCCGTTTCGCATGTGCGGAGGCGGCGCGGGGCCGCCTCCCGTCAAAAGTCAGATCGCGGCGGACCGCTTCTTGATGTCGGTATTCAATATCTGGTCGTTCTCGCTGTAGTCCACCGGGCAGTCGATCAGATGGACGCCGGGCGTGGCGAGCGCGCGCTCGATGATTTTCGGCAGATCCTTCGCGGACGTGACCTTGTGGCCGACGCCGCCGTAACTCTCCACGTATTTCACGAAGTCGGGGTTCTCATACTGAAGACCCCAATCCTTGAATCCCATGTTGGCCTGTTTCCAGCGGATCATGCCGTAGGAGTTGTCGTTCAGGATCAGGACGACGAGGTCCATCTTCAGCCGGACCGCGGTCTCCAGCTCCTGAGAGTTCATCATGAACCCGCCGTCGCCGCAGATCGCCATCACCTTCTTGTCCGGATAGACGAGGCGCGCCGCCATGGCGGACGGCAGGCCCGCGCCCATCGAGGCCAGCGCGTTGTCGAGCAGGACCGAGTTCGGCTGATACGCGCGGTAATTCCGCGCGAACCAGATCTTGTAGACGCCATTGTCGAGGCAGATCATGCCATCCTCGGGCATGGCGTCGCGAACGACCGAGACCACGTGTTGGGGGTAGAGCGGGAAGCGCATGTCGTCCGCGCCTTCGAGGATCTGCGCGTCGTGATGTTTCTTGACCTCCATCATCCACGAGAAATCCCAGTTCGCTTCGCTCTTCTTTCTGACCCCGTTCTTCAGTTGCCAGACCGCGTTGCCGATATCGCCGACCACCTCCACCTGCGGGAAATAGACCGGATCGACCTCGGCGGTGTTGTAGGAGACATGGATCACCTCGGCGCCGCCGGGTTTCATGAAGAAGGGCGGCTTCTCGATCACGTCATGGCCGATATTGATGATCAGGTCGGCGCCGTCGATCGCCCGATGCACGAAATCGCCGGCGGAGAGCGCGGCGCACCCCATGAAAAGCTCGTGCCGTTCATCGACCACGCCCTTACCGAGTTGCGTGGTGACGAAGGGGATGCCGGTCTTGTCGATGAAGCGCGTCAGCATCTTCGAGGTCATCTTGCGGTTGCCGCCGGCGCCGATGACGATGATCGGCGATTTCGCGGCGTGGATCTTCTCCAGCGCCTGGATGATGGATTTCCGTTCGGGGACGGGGCGGCGCACGGCCGATCTCGGGATCGGACGCTGGTCGCTCTTCTCGTCGGCGACGTCTTCGGGCAGTTCGATATGCACCGCGCCGGGTTTTTCCTCCTCGGCGAGCCGATAGGCTTCGCGGACGCGCGAGGGAATGTTGTCAGCCGAGACGACCTGATGGCTGTATTTCGTGATCGGTCCCATCATCTCGACCACGTCGAGAATCTGGAAGCGGCCCTGTTTCGATCTCTTCACCGGCTTCTGCCCGGTGATCATCATCATCGGCATTCCGCCGAGTTGGGCGTAGGCCGCCGCGGTGGTGAAGTTGGTGGCCCCGGGGCCGAGGGTCGAGATGCAGACGCCGGTCTTGCCGGTCAACCGGCCATAGACCGCGGCGATGAACCCCGCCCCCTGTTCATGGCGAGTCAGGATGAAACGGATCTTGTCCGATCGCGAGAGGCTGTCGAGAAAGTCGAGATTCTCCTCCCCCGGGACGCCGAAAATATACTCGCAGTCCTCCGCCTCAAGGCATTCGATGAACAGATCAGATGCTTTGGTCATGTTTCCCCCTCTTCGCGTTCACCGGCTCGTCGGCTGGATAAGCCGGGGCCGGATCGGATGAATATTCCCGCACCTTAGCGGAAAATTCGCGTTTGCGTAGACCTTCCCGCCTTCAATTCGCGTCGATGGCTCCGGATTTCGCCTGGGGCCGGCCGGTCAAAGCGGAACGCCTTTGCGCCGTCCCACTTGTTGCAGGACGATATCGGAGCGGACCTGCGCCACCATCGGATGCGGCAGCAGGCGCCGATGGACGAAGTTCGCCAACTCGTCCAGCGAGCGGACGTGGATATGCAGCAGGTAGTCCGCGTCTCCGGTCAACGTGTAGGCCATCCTGACCTCGGGCAGCGCGTTGAAGAACGCCGCGATCTCGTCGACCATGCTTTCGGATTGCGCGGCGAGCGTGACCCGGCTGAACGCCTCGACCGTGTAGCCGAGCGACGTGGCGTTCAACTCGGCCCGATAGCCGGTGATCAGCCCCGCCTTCTCCAGAGCGATGCGTCGGCGTGAGCATTGCGAGGGGGAGAGCGCGACCGCCTCGGCCAGCGCGGCGGTGGTCAGGCTCGCGTCGTCCTGCAGCGCCGCGAGAATTCCACGGTCGAATCGGTCAAGGTCCATTCTTCGCGCCTATGAGGCCATCGTTGCGATAATCATGCGTGGTGGGGCGGCATCAAGATGACAATACACGAATTTCTCGTGCGACCAGGCATAATATCTCATGGAAATTAATCAAAAGGGAGTCGCAGCGATGGGACCGTTCCCGCATGACGCCGCCCCGGCCACGATCAGCGCCGCCAACCCCGCCGGCGCCGACGGATTCGAGTTCGTCGAATTCGCGCATCCGGAGCCGGAGGCGCTGCACACGCTTTTCCGCATGATGGGCTACACCGCGGTCGCGAAGCACCGCACGAAGGACGTGACGCTCTATCGGCAGGGCGACATCAATTATCTGGTCAACGCCGAGCCGGGCGATTTCGCCGCCGATTTCGTGAAGGCGCACGGCCCCTGCGCCGCCTCGATGGCCTGGCGCGTGGTCGACCCGCAGCAGGCCTTTGAGCACGCCGTCGCCAAGGGCGCGAAGGGCTATGACGGCGCCGACAAGGTGATCGACGCGCCGGCGATCCTCGGCATCGGCGGCTCGCTGCTCTATTTCATCGCCCGCGACGGCGGCTCGCCCTACATGAACGATTATGACTGGACCGGCGAGACCGACCCGAAGCCGGAGGGCCTCGGCTTCTTCTATATCGACCATCTCACCCACAACGTTCATCGCGGCAACATGGACAAGTGGTACCGGTTCTATTCCGGCATCTTCAATTTCAAGGAGATCCGCTTCTTCGACATCAAGGGGAAGATGACCGGGCTCACCTCGCGCGC
The DNA here is from genome assembly GCF_037646705.1 of Paludibacillus litoralis. Classification (NCBI taxonomy): domain Bacteria; kingdom Pseudomonadati; phylum Pseudomonadota; class Alphaproteobacteria; order Rhodobacterales; family Paracoccaceae; genus Paludibacillus; species Paludibacillus litoralis. The sequence continues at coordinate 397,440 of NZ_JBBHER010000003.1, forward strand.
GCTGACCTCGCCCTGCGGCAAGATCCGCATACCGATCAACGAGAGCGCCGACGAGACCAGCCAGATCGAGGAATATCTGCGTGAATACAATGGCGAGGGCATCCAGCACATCGCCGTCGCGACCAACGACATCTATGCGTCGGTCGATGCGCTCGCGGCCAACGGGCTGGAGTTCATGCCGCCGCCGCCGGATGTCTATTACGACATGAGCCACAAGCGCGTGGCCGGCCATGAGGAGCCGATCGAGCGGATGAAGAAGCACGGCATCCTGATCGACGGCGAAGGCGTCGTCGATGGCGGGATGACGCGGATCCTGCTGCAGATCTTCTCGAAAACCGTGGTCGGGCCGATCTTCTTCGAGTTCATCCAGAGGAAGGGCGACGACGGGTTCGGGGAGGGCAATTTCCGCGCCCTCTTCGAATCGATCGAGCAGGATCAGATCGACCGCGGCGTGCTCAGCGTCGCTGAATGAGCCGCAGGGCGCGCCGGCTCAGGCGCGCCGCACCAGAACGGCGCGAAAATCGTTCACATTGGTCAGCGTCGGGCCGGTGATCACCTGATCGCCGGTCGCGGCGAAGAACCCGTGCCCGTCATGGGCGCGGAGCGCGCCCTCGAGCGAGACCCCGGCGGCCGCGGCGCGGGCGGGCGTCTCCGGGTCGATGATCGCGCCTGCGACCTCCTCCATCCCGTCGACGCCGTCGGTGTCGCCGGCGATGGCCGAGATCCCCGGCGCGCCGTTCAGCGCCGCCGCCATCCCCAGCAGAAACTCCACGTTGCGCCCGCCGCGCCCCTTCGGGCGCTCGCCCGCGCCCAAGGTCACCACGGTCTCGCCGCCGGAGAGAAGCACGAGAGGCCCGCGCGCCGCCAACGCGCGGGCCGCCATCTCCGCGCCGAGTTCCCGCGCCTCGCCTTCGAGCGCGTCGCCGAGAATCACGGGCTCGACGCCGGCGGCCCGCGCGGCCGCGGCCGCCGCCTCCAGAGACATCATCGGCGCGCCGATCAGGCGGAATTCGGCGTTCGCGAGGCGCGGGTCGCCCGGCTTCGGCGTCTCCTCGGCGGCGGCCGCCAGATGCGCGGCGATCGAGGGCGCGGGCGTCACGCCGCGCTTTGCGAGGATGGCGCGGGCGTCGGCGAAGGTGGTGGCGTCCGCCACCGTCGGCCCGGACGCGATCACGGAAGGGGAGTCCCCCGGCACGTCCGAGATCGCCAGCGTCAGGATCGGCGCCGGATGCGCCGCCAGCGCCAACCGCCCGCCCTTGATCGCGGAGAGGTGCTTTCTCACCGTGTTCATCTCGTCGATCGGCGCGCCCGAGGCGAGGAGCGCCCGCGTCAACTCCTGCTTTTCCCGGAAGGAGACCCCGGGCGCCGGCATGGTCAGAAGCGCGGAGCCGCCGCCCGAGATCAGCGCGACGACGAGATCGTCGGCGCCCGCGCCTTTCACCAGGTCCAGGATGCGCGCCGCGGCGGCGCGGCCCGCCTCGTCCGGCTCGGGGTGCGCGGCCTCGACCACTTCGATGCGCCGCGTCGGCGCGCCGTGGCCATAGCGCGTGATCACCAGGCCCTCGGGCTCGGGGGCGCGCCCGCGCGCCGCCCATTCCGTCTCCAACGCCGCCGCCATCGCCGCCGCGGCCTTGCCTGCGCCGATGACGAGCAGTCGGCCCCTGGGCGGGGCCGGAAGATGCGCGCCGATCAACCGCGCGGGCGCGGCGGCGGCGATGGCGGCGGCGAAAAGCGCCTGAAGCAGCGCCCGGTCCTCGGAGTGGTCGATCATTTTGCGTTTCTCTCCTGTCAGATCTGGCCGATCTGACTCGCCCGGACGGTTTTTCGCAAGCCGCGCCGCTGCTTGCGATTGGATTTTAACGATCATCCGGTTACATACGGGCGGCAACAGGAGAAGCGAAGATGCCGATAGTCCGTAAAGCCGTCTTTCCCGTCGCCGGTCTCGGCACGCGCTTTCTTCCCGCGACCAAGGCGGTTCCGAAGGAGGTTCTGCCTCTCGTCGACAAGCCGTTGATCCAATATGCGATCGACGAGGCGCGCGCGGCCGGGATCACCGATTTCATTTTCGTGACGGCGAAAGGAAAATCGGCGCTGGAGAATTATTTCGACAGCGCGCCCGAACTGGTGCGCGCGCTGCGCGAAAAGAACAAACCCGACCTGCTGGACTTGATCAAGCCGGCGGACATGCCCTCCGGCGCGATCAGCTATATTCGCCAGCAGGAGGCGCTGGGCCTCGGCCACGCGGTGTGGTGCGCGCGGCAACTGGTCGGCGACGAGCCGTTCGCGGTGATCCTGCCGGACGACGTGATCGAATCGGAGACGCCCTGCCTGAAGCAGATGGTCGATGTTTACGAGAGGATTGGCGGCAATGTCGTCGCCGTGATGGAGGTCGGACCCGATCAGGTTTCAAGCTACGGCGTGATCGACCCGGTGAAGGACGACAGCGATCTGATCGAAATGAAGGGCATCGTCGAAAAGCCGGCGCCGGAGGTCGCGCCGTCCAATCTCGCGGTGATCGGCCGATATATCCTGAGCCCGCGCATCATGCGCAACCTCTCCGCGTTGAAGGCCGGGGCGGGGGGGGAGATTCAACTCACCGACGCCATCGCCGAAGAGATCAAGGTCGGCCGGCCGGTCCATGGGCTCCGGTTCGAGGGCACGCGGTTTGATTGCGGCTCCAAACTCGGCTATCTTGAGGCCACGGTGGCGTTCGCGCTCGGTCGGCCGGAGTTCGCCGATGAATTCGGAAAATTCATCACCGAGACCGCCCTGACTCTGAAAAACCGCTGATTCTGCGCGTCGAATCGCGCGAATCATTGCGCCGGAGCGAAGGTGTATTATCTTCGGCGCATGCGCGCCGCCCGAAGATCGGGCGCGCCGCCGTCCGTTGAAACTATAAAGGAACTGAACCATAGCTCGCAGACCGCACAATGCCCCGCCGACGCGCGACACTGGACCGCGCGTGAACGGGATGATCCGCGTTCCTGAAATTCGCCTCATCGATGAGAATGGCGATAACCATGGCGTGGTGACGCCGGCGCACGCCATCGCCATGGCGGAGGAGGTCGGCCTCGACGTCGTCGAGATCTCGCCGAACGCCAATCCTCCGGTCTGCAAGATCATGGATGTCGGCAAGTTCAAATACGAAAACCAGAAAAAAGCGGCCGAGGCGAAGAAGAAGCAGCGCGTCATCGAGGTCAAGGAAGTCAAGTTCCGGCCGAATATCGACACGCATGATTATGACGTGAAGATGCGGAACGTGACCCGGTTTCTGGAAGATGGCGACAAGGTCAAGGTGACGCTGCGGTTCCGCGGCCGCGAAATGGCGCATCAGGAAATCGGGCGCGATCTTCTGAAAAAGATCGCCGGCGAGGTCGAAGGCGCCGCCAAGGTCGAAAGCATGCCCAGGATGGAAGGGCGGCAGATGGTCATGGTGGTGGCTCCGAACCGGGCCTGACGCCTGACGCCTGGCGCCGCCGTCGCGCAAAGAGGTCGGCCGGCCAGCGCCTGGCCGACCATCCGGTTAGCGGATGCCGGCGCGAAGGAACGCTTGCACGAACTGGCGCTGGAAAATCAGAAACGCGATCAGGAGCGGCGCGACGGTCAACATCGTCGCGGCGGAGATCACCGAGATGTTCACCCCGCTTTCGGGCGCGGCGAAGATCGACAGGCCGACCGTCAGCGGCCTGGTCGCCTCTGAATTGGTGATGATCAGCGGCCAGAGAAAATTGTTCCAGTGCGTCGCCACCGAGACCAGCGCATAGGCGAGATAGGTCGGCCGCGCCGCCGGAACATAGACGCGCCAGAGCACGCCGAACCAGCCGCACCCTTCGATCCGCGCGGCTTCGTCCAACTCTTTCGGCACGGATTTGAACGCCTGCCGCATGAGGAAGATGCCGAACGCGCTGGCCATGTAGGGCGCGCCGATGCCGAGGATCGTATCGAACAGGCCGAGCCGGGAGACCATGGCGTAATTCTCCACGATCAACACCTCAGGCAGAATGAAGAGCTGAAGAAGAACGAGAATGAACACGATATCCCGCCCCGGAAAGGTGAACTGCGCGAACGCGTAGCCGGCGAGGGTGGTGATGACGAGCTGCCCGGCCAGAACGAGGCTGACGAGAAGAAACGTGTTCAGGAAATAGCGCAGCCAGGGCGCGCCGCTCCAGGCCGTCCGAAAATTGTCCAGCGTCCAGGACGAGCCCAGATTGAAATTCACCGCGTCGGACGTGCTGTGGAACGCCGCCCAGAAGGCGAAGATCAGCGGCGCGACCCAGATGACGGCGAGCGCCCACGCGCCGATCGTGTCGAGCAGCCGCGAAAGCGGGAAGGGCGGTTTTCGCGCGCTCATCTGTAATGCGTCCGGCGGTCAAGGATCGTGAACTGGATCGCGGCGATCACGCCGAGGACCAGAAGCACCAGGACGGTCATGGCGGCGGCGTGCGGCGCGTCGAAATAGGCGAAGGCCATCTCCCAGATGTAGTAGAGGATCAGTTTCGAGGCGTCCGAAGGGCCGCCCTTGGTGAGGATGAAGAGATGGTCGATCAGCTTCACCGAATTGATCAGCGCGTTCACCATCACGAAGAGCGTGGTCGGCGCCAGAAGCGGCAGCACGATCCGGCGGGTGTAGGTCCAGCGGCTCGCGCCTTCGATGTCCGCCGCCTCCTTCAGGTCGGGCGGGATGGTCTGAAGCGCGGCGAGGTAGAAGATCATGAAGAAGCCGCTCTCCTTCCAGATGGTGACGATGATGACCGCCCAGAGCGCGGTCTCCGGCTGGCCGAGCCAGTTGACCGGAGCGAAGCCGAACAGCGCGCCGATCTGGTCCAGAACGCCGAGGCCCGGCGTATAGAAGAAAAGCCAGAGATTGGCGGCCGCGATCATCGGGAGCACGGTCGGTGTGAAATAGGCGGTGCGCACAAAACCCCTCGCCGGGAGTTTCGAGTTGGCCCAGAGCGCCATCGAGAGCGCGATGAGGATTGAAACGGGAATGGTGACGCCGGCGTAGAGAAGGTTGTTCTTCACCACGAGCCAGAATGTCGGGTCGTTGAAGAGGTCGGCGTAGTTTCCTCCGCCGATGAATTCGGACGGATTCCGGCGCGTGCCGCGGGAGAAGAGGCTCGCCCAGACCGTCGCGACCGAAGGGATGAAGGCGAAGAGGGAGAGCAGGAAGATCGCCGGCGACAGCAGAAGCCAGCCGTTGATGATCCGGCGTCTGCGCTCCAGTCTGGCGTGCTCGTTCATCGCGGTCTCTCGGAAAGAAGGCGGCGCCGGGCAAGGCCGGCGCCGCGCTGGTCTTGTCGGCTCTTAGCGATAGGGCTTCAGAAGCCGCTCCGCGGCCGCCTGCGCCTCGGCCAGCGCCGCCTCGGGCTCCTTCGCGCCGGTGAGCGCGGACTGGATCGCGTTGTTCAGCCCGTCGCGGACCCGCGCCGTCTCGAAGGTCGAGAATTCCGCGACCGCGACCTCAAGCTGATCGCGCGCGACCAGCGCCTGCGGAAACTCTTCGCCATAAGCCTTCAGGGCCGGGGTCTCGTAGGCGGCGGGGCTGACGCCCATATAGCCGGTCGCGATCGACCATGCGGCGGCCTGCTCCGGCGAGGTCATGAAGCGGATCAGCTTCAGCGCCGCCGCCTTCTCCTCGTCGGTCGAGTCCTTGAAGAGGTAGAAGTTGCCGCCGCCCGTCGGCGAGCCCTTCCGGACGCGCGCCGGCAAGGTGGCGACGCCGAAATCGAACTTCGCCTCGTTCTTCACGGCGGTGAGGTTGCCTGTCGAATGCCACATCATCGCGGTCTGCCCTTCGAGGAACGCCTGGCGGAGCGTGCCCCATTCGACCGCGCCTTCCGGCATGATCCCGTGCTCGACCGAGAGCGACTTCCAGAACTCCAGCGCTTCAACCACTTCGGGTTTGTCGAAATAGGTGTGAAGCCCGTCGTCGGACATCAGCTCCTCGCCATTCTGGATCGCGAGCGCCTGGAACATCCAGTAGGGATATCCGGTGGAGGGGATCATCAGGCCGTACACGCCATCCCTGGTCAGCGCCTTGCCCATCTCGACCATCTCGCTCCACGTGGCGGGGGCCTTTTCCGGATCGAGACCGGCGGCCTCGAACATGTCCTTGTTGTAATAGGCGACGATGGTCGAGCGCTGGAACGGAACGCCCCAGGTCTTGCCCTCGACCCGGCTGTTCTCCATCAGCGCCGGATAGAAGCTGTTCAGCCACGCCTTCTCTTCATCGGTCGAGATCACATCGTCGAACGGCGCGATCAGATCCTGCTCGATCAGATCGTAGACGTCGATCGAGAACATCACCGCGAGCTGGGCCGGCTCGCCGGATCCGATCGCCGAGAGGGCGCGCACGCGGGTGTCGTCATAATTGCCGGCGTAGATCGCGGTGACGTCGATATCCGGATTTTCGGCCTCGAAATCGGCGACGATGCCGTCGACGACCTCGGTCAGCGCGCCGCCGACGGCGATCGGGTAATACATCGTGAGTTCGGTCTTCGCGAAGGCCGGCGAGGCCATCGCCGCGAGTCCGCCTGCGAGGACGGAGGATCGGAGGACGGGGGATTTCAGGAGTGACGTGATCATGGCGTTTCCTGTTTCATCTGGGGCCAATAAATCTGCGGTGCAGTGTCACGCTCTTCAGCGATCGGACCGGCGGCGCCGCGGGGGCGAGTCGCCGGAGGATGGAGTCGTCGCGGGTTCGAACCTTCGCCCGGTTTCGCGATCGAAGAGATGAAGATCGTCCGGCGAGAAGCCGAGCCGCATCCGCTCTCCCCGCTGCGCCCGAACCTCGCCGGGGAGCCGCACGGTGAGGCCCTCCGCGCGCTCGTGACGAAAGGAAAGGTACGTCTCCGCGCCCATATATTCGGATTCTTCGACAATGGCTTCGAGCGCGCGCTCGCCCGCCTCGGCGATATGAAGATGCTCAGGGCGAACGCCGAAGGTCAGCGCCCGGCCCGCGCCGAGATGGGCGTGCTCGGGGAGCGCGTCGCCGTCGATCAGCGCCATCGGCGGGCTGCCGATGAAGTTGGCGACGAACGTGCTGGCCGGCCGCTCGTACAGCGCCGCCGGCGGGCCGGCCTGCTCGATCCGCCCATCCTTCATCAGCACGACGGTGTCGGCCATGCTCAGCGCCTCGGTCTGATCGTGGGTGACGTAGAGCACGGTTATGCCGAGGTCGCGCTGGAGGCGCTTGATGTCCTTGCGGACCGAATTGCGGAGCTTGGCGTCGAGATTGGAGAGCGGCTCGTCCATCAGGCAGAGCGGATGCCCGGCGACGATGGCGCGCGCGAGCGCGACCCGCTGGCGCTGCCCGCCGGAAATCTCCCCCGGTTTGCGGCGCTCCAGCCCGAGAAGGCCGGTCATCTCAAGCGCCCGCGCGAGCTTCTTCCGCCGCTCCGGCGCGGGAACGCCGCGCACCTTGAGGCCGAAGAGGATGTTCTCCTCCACGTTCAGATGCGGGAAGAGCGCGTAGGACTGGAACACCATCGAGAGGTTGCGCTTCGACGCCGGGCTGGCGGTGACATCGACGCCGGCGATGCGGATCTCTCCTTCATCCGGCGTCTCGAGCCCGGCGAGAAGGCGCAGCGTCGTCGATTTTCCGCAACCGGACGGGCCGAGAAGCGCGACGAAGGCGCCCTCGGCGATGTCGAGATTGATGTCTTCGACCCCGAGTTGACCATTCCACTTCCGGGTGACGTTGGCGAGGCTGACGAAGGGGGCGCCGGTCATGCCGCCACCTCCTCGGCGATGTGGAGGCGGCCCGCGATCCGGTCGAGAATCTCGGCGTAGCCGGGGCCGGGGCGGGTCTCGGTCAAGACATGGTCCGCCTCGTCGATCATGCCGCCGAGCGCCGGCGCCGGCCGCCCGAACTTGGAGCTGTCGGCGACGAGGATCGCGACGCGGGCGTTCCGCCGGATCGCTTCGCGCGCCTGCACCTCCTCCTGATGGAAGTCGAGCAGGCTGCCGTCCGTGTCGACGCCCCCAACGCCGTAGACGCCGAAATCCGCGCGGTAACGCCCGAAGATCTCGGTGGCCTGGACGCCAAGGAAATCCCGGTCGGGCAGGCGCATCTCGCCGCCGGGCAGAATGATGCGATTGGAGGTCTCCCCGGTCAGCGCCATGGCGGCGTTCATGTTGTTGGTGACGATGGTGAGGTTCTTTCTGATGCGGAGCGCGCGGGCGACGAGCGCGGGCGTGGTTCCGACCGAGATGAAAACCGTCGCGCCGTCCGGGATCATCGCTCCGGCGGCGCGCGCGATCGCGTCTTTCGCCGCGGCGTTGATGACGCGGCGGACGTCGTACGCGGTGTTGACCGGCTGCTCGATCAGCTCCGCCCCGCCGTGTTTGCGTCGCAGGATGTTGGCGGCGCAAAGCGCATTGATGTCGCGGCGGATCGTTTGCATCGAGACCCCGAACTCCGCCGCCAGATCCTCGATGGTGACGGCTCTGCGGAGCCGCGTCCGCTCGACGATCTGGTGCTGCCTCAAACCGGTCTTGGTCAGCATGATGGCTCTCAAACGATCATTATTCTTTTCGTTTAGACGGTATATGTTACACTAAGATGACATTAAAGCATCATTTTCTTGAAATGGGCAGTCGGAATGACGAGATGGTCGCTCGCAGCGCCGCGCGCCATGAAAATCCGGGGTGGGGCGGCGCCGCGCGGGGGCGCCGCCGCTGATCCGTGCGCGTCGGCGATGGAGTTTCGGCTGCAATGGTGATCCTCGCGTTCCTGAGCCAGATCCTCGGTGCGACGATGTTGCTGCTCTACGCCGTGCGCATGGTTCGCACCGGCATCGAGCGGGCGTTCGGCGCCTCTTTCCGGCGTGTGGTCACGGCGGCCGGCGGGCCGCTCCGGGCGGCGGCCACCGGACTGGTTCTCGCCGTCATCCTGCAAAGCTCGGCGGCGGTCGCGCTTCTGGTGGCGGGATTCGCCAGCGTCGGCGCGATCGGTTTCGCCACCGGGTTGCCGGCGATGCTCGGCGCGGATCTCGGGTCCGCGCTCCTGATCCAGGTTCTGTCCTTCAGGTACGAATGGCTGGAGCCGGTCTTGCTGGCCATTGGCGGCGGTCTGTTCCTGAACGCTGAACGGCGCGTGGTGAAGCATGCGGGGCGGATCGTGCTCGGGATCGCGTTCATCCTGATCTCGCTCGGCTTTCTGCGTCAGGCGATGGATCCGATCCGCGAGAGCGCCTTCCTCCCCGCGATTGCGGGCTATCTCGAATATGATTTCGTGACCGCGTTCATCGTCGGGGCCGCGCTCGCCTTCGTCATGCATTCCAGCGTCGCCGCGATTCTGGTGTGCGTCACCCTCGTCGCGATCGACGCGCTGCCGGTTCTCGCCGGAGCCTCGCTGGTGCTCGGCGCCAATCTCGGCGGCGCGCTGCTTCCGCTCTGGTTGACGCGGGGCATGCCGCGCGTCGCGCGCCGGCCGCTGGTCGCCAATTTCGCGATCAAGGGCGCGTGCGCGATGGCCGCGGTTCTTGTGGTCAACACACTTCCGGTTCTGACCCATCTGAGCGCGGTCGGCGCGGGGCAGGCCATCGTCACCATTCATATCGCGTTCAATTTGATGTTGCTGGGTTTTCTGCCGTTTTGCCGGCTGTTCGAGGCGCCTTTGGCCCGCCTGCTCCCAGACGCGCCGACCGCCCAGGTCGAGACGCCGTCGGAGAGGAGATCGGTGCTCGACGAAGCGGCTCTCGAGACGCCTGGGCTCGCCCTCGCCAGCCTGCGGCGCGAAGTGATGCGGATGGCGCAACTCGTGCGGACGATGGCGGAGCCGGTGATGCAGGTCTATGAGACGGGTGACAAGGCGCTGGCGCGCCAGATCGCGCGGCAGGACGATTTCGTGGATTCCGCGCTGGACGGAATCCGCCATTACGCGGCCGCGATGCTGAATCAGCCGGCGATGAAGAAGGAGGACGCGCGGCGCGCGCGGGAGTTGACGGAATATGCGATCACGCTTGAATCCGCGGGCGATATCGTCGTCAAGCAGCTGCTGCCGCTGGCGTTGAAGAAGGCCCAGAAGGGGATCCGCTTCTCGGCGGCGGGGAATGCGGAGCTGGTCGCGATGCACGAGAAGCTGCTCGCCAACATGGACCTCGCCGCGAACGTGCTGGTCTCCGACGATATTGAGAGCGCGCGCCTGCTGCTGGAGGAGAAAAGCGAGATGGCCCGGAAGGAGCGCGCAAGCCGGAAAAAGCACCTGAAGCGGCTCGGCGCCGGCGCCGCGGTCAGCTTCGACTCCAGCAACATCCATCTGGAGACTCTGCGCGCCATCACCGATATGAACGGCCAGATCGCGGTCGTCGCCTACCCGATCCTGCATCGGAGCGGGCAATTGCTTGAGACGCGGCTGATCAACGACCTGGACAGGTGACGCGTGCTGAATGTTTCGATGAATTTTCGCATTGACCGCCCGGCCGCCCCTCGCGGCGCGCAGTGTCGGGCCGGCGCGTGTCCGCGGCGCGCGGCGCCTGTCTGATGGAGGCCCGGATCGACGCGTCCTGGGCGTTCGACGCCTATGAAGCCGTTCGTGGCCGGTTGCCGTCGGCGCGGCCCGGCTCTCCGTCCGTGCGGGTGCGGACGCTTGCGGATCTGACCGGCCAATTCGACGTCTTCCTGCTCGACGCGTTCGGCGTGCTGAATGTCGGCGACACCGCGATCAGCGGCGCGGCGGAGAGGATCGACGCGCTTCGGGCGGCGGGAAAGCGCGTCATGGTCGTCACCAACGCGGCGAGTTATCCGAAGCGGCTCCTGATGGAGCGCTATGCGCGGCTTGGCTTCTCCTTTGCGGAGACGGATGTGATCTCCAGCCGCGAGGTGCTGCTAGGCGCGTTGAGGACGGAGCCGCGGCGCCGTTGGGGCGTGATGGCGCCGGCGGTCTATGGCGACGAGGAGCTGGAGGATCTCGATTTCGAGTTTCTGGCGGAGGATGCGGAGGCCTATGAGCGCGCCGAGGGGTTTGTCCTGCTCGGCTCCGGAGACTGGACCGAGGCGCGGCAGAGCCTGCTGGAGGCGACGCTCGCGCGCGCGCCGCGCCCGGTCATGGTCGGCAATCCGGATATCGTCGCGCCGCGCGAATTCGGGCTCTCGCGCGAGCCGGGGTATTTCGCGCACCGGCTCGCCCGGATCGAGGGCGTGGCGCCGGTGTTCTTCGGCAAGCCGTTCGGGCGGGTCTTCCACACGGCGCTGGCCCGGGCCCCCGAGGCGGCGCCGGCCCGCGTCGCGATGGTCGGCGATACGCTTCACACCGATATTCTGGGCGCTTCCGCGCTTGGCCTCGGCTCGGTGCTGATCACCGGCCATGGCGCGCTGAAGGGAGAGGATATCGACGCCGCCTGCGCGCGCGCCGGAATAACGCCCTCCTTCATCGCCCCCGATCCGTAGCCCCGCGGCCCGGCCGCCCGGCCCGGGCGCGATGGATTTCCGGAGAGGCGGCGGCTAGAACGGAGGCTGGTTTGCGGTGACGGAAGGGAGCCTCTTCATGGCCTACTGGCTATTCAAGTCCGAACCTGGCGCCTGGAGCTGGGATGACCAGGTCGCGAAGGGCGCCGCGGGCGAGGAATGGGACGGTGTCCGGAACTATCAGGCCCGCAACAACATGCGGGCGATGAAGGTTGGCGATCTCGGGTTTTTCTATCATTCGATCGACGAGAAGAGCGTGGTCGGCGTGGTCGAGGTCTCGGCGCCGAGCGCGCCGGATTCGACCACCGACGATCCGCGCTGGGAATGCGTTCATATCCGCGCCGTCGCGCCGATGCCGAAGCCGGTCACGCTGGAGATGTGCAAGGCGGATGAGCGGCTGAAGGACATGGTTCTGGTCAACAACTCCCGCCTTTCCGTGCAGCCGGTGACGGCGGAGGAATGGCGCGTGGTCTGCGAGTTGGGCGGCTATGAGCCGTGATGCGCGGCGACGCTCTTCGACCGGCGGATGACGTAAAGCGAGGTGAGCGCGGATAGAACCGCGGTGGCGAACATCAGCATGAGAAGCGGCGACGCGCCGCTTTCGGGGCTGAGGATCGCGCCGGCGACCGCGGAAACCGCGGCCCCGCCGCCGATCATCATCGCGCCGCCCAGCCCTGACGCGCTCCCCGCGAGGCCGGGCCTGATCGAGAGAAGCCCGGTGGTGGCGGTCGGCATCGTCAGGCCGTTGCCAAGGCCGATGAAGACGCAAAAACCGAACACCGCCAGCGGGTGCTGAACGACAAACAGATCCACGAGCAGCCCGACGCCGATGCCGGTTGACGCGATCAGACACCCGATGAACATCAGCCGGTTGATGCCGATCTCCTGCGCATATCGGCCGGTCACCAGATTGCCCAGCATGTAGCCGAACGCGAGCATGCCGAGATAAAGCCCGGTCGCGGCCGGGCTCTGGCCGAAGATCTCTCGCGCCACATAAGGGCCGCCGCCGAGCAGGGCGAAGAAGGAGCCGGAGGCGAAGGCCGCCGTCATGGTGTAGCCCCAGAACCGGCGCGCGCGCAGAAGATCCGGGTAGGCGCCGAGTTGTTTCGTGAAGCTGGAGGCGCGGTTGTGATGCGTCTCGCCAAGGTCGAGCCAGCAGACGACCAGCACGACGCCGCCGAGCACGACGAAGGCCCAGAAAGTGGAGCGCCAGCCGAACGCCTCCTCCATCGCCCCGCCGAACATCGGCCCCATCATCGGCACGAGCGCCACCGCCGCCGTCATGTAGCCGATCATCGAGGCCGATTCCTCCGCCGGCAGAAGATCCCGCACGATCGCGCGCGACAGGGCGATCCCGGTCGCGATGGCGGCCTGCGTCATTCTGAAGATCATGAACGTGACGGCGTCGGTGGCGAGGACGCAGCCGATCGACGCAAATGTGAAGATCACGAGCGACACGAGGATCACCGGTCGCCGCCCGTACCGGTCCGAAAGCGGCCCGATGGCGAGCTGCATGAGCGCGGTCATGCCCAGATAGCCGGACACCGCGAGCTGTATGAAGGCGTATGAGGTTCCGAGATCGTCCGCCAGCGCCGGCAACGACGCGATGAACGCGTTCATCGTCAGCGAGCTGACGGAGGTCAGAAGGATCAGCGTGAGGAGCGTCGGCGGCGTCCGACGGTCGGCGAAGATGACGCCTGGAAAGCTCATGGGCTAACCATGCGCGGAGAAAGAGGAGCTCGGATCGGTCTCCCGGTTCCGCGAGAAGACCCCGATCGGGCGGGCGCGCCCGACAGCCCCGGGCGGGGCGGCCGCGGGGGCGCAGGCGCGGCCGGCGCCGCATTCGGCGGTCAGCGGCGGCGCCATCCCTTCAACGGCCGGCGCGGGCGCGCCTTCATGGCGAAGCGCGCGGATCCCGATCGGCGTCTCGCCGCGGAGGCGGTTCATCCGGTTGGCGTTGAAAGGCTGAGATTCGGCGCCGGTCATGATCGCGTCGTCGCTCTGGCTCATGGCGCACATCCTCCCTCCGCGATTGTGGCAGCGTCTCGGGCGACGTCAACTCATGGCCGCTCCCTCCTTTTCGCATGGCTGGCGCGCGCGCCGCGCGGTTCTCGCAGGAAGGTTGTCGGCGTTGGGCTTCCGCGTCTAATCTCCGCCCGAGGAAAAACAGGGGAAGCACGCGCATGGGCCGAACAGTTGAGATGTATTGGGATATCGGCAGCACAAATACGTATTTCGCGTTGAAGCTGTTGGAGCCGATTCTGGCGCGCGCGGAGGCGACGTTGACGCTTCATCCGTTCAATCTCGGCTATGTGTTTCGGGCGCACGACTACGTTCTGATGGACGAGCCGCCAATGAAGATCGCGAACCGGAAGCGCGATCTGGCCCGCTGGGCGGAGCGCTATGATCTTCCGTTCAGGATGCCGGACGTCTTCCCGATCAAGACCAGCCGCGCGCTCCGCGGCGCGCTGGCGATGCGCCGGCTCGGGCGGGAGCGCGCTTATATCGACGCGATTTTCGCCGCCTATTGGGAGCGCAACGACGCCAGCATCCAGGATTACGCCGGCCTCGCGCCGATCGTTGCGGCGCTCGGCGTCGATCCGGCGGAGTTCGAGGCGCTGAGCGAAAGCCCGCAGATCCGGGAGGAGTTGGTTGAAAGCACGAATGGAGGGTTGAAGCGCGGGGTCTTCGGCGTTCCGTCGATCCTCGTCGGCGAGGAGCTTTTCTGGGGCAAGGACCGGATGGAGTTCGTGGAGGCGGAGCTGATGAAAGGCTGAACCAGCCCCGGCGTGTCGGCCGCCGCCGATCCGTCGATGAAGGCCGTGAGGGCCGTCAAGCGCCGCCGCCCTGGACCGGGACCAGGGCCATGCGGGCGCCGGCCGCGACGAAAAGCTCCCGCTCGGCGCCGGTCAGGAAAGTGGGGGCGCCGAGCGCGATGATCTCGTCGTAAAGCGCCGCGCGCCGGTTGGCGTCGAGATGCGCCGCGATCTCGTCGAGCAGGAGGGCCGGCGGCGCGCCGCTTTCCGCGGCGAGGGCGCGCGCGTTCGCCAGAACGATGGAGATCAGCAGCGCCTTCTGCTCGCCGGTCGAGGCGAGCCGGGCCTCGACTCCCTTCGCCTCATGGGTGGCGATCAGATCGGAGCGGTGCGGGCCTTTGAGCGCCCGGCCGGCGGCGGCGTCCGCATGCCGCCCGGCGGCGAGCGCCTCGGCGAAGGCGGCCTCCGCTTCGGCTTCTTGCGCGCGCGGCTCGGCGGCGGCGGCGAAGCGCTCTTCCAGCGCGCCTTCGATTCGGAGCCCGGCGCGGGGAAAGGTGGTCTCCGCGCCCTCTTGCGCCGCGATCAGGCGGGCGAGGGTTTCGGCGCGCGCGCGGGCGATCCCGACGCCGGCCTTCGCCATCCTCGCCTCCAGCGCCCGAAGCCAGGACGGATCGCGCGCGCCTTCGGCCAGCAACCGGCTTCGCTCGCGCATCGCGCGTTCATAGGCGATGGCGCGCTCGCCATGCTCCGGCTCGAAGCTCAGCGTCGCGCGGTCGAGAAACCGGCGCCGCTCCGCCCGGCCCTCGATCCAGAGCCGGTCCATCGCGGGGGTGAGCCAGAGCATGGGCAAAAGCGCCCCGAGCGCCGATTGCGGCGCGGTCTTGCCGTCGATCTCCAGCGTCCGGCGCTGGCCCGGCGCGGCGCCGGTGACGATCTCATGCGCGCCCGCCCGGGTTTCGATCAGCGCGCGGATGCGCCAGCCGACGGCGTCGGGGCGGCGCGCCAGATCGTCCGCCGGCGCGCGGCGAAGGCCCCGGCCCGGAGAAAGCAGGGAGATCGCTTCGAGAATATTGGTCTTGCCGGCGCCGTTCGGCCCGAAAAAGGCGACCGGGCGCCCGTCCATCTCGAGCGCGAACGTCTCGTGCGAGCGAAAATGCGACAATACGAGAGAGCGGAGCGTGGCCATTGCGGAGGGTCTCAGGGCGCGGGCCGGCGGATAGCCGGCCGCGGAGAGGTCACACCCGCATCGGCATGACGACGTAGATCGCGCTGTCGTCGTCGTTCTCGCGCACCAGCGTCGGGTCGCCCGGCCCGTTGAAGAGGAAGACCGCGTTCTCCCGGTCGATCTGGCCGGCGATCTCTTGCAGGTATTTGGCGTTGAAGCCGATCTCCATCGGCTCGTCGGCGTAGGCGACGGCGATCTCGTCGGTGGCGGAGCCGGTGTCCGGCGCGTTGACGGAGAGCGTCAGCCGGTCCTCGGACAGCGTGAGCTTCACGGCGCGGGACCGCTCGGCGGAGACGGTGGCGACCCGGTCCACCGTGCGGGCGAATTCCGCCGCGTCCACTTCGAGCCGCTTGGTGTTGTTCGCCGGGATCACTCTCGTGTAGTCGGGGAAGGTGCCGTCGATCACCTTCGAGGTGAGCGTGAGCCCGGCGGCGACGAAGCGGATCTTGGTCTCCGAGACCGACACGGCGATGCTGGCCTCATCGTCTTCCAGAAGCTTGCGAAGCTCCCCCACCGTCTTCCGGGGGACGATCACGCCGGGGCACCCCGCGGCGCCGTCCGGCAGGGCGGCGTCGATCCGGGCGAGGCGGTGGCCGTCCGTCGCGACCGCGCGGAGCGTCGGCGGCGTCGCGTCCGACGCGTGAAGATAGACGCCATTGAGATAGTAGCGGGTCTCTTCCGTGGAGATGGCGAAGCTCGCCTTCTCGAACAGGCGGCGGATGACCGGGGCGGGAATCTCGTAATTTGCGGCGTATTCCGCGGAGGCCATCACCGGGAAATCCTCCCGGGGGAGGGTGGGCAGGGTGAAGCGCGCGCGCCCCGCCGTCATCTCCAGCCGGCCGTCGCCGCTGCTGTCGTCGAGGGTCACGGTCGCGCCGTCGGGAAGCTTGCGGGCGATATCGTGAAGAACATGGGCGGGCGCGGTGGTGGAGCCGGCGGCGGCGACCATCGCCGGCATCTCCTCACGAACCTCGATATCGAGATCGGTGGCGCGGAACGACACGACGGCGCCTTCGGCTTCGATCAGCACGTTGGAGAGAATCGGGATCGTCGTCCGTCGCTCGACGACGCCCTGCGCCCGGCTCATCGCCTTCAACAGCGCCGCCCGCTCTATGCTGAATTTCATGTCTTCGGTCCCTCTCGCGCCCGTCGACAACGGCAAGCGCCCTTCTGAATGGACGAGGGAGCCTAACCGATTCCGGACCGCGGTCAATCTTTGGGGGCGGATGAAAGAGGTCGGCTCCCGCGATGGATGCGAAAATCCCCGTCGCGGGGCCCGGCGCGCCGCCGCGGGTTTCGGCGCGCGCGCTCAGGTTGCTCACCGCCGGCGGTTGCCGCCGATCTCCGGAGTTCCGAATTCGGCGTGGCAGATATCGGCCAGCCTGGCGATTCCGGCGTTGATCGTGGCCGCGTCGGGATTGGCGAAGCAGATCCGGATCCGCCGGCCGGCGTCCGCGCCTTTCGACCAGTCCCGCCCCGGGTTGACCGCGACGCCGGCGGCGAGCGCGACCTCCGCGAGGCGCGCGCTTTCCACTCCTTCCGGCAGCTTCACCCAGAGGAAGATGCCGCCCGGCGGGCGCTCGTACTCGACCGATGAGCCGAAATGCTCGTCGAGAGCGTTGGTCAACGCGTCGAGTTTCGCCTCCAGCGTCCTGTTCAGCGCGGAGACGTGGTCGTCGAAATTCGCGGCGCAGTACTCCGCCAGCACCATTTGCTCCAGCGCGCCGGAGCCGGCGTCGTGCTTCACCGACTGGATCCGCGAAAGCATGTCCCATGGCGCGACGATGAAGCCGACGCGGAGCGCGGGCGCGATCGACTTGGAAAAGGAGCCGACATGAATCACCAGACCCTCGCGATCAACCGCGTGGAGCGCCGGCGGCCGCTCGCCCGACCAGATCAGGTCGGCGTAGCAATCGTCCTCGAAGATCGGCGCGCCGTAACGCGCGGCGAGCGCGACCATGCGCTGGCGCCGCTCGAGCGGCATGATCGCGCCGGTCGGATTGTGGATGGTCGGAATCGTGTAGATGTATTTCGGCTTCACGCCTTCGGTTTTCAACCGCTCCAGCGCGGCCTCCAGCGCGTCGATATCCATTCCGTCCCGATCGACCGGAACGGTGACGATCCGCGCGCCGGCCCGGTCGAGCCGCGGAAAAACGCCGCCGTAGTTCGATTCCTCGACGATCACCGCGTCGCCCGGCTCCAGCATCGCCGCATTGATCAGGTCGATCGCCTGAAGAGAGCCGGAGGTCAGCATGATCTCGTCGGGGTCGGCCTCGATCCCCGCGGCGCGTTTCAGTTTCGCGGAGAGGAACTCGCGGAGCGGCCGATAGCCGAGCGGGCCGCTCTGCAGGAAATAGGTGCCGAGGGTCGCCCCCTCCCTCTTGAGCACGGCGTCGGCGGCGGCGCGGAACGCCTCGACCGGAACCGAGCCTTCGTCATTGTGGCCGCCGACGAAGTTGAATTCGGGGAATCCGGTCCAGGGCGGCGGCGGCGGCGGCAGATCTTTCCGCGTGAAGGCGCTGAAGTCGAAGCTCATCTCTTGTCTTCCTTCCGTGGGGCTGATTTCGCCGGACCCGGCTTGAAAGGGGCCATCCCCTCCCGCGCCAGGAGGTCGGCGCGCTCGTTCTCTTCGTGGCCGGCGTGGCCCTTCACCCATTTCCAGGTCACCTGATGGCGGGCCTGCGCCTCATCGAGGGCGCGCCACAGGTCTTCGTTCTTCACCGGTTTTCGCGCCGCGGTCTTCCAGCCGTTCCGCTTCCAGCCGTGGATCCACTGCGTCACGCCGCCCTTCACATAGGTCGAATCGGTGACGATGGTGATCGCCGTCGGCTTGGCGAGCGCGTTCAGCGCCTCGATCGCCGCGGTCAGCTCCATCCGGTTGTTGGTGGTCATCGCCTCGCCGCCCTTCAGGCTCCGCGCGCGCGCGATCTCTCCGTTCCGGCGCGCGATCAGAAGCACGCCCCAGCCTCCCGGGCCGGGGTTTCCGGAACATGCGCCGTCGGTATAGGCGATGAATTCAGCCATCCGCTCCCCCCTTCCTGCTGAAGATATGCATCGCGGTCTCGGAGCCGCCGCCATAAGCGGCGTCTTCGGTCTCGTCGATCTCGACGGCCTCGAACCCCGCCTCGGCCAGAAGCGCGCGGATCTCCTCCGGTTCGAAATAGGTGTAGAGCCGGCCGAAGCGGTCTCGCGCTTCGCCGGCGCCGCGCTTCAGCCCGAGATAGAAGACCCCGCCCGGAACCAGCGCGCGGGCGATCCGCCGGAGATGCCCGGGCATCGCGCGCCGAGGCGCGTGCAGAAGGCAGAATGACGCCCAGACCCCAGCGTAGCGCGCCGCTTCGTTCAGCCCTTCGAAGCGCATCACCTTCACGTTGATGCCGGTCAGTTTCGACGCTTCTTCGGCCAGCGCGGCGGAGCCGTCGAACGCGTCGACCCGCCGGCCGAGATCGAGCATCCGTTTCGTCGCCCAACCGCCGCCGCAGCCGAAGTCGAGGAGCTTTCCCTCCGGCGGCGTCAGCGAGATGAACCGCTCCAGCCAGACATGATCGCCGCTCGGCGCGGACCAGGTGGCGTAGGCCGCGCCTTCGCGGTCGTAAAAGCCGAGCGTGGCTTCATCCGCGTCCGGCCCGGTTTGCGGGGCGTCGTTGCTCAAAGCGCGAATCCCGCGCCTTCGGCCGCGACCCAGAGGCAGCCGGTGACGAGCGCGGTGAGAACAAACCGCAGCGAAAGCCACCAGCGCGGCGCCAGGCGCGCGCGCCAGAACACGAAATCGATCGGCAGGAGCGCGGGGAAGGCGAAAAGAAGAATTGGCACCGCCTCGCCCGGCGCGATGAAGAGCGCGAGAAAGATGAAGAGCGCCGGCGCCGCCGCCAGCCCGAGCCAGCGCCACCCCGCGCGCCCGCCGGCGCGGTTGGCCCCGCAGGCGAAGCCCCAGAAGACGCCGCCCATATAGGCGAAGATCACCGGCCCGTAGACCTCCATGATCATCAGGGGCGGCGCATATGCGATCTCGAGTCCACGCCAATGCGCCGCCGCCGCGCCATAGACGAACGGCGAGAGCCCGAGAAGGCCGAGAGCGAGCGCCGGCCGGGGGATCGCGGCGATCAAGCCCGCCACCGCCGGGCGTTGGCGATGAAAGCCCGGCGCCCGCCGGCGGTCGGCCGGGCGGCGGGAGTGCGGTCTTCAATCATCAGGCTGGCTCCCTCAATATGCGCGGCGTCTTGAACGAAACGGTCTCCGCCGCGCTCTCCACCGTCTCCAGCGTCACGTCGTAGCGCTCGCGAAAAGCGGCGACGACCTCCTCGACCAGAACTTCCGGCGCCGACGCGCCCGCCGTGACGCCGACCGCCGTCGCCCCTTCGAGCGCGCGCCAGTCGATATCCGCCGCGCGGGGGGCGAGCTGCGCATAGCCGCAGCCGGCGCGGCGGCCGACCTCGACCAGCCGCTGCGAATTGGAGGAGTTCGGAGAGCCGATGACGATCAGCGCGTCGATATCGGGCGCCATCGCCTTCACCGCCTCCTGCCGATTGGTGGTGGCGTAGCAGATATCTTCCTTGTGGGGGCCGACGATGGCTGGAAACCGGGCCTTGAGCGCCGCCACGATCTCCGCCGTGTCATCGACCGAGAGCGTGGTCTGGGTGATGAACGCGAGGCGCTCGGGATCCCGCGGCTCCAGCGTGGCCACATCGGCGGCGGTCTCGATGAGCAACACCTCGCCTTCGGCGAGCTGACCCATGGTGCCGATCGTCTCCGGATGGCCCCGGTGGCCGATCATCACCATCTGAAGGCCGTTTTCATGATGGCGCCGGGCTTCGATATGAACCTTGCTCACCAGGGGGCAGGTGGCGTCGACAAAGATCATCTCGCGGGAGGCGGCGGCGGCGGGCACCGCTTTCGGCACGCCGTGCGCCGAAAAGATCACCGGCCGGTCGGAGGGGCATTCGTCCAGCGACTCGACGAACACCGCGCCTTTCGCGCGCAGCTCGTCGACCACGAACTTGTTGTGCACGATCTCATGCCGGACATAGACCGGCGCGCCCCATTTCTCGATCGCCATCTCGACGATCCGGATGGCGCGATCGACGCCGGCGCAAAACCCGCGGGGCGCGGCGAGACGGAGAGTGAGGGCTGGTCGTTCCATGGATGGGAGAGTTACATCAGGGTCGCGCGGATGGAAAGCTGGCGGCGGCGCGGTCTTTTCCGCGTCTCGGCGCCGCCCTTTTCCGGGTTCTTCGACCCGGCGGTTCGCCGATGCGAGTCATCCAGAGCATTTCTTGGATGATTTCAGTCGAGCGAAAGACCCGTTGACGAAAAGCAATAATGAGAGGTAAGGCATTCGGCAAGCAAGATCGAACTGGCAGCCGGTGGCGCGCTTGATTTCAGGCGTGTTCACGAAGGCGTTGAATGACAAACAAGAAATCCGTCGCAATTAATGCAAGGCGGATCCTAAACGGAGGAAACTACCGAATGCGACACCCTTTCAAACGGGCCGGCCTGACCGCCGCTCTGATCGGCGCGGCCGCGTTTGCGGCTTCGGGCGCCGCGACGGCGCAGGACACATTCAAGATCGGCATCGTCACCTTCCTGTCCGGGCAGGCCGCGCAGAGCTTCGGCGTTCCGGCCTGGGACGGCGGCAAGCTGCTGGTCGAGAAGTTGAACGCCGGCGAGGCGCCCGCGCCCTATGACACGCCCGGCATGGGCGGCATGCAGATCGACGCGGTGGTGATCGACGAGGCCGGCGGCGCCACGGTGCAGGTGCAGGAATACCGCAACCTCGTGCAGCGTGAGAATGTCGATGTCGTCATCGGCTATGTCGGTTCCGGCGACTGCCTCGCGGTGGCGCCCGTGGCGGATGAGCTGAAGCAGTTCACCATCCTCTATGACTGCGGCACGCCGCGGATCTTCGAGGACGCCGATTACGAGTATGTCTTCCGCACCGCCGCCCATGCGACGCAGGATAACGTCGGCCTTGTCCGCTACATGAAGGCGACCGGCGTCGACGTGAAGACATTCGCCGGCATCAATCAGGACTACGCCTGGGGCCATGACAGCTGGAGCGACTTCAAGGCGTCGATGGCGCAGCTCTATCCCGACGCCGAGGTGACGGCCGAGATTTTCCCGGCTTTCGGCGCCGGCCAGTACGGCACGGAGATCTCCGCGCTTCTCCAGAAGAAGCCGGATCTCGTTCATTCGTCGCTCTGGGGCGGGGACGTTCAGGCGCTGATCCTTCAGGCGCTGCCGCGCGGGCTCTTTCAGCGGAGCCAGGTCGTGCTTTCCGCGGCTGACCACGCGATGCCGCCGCTCGGCAACAACATGCCCGAGGGCGTGATCGTTGGCGCGCGCGGCGCTTACAGCTTCATGGCGCCCGACACCCCTCTCAACCGCTGGTGGGATGAAATCTACCGCGAGAGATACGACGTGATGCCGGTGCAGGCCCCTTACCGGATGGCGCAGGCGCTGCTCGGTTTGAAGACGGCGGTCGAGAAGGCGATGGCGGAAAACGGCGGCGTGAAGCCGACCTCCGACCAGCTCGCCGCGGCGATGAAGTACAGCTCCTGGGAAAGCCCGGGCGGCCTGATCGAGATGATGAACGGGAACGGCCATCAGGCGATTCAGCCGATCGGCTTCGGCAAGTCGATGAAGAACGACAAGGGCGACGTCATCCTTGGCGACATCATCCGCTTCCCCGCCCGCTGCGTGAATCCTCCGGCGGACCAGAAGGCGCTGGACTGGATCAACGCCGGCTTCCCCGGCGCGGAATGCGAGTGAGTTGATCCGACGGGGCTCGTCCCCGTCAACGCGGGCCGCGCTGAATGGCGCGGCCCGCAGAACTTAATCTGAAACAAGGCGGATCGGGCGCTGATGGATCTCGTTCTCACCATTATCATCGACGGGCTGATCTACGCGTCGTGGCTCTTCATCGTCGCGCTCGGGCTGACGCTCGTCTTCGGGGTGCTCAGGATCCTGAATTTCGCGCACGGTAGCCTCTACGCGCTCGGCTCCTACGCCGCGGCCGTCACGGCGCCGCTCTTCGCCGGTCTCGGGCTCCCGCCCTGGTTCAGCATCATCGCGATGTTCATCGCCGCGCTCGCCGTCGCCATCGTCGTCGCGCCGGTGATCGAGCGCGGATTGCTGCGGCTCTTCTACGGGCGGGATGAAGTGCTGATCCTGCTCATCACCTATGCGATCTTCCTGATTCTCGAAGATGTGACGAAGATGATTTTCGGCGTCGATCCGTACTATCTCTTCGAGCCGCGAAACCTGCTCGGCAATGTCGAGATCGGCTCGCTCTTCTATGTCGGCTATGATCTGGCGCTGATCGGCCTCGCGGTGGTCTGCGGGCTCGGCGTCTGGCTCGGGCTGACCCGCACGCGGATCGGGAAGATCACGCTCGCGGTGATCAATGAGCCGGAAGTGAGCCAGGCGATGGGCGTGAACATCGCGCGCATCTATCTCCTCGCCTTCGGAACCGGGGTCTTCCTCGCGGCGCTCGGCGGCGCGTTCACGGCGCCATTGATCTCGGTTCAGCCGGGGATCGGCGTCAGCGTCATCATCGTCAGCTTCGCGGTCGTCATCATCGGCGGGCTCGGCTCGATCCCCGGCGCGGCGATCGGCGCGCTGATCGTCGGACTCGCACGCTCTTTCGCGGTCTACGAGGCGCCGGAGGTGGAGATCTTCATCATCTACCTCGTCATGGTGGTGGTGCTGATCTTCCGGCCCGAAGGGCTCTTCACCCCGGTCAAGGCGCGCAAGATATGAACCCGACAATCCGTGTTTTCGGCCTCGCCGCGCTCGGCGCCGCCGGCGTCATCGCCCTCGGGTTCGCCTTGCCGCTCTGGCTGCTGTTCACCGTCACGAAAGCGGTCGGCCTCGGCCTGGTCGCGCTCGGCATCGTCGGGTTGATGCGGGGCGGCCTCGTCAGCTTCGGCCAGGGGCTCTTCTATTGCGTCGGCGCCTATGCGTCCGGGTTGCTGGCGAGCAGGATGGGCGTGACGGACATGGCGCTGCTTCTCGTCGCCGGCGCCCTTTCCGGCGGGCTCGTCGCCGCCGCGCTCTCGCCGCTGATCGCGCGGTATCGCGGCATCTTCTTCGCGATGCTGACGCTGGCGTTCTCCATGGTTCTCTATGGCGTGCTGGCGAAGGTCACGCCGCTCGGCGGGTCGGACGGGTTCAACGTGCCGAACCCGAGCTTTTTCGGATGGAACCCGGAAGGGGAGGCCGCCGATCTCGCGCTGTACGCCGCGGCGGTCATCGCCGCCGCGCTCGCCGCCGCGCTCTGCCGGCTCTATTTCGACAGCGGCCCGGGCCATATCGCTCTGGCTGCGCGCGAGAATGAACTCCGGGTCGAATATCTCGGCGCCTCGGTCTTCACGGTCACACAGCGCAATTTCATTCTCTCGGGCGCGCTCGCGGGGCTCGGCGGCGTCATCAACGGCGTCGCGCTCGGCCATGTCGACCCGTTCTTCAGCTACTGGACCGCCTCCGGGGAGGTCGTCTTCATCGCCATTCTCGGCGGCTACGGCAGCGTCACGGCGATTTTCGGCGCGGCGCTGATCACGGAGCTCGTGCGCTCCTTCTCCGGCCAGTATTTTCCCGATAGCTGGCAATTGGCGCTGGGCGTGTTCCTGCTGCTGGTGGTTCTCTTCCTGCCGCGCGGCATCGGTTCTCTCTGGACGCGGCGGGCGGGCGCGCGGCGCGTCGGCGCAGCGAAGGAGCCGCAAGCATGAGCGCGCCCGTTCTCGAAGCGAAAGGCCTGGTGAAGACATTCGGCGCGCTGGTGGCGGCGAAGAATATCAATGTCAGCGTCAACGCCAACGCGCGGCTGTCGCTGATCGGCGCCAACGGCGCCGGCAAGACGACCTTCGTGAATATGGTCACCGGCTATCTCAAGCCGGATGCGGGCGAGGTGCTGCTCGACGGGAAGGCGATCACCGGCCTGCCGCCGCGGCGGATCACGCGCGCCGGGGTCTGCCGGTCGTTCCAGATCCCGCAGCTTTGCGAGTCCATGACCGCGCTCGACAACATCATCGTGGCGATCGAAGTGGCGAAGGACGAGCGTCCGTCCTTCATCCGCCCCGCGCATGAGCCGCGCGCGGTCGAGCGCGCGCGCGAGGTTCTGGAGAGATTCGGGCTCGCCCCCTACGCCGACCAGTCGGTGAACGAGCTGCCGGGGGGCGTGCGGAAGCTGATCGACATTGCGATGGCGCTGGCCAGCCGGCCGCGCGTCCTCCTGCTCGACGAGCCGACCTCCGGCGTTTCTTCGGAGGAGAAATTTCCGCTGATGGACCGGGTGATGGCGGCGCTCGCCGGGGAGAACGCGGCGGTGATCTTCGTCGAGCACGACATGGACATCGTCACGCGCTACGCCGAGCGGGTGCTCGCCTTCTATTCGGGCGAGATCATCGCCGACGATGCGCCGGATGAGGTGCTCGCCGACCCGGCGGTGCGGGAATACGTCACCGGGACCGCGAGGTGAGCCCATGCTGAAGCTTGACGACATTCATGTGAAGATCGGCTCGGTCGAGGCGGTTCGAGGGTTCTCGATGACGCTGGAGTCCGGCCGGATGGTCGGCCTCGCGGGGCGGAACGGCGCGGGAAAAACCACCGTGATGCGGGCGATCATGGGGCTTGCGAAGCTCTCCGTCGGCGCCATCACGCTCGATGGCGAGGATCTCGCGAAGGTGGATGTGCACCGGCGCGCCGGCCTCGGCTTCGGATACATGCCCGAGACGCGCGGATTGATCCCGGATCTCACGGTGGAGGAGAATATCCTCCTGCCGACATGGGTGACGCCCGGGCTCGACGGGGCGGAGCGGCTGCGGCTGGTCTATGACGCCATGCCAGAGCTGAAGCCGATGGCGGGGCGCAAGGCGCTCCTGCTTTCCGGCGGGCAGCAGAAGATGGTGGCGCTTGGCCGGGCGCTGACGGTCGGCACCCGGCTCCTGCTTCTCGACGAGCCGTTCGAAGGCGTGGCGCCGGTGCTGGCGCAGCGCCTCTCCGATGTGATCTCGGCGCTGAAGAGCGAAAACCTCTCCATACTCATGAGCATGTCCGAGTTGACCCATTCGGCGACCCTGCTCGACCATGTCTGGGGGATCGAGCGCGGCGCCAACATGGAGGTTGAGACGGCATGACTGCGGCGGAAGGCGCGCCTGCGATGCGGGCGGAGGCGCATTTCGGGGACCGCGTGATACGCTGTTTCGTCGACCGGCCGGGGAGCGTCGGGGCGATGCTCGCCGCCGCGGCGGCGGCGCATGGCGCGCGGGACGCGCTGGTGGATGGCGATCTGAGGCTTTCCCACGCGGAGCTGGAGCGGCGGGCCGCGGCGCTCGCGGGCGGGCTCCATATTCGGGGCGTGCGCGCGGGCGACAGGGTGGCGATCCTGATTCAGAACCGTTGGGAGTTCGTCCTCGCGCTGCTCGGCGTCATTCGCGCCGGCGCGATCGCGACGCCGATCCCGGTTCGTTCAAGCGCGCCGGAGATCGCTTATATTCTTGAGGACTCGGGCGCGGCGCTCACCATCTCCGATCGGGCGATGGAGACGCTTTTGCCGGAGGGCGCGCCGCGCGTGGTCGTCGGAGACGCCGGGCCGGACGGGTTCGAGGCGCTGCTCGCCGGGCCGCCGGCGCCGGCGCCGGTCGTGGCGGAGGAAGACGCCGCCGTCATTCTCTACACATCCGGGACCACCGGCGCGCCGAAGGGGGCGATGCTCACGCATCTCAACATCGTCCATTCGTCGCTGACCTTCGTTCACGCCTTCAGCCTCGGTCCGGAGGATCGCACCGTCGTCGCGGTGCCGGCGAGCCATGTGACCGGCCTGATCGCCGGGATTTTCTCCCCGCTCGCCGCCGGCGGCGCGGTGGTGATGCTGGAGCGGTTCGAGGTCGCCGCGTTCCTGACGCTGGCGGCGGCGGAGCGGATGAGCTTCACCGTCCTCGTGCCGGCGATGTATAATCTCTGCCTGCTCCGCGCGGATCTGTCGGATTACGATCTTTCCGCATGGCGGATCGGCTCTTTCGGCGGCGCGCCGATGCCGGTGGCGACGATCGAGAAGCTCGGCGCCGCCCTGCCCGGGTTGACCCTGATGCAGGCGTATGGCGCGACCGAGACGACGTCGCCGGCGACGATCATGCCGCTCGGCCTGCAGGCGGATCATCCGGCCAGCGTCGGCGCGCCGGTTGCGACCGCCGATATCCTGGTGATGAACGAGGCGGGCGAGGAAGTCCCGGTCGGCGTATCGGGCG
Organism: Paludibacillus litoralis; assembly: GCF_037646705.1. Classification (NCBI taxonomy): domain Bacteria; kingdom Pseudomonadati; phylum Pseudomonadota; class Alphaproteobacteria; order Rhodobacterales; family Paracoccaceae; genus Paludibacillus; species Paludibacillus litoralis. The sequence goes on from NZ_JBBHER010000003.1 coordinate 424,073, forward strand.
AGATCTGGATCGGGGGGCCGATGATCGTCTCCGGGTACTGGAACAAGAAGGAGAAGACGGCGGAGAGCTTCCACGCCGGGTTCTGGCGCTCGGGCGATATCGGCCGGTTTGACGAGAATGGCCTGCTCTACGTTCATGATCGTCTGAAGGACATGATCAACCGGGGCGGCTACAACATCTATTCCGTCGAAGTGGAGAACGCGCTCAGCTTCCACCCCGCCGTCGCAGAGGCCGCGGTGGTGCCGCGCCCGGATCCCGTGCTCGGCGAGAAGACGCACGCTTTCGTCCACCTGTCCGGCGCGGCCGTCGATGAGGCGGCGCTTCGCGCCTTCTGCCGTGAGCGTCTGTCCGACTACAAGGCGCCCGACAGTTTCACCTTCATGGACGAGCCGCTGCCGCGGAACGCGAACGGCAAGGTGATGAAGCACAAGCTGCGCGAGATTCTGGCGGCGATGGGCGTTTCGGACCCCCGGCCTTAGGAGCGGCGGCGGTCAGACGCGGCCCTCCATCGCCGCCAGGGCCTCTTCCGCGGTCTCGACGAAGTTGAACAGGGTGAGGTCCTCGTTGGAGATCGTGCCGGCTTCGGCCAGCGCCTCCCAGTTCACGATCCGCCGCCAGAAATCGACGCCGAAGAGCAGGACCGGCATGCACTCCATCCGCTGGGTCTGGATCAGCGTCAACGTCTCGAAAAGCTCGTCAAGCGTGCCGAAACCGCCCGGGAAAACCGCGATCGCCTTCGCCCGCATCAGGAAATGCATCTTGCGGATCGCGAAATAGTGGAAGTTGAAGCTGAGCGACGGCGTCACGTGGAGGTTCGGCGCCTGTTCATGCGGCAACACGATGTTGAGGCCGATGGAGCGCCCGCCGGCGTCCTCGGCGCCAAGATTTCCGGCCTCCATCACGCCCGGCCCGCCGCCGGTGCAGATCACCAGCTGCCCGCCGCCGCGCTTCAGGCTCTCCTCGGTCACCCAGCGGGCGAAGAGGCGCGCTTCGTCGTAATAGCGCGAGAGCTCCGCGAGAACCGGCGTCCGGGCCCGGCTCTTTTCCGCCGGAGGGGGAATCCGCGCGCCGCCGAACATCACCACCGTGCTCTCGATCCCAGCCGCGCGGAGGAGGCTTTCGGGCTTCTCCAGCTCGAGTTGCAGCCGCACGCCGCGGAGCGGGTCGGAGCGCATGAAATCCGGGTCGACATAAGGCAGGCGATAGGCCGGATGCGCGGTCTGAGGCGTGACCGGCACCTTCGAGGTGCGCGCCAGATCCTCATTCAGTTGAGTCAATGCGGATCTGCGGTCGCTTTCGCTCGTCACGTTTGCATCCCTTTTCATCTGCCGCCCGGCGTCGATTGCGCGAGGCGCGTCGGCATCGTATAGCCTCGCCGGACCTTGGAACAGAGCCGATCAGGAGCGCCCCGATGAACAACGCCGCGCTGGAAGCCGCGATTGAAACCGCATGGGAGGGCCGCGACGCCGTGACCCCGTCGACGAAGGGCGAGACGCGCGACGCGGTCGAAGCGGCGCTCGACGCGATGGAGGCCGGCGCGCTGCGTGTCGCGGAGCGGGGCCCGGACGGGGCCTGGCGCGTGAACCAATGGGCGAAGAAAGCCGTGCTCCTCTCCTTCCGCCTCAACGACATGGCGCCGATCCCCGGCGGGCCGGGCGGCTCCGGATGGTGGGACAAGGTCCCCTCCAAATTCGAAGGCTGGGGCGAGAACCAGTGGCGCGCGGCGGGCTTTCGCGCCGTGCCGAACTGCGTCGTGCGCCGTTCAGCCTTCATCGCGAAGGACGTGGTTCTGATGCCTTGCTTCGTCAACCTCGGCGCTTATGTCGGCGAGGGCGCGATGGTCGACACCTGGGCGACGGTCGGCTCCTGCGCGCAGATCGGCCGCAATGTGCATCTTTCCGGCGGCGTCGGCATCGGCGGGGTGCTGGAGCCGATGCAGGCCGGCCCGACGATCATCGAGGATAACTGTTTCATCGGCGCGCGCTCCGAAGTGGTCGAGGGCGTGATCGTCCGCGAGGGGTCGGTGCTCGGCATGGGCGTCTATCTCGGCCAGTCGACGAAGATCGTCGACCGCGAGACCGGCGCGGTGAGTTACGGCGAGGTGCCGGCGGGGTCGGTCGTCGTCTCGGGGACGCTGCCGTCGAAGAACGGCGTCAGCCTGTATTGCGCGGTGATCGTGAAGCGGGTGGATGCGCAGACGCGCTCCAAGACCTCGATCAACGAGCTTCTGCGCGACTGAGGCGGCCCCGCGCCCTCATCGAAGGACGGACGCATGACGAAGGCTCCGGGCGCGCCGCAGGAGGTCTACACGCTCCTCGCCCATGTCGGGCGCAAGAAGGGCGACGGGTTGCCGCCCGCCGCGTCCGGCGGCGCGCTCCTTTGCTACGCCGCCGCCGCGGACGAAGCCGAGGCGGCGCGCGAGACCGCCGCGATCCTCCGTGACGCCGGTCTTTCGGTGCTGGAGGTGGAGGGGCATGGCGCATTGGCGGAGCGCGAGGCCGCCGGCCATGAAATCGGCCCGGAGGACCGCGCGCTGATGGCGCGGGCGCAGGCCGAGAACGCGGTGATCGTCGCGGAGATGACGCCGGTTTTCGAGGACTGAGCGATGAGCGCATATATCTTCGTCGATCTCGACGGAACATTGACCGACAGCGCGCCCGGCATCACCGGCGCCATCGCGCATGCGCTGGCGGCCTTGGGCGTGCCGCGCCCGCCGGAGGCCGCGCTCAGGGCGTCCATCGGGCCGGCGCTTCTCGAGAGCTTTCCGCGCCTTGGCGTTCCGGCGCCGGAGGTCGCGCGGGCCGAGGCGCTCTATCGCGCGCATTACACGGGCGGCGCCATGTTCGACGCGCGCGTTTATGACGGGGCGCCGGAGATGCTGGCGGAGCTTCGCGCCATGGGCTACCGGCTGGCGCTCGCGACGGCGAAGCCGCTGGTCCACGCGGTGAAGATCACCGCGCATTTCGAGCTCGCCTCTCATCTCGATGCGGAATTCGGCCCGGAGCTGGATGGAACGCGCGCCGACAAGCGCGATCTTCTCGCCCATGCGCTGGCCGTGACGGGGGCGGACCCCGCGAAGAGCTTCATGCTCGGCGACCGGCTCCATGACGCGCGGGGCGCGCTGGCGAACGGGATCACGCCGATCGGCGCGCTCTGGGGGTTTGGCGGGCGGGAGGAGCTCGCCGCCGCCGGCGTCGATGCGCTCGCCGCGGCGCCGGACGATGTCATGCGTCTGGTGGAGTCGCGCCGATGATAGACCCTGTCGAGCTGACCGCGGATCTGATCCGCTGCGCTTCGGTCACCCCCGAGGACGACGGCGCGATCCCGCTCCTCGCCGCGCGGCTGGAGGCGGCGGGGTTCGCCGTTCATCGCTGCGACCGGGGCGGGATCGCCAATCTCTTCGCGAAAGCGGGGGAGGGCGGGCCGGTCTTCGGCTTCAACGGCCATACCGATGTGGTGCCGCCGGGCGACGCCGCCGCCTGGACCCACCCGCCATTCGCCGCCGAAATCGCGGATGGGCGGATCTGGGGCCGGGGCGCGGTCGACATGAAATCGGGAGTCGCGGCCTTCGTCTCGGCTGCGGCGGCCTATCGGGCGGAGGGCGGCGCCGGGACGGTCGCGCTTCTGATCACGGGCGATGAGGAAGGCGCCTCGCGCGACGGCACGCCCGCCATTCTCGACTGGATGGCTCTCCACGGCGAGACCCTGGATCATTGCCTCGTCGGCGAGCCCACATGCCCCGAACGTCTTGGCGAGATGATCAAGATCGGCCGGCGCGGCTCGATCACGGCGCGCTTCACCGCGACGGGGCGGCAAGGCCATGTGGCCTATCCGCATCGCGCCGCCAATCCTCTGGCGCCGCTGGTGCGGCTCCTCGACCGGCTGGCCAGCCGCGAGCTGGACAAGGGGACCGAGCATTTCGACCCGTCCACCCTGGCGCTGACCACGATCGACACCGGGAACCCGGCGACCAACGTGATCCCGGAGCGCGCCCGGGCGACCTGCAACATCCGCTTCAACGACGCGCATACGTCGAAGGCGCTGGCGCTGTGGATTCTGGAGGAGGCTGGCGCCGCCACCGCCGGAACCGGCGTCCGGATCGAGACCGAATTCTCCGTCTCCGGAGAGAGCTTCGTCACCGAGCCGGAAACGCTGGCCCGGATCATCGCGGACGCCGCCGAGGCGGAGACCGGCGTTCGGCCGGTGTTCTCCACCTCCGGCGGAACCTCCGACGCCCGCTACGTCAAGGCGATCTGTCCGGTGGCGGAGTTCGGCCTTGTCGGGCGGAGCATGCATCAGGTCGATGAGAGCGCGCCGGTGGAGGAGATCCGCGCGCTGACGCGGATCTACCGCGAAGTTCTGGAGCGCTATCACGCGGCCTGAGGATGCGGCCGGATTGCCATTCGGGCGCCGCCGGAGCAAGAAGGCGCAACGTGTCGAGAGGGGGGCTCGTCGATTCCGGCTGTGGTTCCTCCGAAATTCAGGATGCTGACGGATGGCCGGGCCGAGGTTGATTTGCGTGATGGGCGTCGCCGGGTGCGGCAAGTCCACGCTTGGCGCGGCGCTCGGCGCGGCGCTTCCGGCGCCGTTCATCGAGGCGGACGCCTATCATCCGGCCGCGAACATCGCGAAGATGACGGCGGGCGCCCCGCTGACGGACGAGGACCGCTGGCCGTGGCTCGACGCGCTCGGCGCCGCCGCGCCGGCGGAGGGGCGGGCGGTGATCGCCTGCTCCGCGCTTCGCCGCGTCTACCGCGAGCGGCTGGCGGCGGCGGCGGGAGAGCCGGTCTTCTTCCTTCATCTGGCCGGAGAGAAGGCCGTGATCGGCGCCCGGATGGCGGGCCGGGTGGGGCATTTCATGCCGCCCGCGCTTCTCGACAGCCAGTTCGCGACGCTGGAGCCGCCCGACCCGGACGAGCCGCATCTGGCGCTTGACGCCGCGCGCCCGCCGGACATCCTGATCGAAATCGCTTTGAAGGAACTCACATGACTGACATTCTGATGATTGGCCCGATGCATCCCGTCTGCATGGAGGATATCGCCAAACTTGGCGTCGTTCACCGGTATTGGGAGGCGGCGGACAAGGACGCGCTTCTCGCGCAGGTCGGCGAGCGCGTCGGGGTCGTCGCGACGGACGGCCATCACGGTTGTCCGCCGGCGTTGATGGCGCGGCTGCCGAACCTGAAACTGATCGCCTCCTATGGCGTGGGCTACGACAATATCGATGTGCCGGCGGCGAACGCGCATGGCGCGAGAGTGACGAATACGCCCGACGTTCTGAACGATGCGATGGCGGAGATCACGGTCGGGATGATGGTCGCGTTCTGCCGCCGCCTGCTGGAGGCGGACGCCTTCACGCGGGCCGGGAAATGGGAGAAGGGCGCCTTCGGTCTGACGTCCGAGCTGACCGGCGCGACGGCGGGCATCCTCGGCCTCGGCCGGATCGGAAAAGAGATCGCGCGCCGCCTCGTCGCGATGAAGATGAACGTGGTTTATCACGGCCGGAACGAGCAGAAGGATCAGCCCTATCGCTACTATCCCGACCTCGTGGAGATGGCGAAGGCCGCCGACTGGCTCGTCGTCGTGACGCCGGGCAGCGCGGAGACGGAGAAGCTGGTGGACGCCAAGGTGATGGCCGCGCTCGGCCCATCGGGCGTTCTGGTCAATGTCGCCCGCGGCGCGGTGGTGGATGAGGCGGCGCTGGTGGAGGCGCTGAAGAGCGGCGCGCTCGGCGGCGCGGCGCTCGACGTTTTCGAGGATGAACCGCGCCCGCACCCCGAGCTTCTGACCATGCCGAACACGCTGCTCTCACCCCATCAGGGCAGCGCGACCAACCGGACCCGGGCGGCGATGGGCAAGCTCGTGGTCGACAATATTCGCGCCCATATCGCGGGCGAGCCTCTGATCAGCGAAGTGGTGGAGTAAGCCGCCCGAGCGGCCCCGCCATTCAGGCCGCCCGGCGATCCGGGCGGCGTCCGCAAAGAGGAGAGGGTGAGAGACCGGCAGCGACCCAGGCGAAACTCGTTGCGGCTGCTTCCTTCCGGACCTGACCGGGTTGGCGAGGGGCCCGCCCGCGCCGATCTCTCAAACGGGCATATAAGCGTTCGGGCCCGGCGGGGCAACAACGATGATGGCGCCCGGAGGCCCGAAGCGGACTGCGCCCGGGCGCCCGCCGTCAGAGCCGGGTGAAGGTCTCGTCTTCCGGGTTCATCCCGTACATGTCGCCATGCGCGATATCGATCCAGGCGCCGTGCAGCGTCAGCAGCCCGGCGTCCACCGCATCCTTGACGAAGGGAAAGCTTGCGAGATTGCGGAGCGAGGTGCGCACGGTCTCATGCTCCATCTCACGCAAGGCCGCGGCCCGGTCCTTCGGGTTCGATGCGACAACCCGGTCATATCCGGGCCGGAGCAGATCCATCCAGCGGCCGATGAAGCTGGACGCCGCCTCGAGCTCGGGCGCGGCGCCTGAACACATGTCGTGGCAGGCCTGCGCGCCGCCGCAATTCGAATGGCCGACGATGAGGATATGCGCGACCTTCAGCGCGTTCACCGCGTATTCGACGCCGGCGGAGGTGCCGTGGTGATTCTCGTCAGGGGTGTAAGGCGGCACCAGATTGGCGATGTTGCGGAGCGCGAAAAGGTCGCCGGGCTCGGCGCCGAACATTGAGATCGCGTCGATTCGGCTGTCGCAGCAGGAAATCAGCATCGATCGCGGGTGCTGCCCGTTGGTCATCAGACGCGCATACCAAGCCTTGGAATCATCGAATTTCGTTGATTTCCAAGCGTGAAATCGATCTGAAAAATAGGTTGGGACCGGATGTGCGAGCATGACTGTTAAGCGCTCCTTTCAACTAAGCGGGGCCGACGCCTGCGTGACAAGCCGGGAACGACATGACAGACTCATTTGTCAAGGTAAAGAGAGAGGATTGGCGGTGCGGCGGTGGACCATCCTCTGGCGCGTCTTGTTCGCGTTCATGGTATTTACGGCGGACGTATCGCTCGCGGCGGCTGAGGGAAGCGTGGCGCATCGTTTCTGCCGGATGACCGTTGGCGGCCCGTCGGCGGCGTTCGACGCGTGCGTCTCACGGCAGATCGAGGGCGCGCGCGCCATCGCGCGCCGGCTCTCCGCGGTGCGCGGCGAGGCGAAGGCGGCCGCATATCTGATTGAGGTCTACGATGAGTGCCGCGCGCTCTGGTTGCCGGATTACGCGCTGATCGACCAATGCCTCGCGGCGCGGCTCGAAGGCGAGTGAGTCGCCGCCTTCGGGGCCGCGCGGCCAGTCACTTTCCCCGGCGGACCATGCCGTAGAGATCGCGCGGATCGTCCGGATCGGCGAGCATGTCCAACTCGATGAAGGCGCCGGTCCGCTCCAACTGGTCGCGGATATAGCGGAGCGCGGAGAAATCCTCGATGGCGAAGCCGACGCTGTCGAACAGCGTGATCTGCGCGGCGGAGCGCCGCCCGGTCTCGGCCCCGGCGATCACGCGCCAGAGTTCGGTGACCGGGTGATCGGGTTCGAGCTGTTGAATCTCCCCTTCGATCCGGGTCTGCGGCGGATATTCGACGAAGATGTCCGAGCGAAGCAGAATGTCGCGGTGAAGCTCGGTCTTTCCCGGGCAGTCGCCGCCGATTGCGTTGATGTGAACGCCGGCGCCGACCATGTTGTCGGTCAGGATGGTCGCGCACTGCTTGTCCGCCGTGCAGGTGGTGATGATCTCGGCTTCGGCGACCGCCTCCTCCTTGGAGCGGCAGGAGATGATGCGAAGCCCCGTCCCCTTGAGGTTGGCGGCCGCTTTCGCGGTCGCGGCGGCGTCGAGATCGTAGAGGCGGACCTCCTCGATCCCGAGCAGCTTCTGAAACGCGATCGCCTGAAATTCGCATTGCGCGCCGTTGCCGATCATGGCCATGGCCCGGGCGCCTTTCGGCGCAAGATGTCTGGCGGCCATCGCCGAGGTCGCGGCGGTGCGGAGCGCGGTCAGGATCGTCATCTCGGTCAACAGCACCGGATAGCCGTTGGCGACGTTGGACAGAACGCCGAAGGCGGTGACGGTCTGATAGCCTTCACGCATGTTCTTCGGATGGCCGTTCACATATTTGAAGCCGTAATTCTCACCGTCCGAGGTCGGCATCAGTTCGATCACGCCCTCGTTGGAGTGGGCGGCGACGCGCGGCGTCTTGTCGAAGCTCTCCCAGCGGCGAAAATCGGCTTCGATATACTCCGCGAGTTCGGCGATCATCTCCGCCGGGCCGATCCCGTTCACGATCTCCATCATGTGGTCGACGGAGACGAAAGGGACCATCGCGAGGCGGGAGGGTTCGGAAGGCGTTCTCATCAAGGGCATCCTTCTTGGTGAACGAGCGTGCGGCGAGCGGGGCGTGAAGGTCTGGCGTCAATAGTGGCTGCGGGTCATGCGATCGAGCACCTTGCGGCCCATCAGGGACGCGGCGAGATCGACCATCAGCTTCGCGGTGCGCCCGCGCTCGTCCAGGAAAGGGTTGAGCTCGACCAGATCCAGCGAGGAGGCGAGGCCGCTGTCGCTCACCATCTCCATGATCAGATGCGCCTCGCGGAACGTGGCGCCGCCGGGGACCGTGGTGCCGACCGCGGGCGCGATGGACGGGTCCAGGAAATCGACATCCAGGCTGACATGGAGCCGCCCGTTCGCGGCCTTCACCCGCGCGAGAAACGCGCGAAGCGGCGGGGCGATGCCGTGCTCGTCGATCGCGCGCATGTCGCGAACATCGATGCCGGCCTCGACGATGCGGGCGTTCTCCGCCGGATCGACGGAGCGAAGGCCCAGCATCAACACCTGATCCGGCGCGACGACGGCTTTCAGCGGCGGATAGGCGTCGAACCCCTTCGCGCCGGTGACATAGGCCATCGGCGCGCCGTGAAGGTTCCCGCTGGTCGTGGTGTCGGGCGTGTGGAGATCGGGATGCGCGTCGAGCCAGAGCACAAAAAGCGGCCGGCGCTCGGCGGCCGCGCGTTCCGCCATCGCGGAGATCGAGCCCGCCGCGAGGCAGTGGTCGCCGCCGAGAAAGACCGGAAACGCGGTCTCGGCGCGCCCTGCGGCCTGAATCGCTTCGGTCCAGGCGACCGTCAGGCCGAGGTTCTTCACCGCCGCGTTCGAATGCGCCAGATCCCGCGCCGGGGCGGGCCGGATGTCGCCCCGGTCCTCCACATGATGGCCGAGCGCCGTCAGCGCCTCCGCGAGGCCGGCGGTGCGATAGGCTTCAGGCCCCATCTGGCAGCCGGGCTGCGCGGCGCCGGCGTGGGTGGGAACGCCAAGCAGAGCGATATTGGTCATGAACGGGCCTCTCTTCGATGTCGGGATGAAGAATAGGCGGGAAAGCGATCAACGCATATCGGGAGAAATGATCGTTTCGGGCGCTAAATTGACCGATTCGATAAATTTGGCGATCAATATGCGCGATTCAACTCCGGACCGTATCGAGAAGCAGGCTGGTCTGGCTGTTGGAGACGCCGGGAATCGCGCGCACCTCCCTCAGGACGCGGTCGAACGCCGGCAGCGAAGCGGCGCGGATCTCCGCAACCAGATCCCAGGCGCCGTTGGTGGTGTGGATCGCGGTGATCTCCGGCATCGCCGAAAGCGTGCGGATCACCTGCCGCGTCATCGACCCTTTCAACTCGATCGTCATCACCGCGCGAACGGCGTCGGCGGCGTGTTCGACGCCGAGATCAACGGTGAACCGGCGGATCACGCCGTCGGAGATCAGACGCTCCAGCCGCGCGCGCACCGTTCCCCGGGCGAGGCCGAGTTCGAGAGAGAGCGCGGTGATGGAGGCGCGCCCGTTCTCGCGCAGGGCCGCGATGAGGCGCCTGTCGGTCTCGTCCGGCGGCGCGCCGGTCACGCGTCGTTCCGGGGGTGGGCCGCTTCGTAGACCGCCATCAGCCGCGCCTGATCGACGGAGGTGTAGACCTGCGTCGTCGCCAGAGAGGCGTGGCCGAGAAGCGCCTGAATCGCCCGGAGATCGCCGCCCGCCTCCAGAAGGTGCGTGGCGAAGGAATGCCGGAGCGCATGCGGCGTCGCGGTGGCGGGGAGGCCGAGCGCGGCGCGCGCCCGCGCCATCGCCAGCCGCAAGAGGCGCGCGTCGAGCCGCCGGCCCCGCGCGCCGAGAAAGAGCGGGTCCGCCGCCCCGGTCTCGTAGGGAAGAAGCCGGAGATAGGCGTCAACCGCCCGCCGCGCGGCGGCGGGAACCGGCGCGATCCGCTCTTTCCCGCCCTTGCCGCGAATCCGGAGAACCTCCGGAAGCGGCGCGTCGCCCCGGTTCAGCGCCAGCGCCTCCGATATCCGCAGCCCGGCGCCCCAGAGCAGGGTGAGAACGGCGGCGTCGCGGGCCGCGATCCAGGGCTCCGGGTGGTCGTCGGCGGCGTGGTCGATCAGCGCCGTCGCGGCCGCCGCCGTCACCGGGCGGGGCAGTCGGCGCGCGGTTTTCGGGCCGCGCGCCGCAAGCGGGGCCGCCGCTTCGATCCCCTCGGCCTCGCCGAGCCAGCGATGAAAGGACTTCACCGCCGAGAGCGCGCGCGCCGCCGACCGCGCCGAAAGCCCATCCGCGCGAAGCCGCGCCTGAAACGCCCTCATGTCCCGCGGCGAGACCGCCGCGAGCGCGGCCAGCCCGACCGGGCCGCCCCGATGATTGGTCAGAAACCCGAGATACCCGGCGACGTCGCGCCGATAGGCGGCGATCGTATGCGGGGACGCGCCTCCGGCGCCGCTCAACGCCGCCAGCCAGCGGCGAAGAAGAGCGTCGCCGCCGGCGGCGTCTCCGGCCGGCGCCCCGCTCATCAGCTTTCCGGCGCGAGCCAGCGCCGGAGCGCGCGCTCCACCACGCCGCCGAAAAACTCCAGCAACTCGCCGCCATGCTCAGGGTCGAACCGGCGCGCGTCTTCCGCCCCGAAGACCAGAAGCCCCTGCCGGCCGCCGCCGAGATCGAGCCGGACCAGAGCCTCGGACCCGATCGCGGCCGCGGCGTCGCCGAAGACGGCCTCCGCCTCGGGGGTGGTCCGCCGGAGGCTGATCCGCCGGCGGCCGCCGAAGGAGAAATAGGCGTCGACCCCGCCCGGCGGCAGGATCACGAATCGGTCGCTCAGCGCGGGATCGAGCTCGGTCAGCGGGCCGGGCGCGGCTTCGTCCGTCTCGATGCAGAGGCGGGCGTGGTCGACCGCGACCATGTCCGGCGTCTCCAGGGTGAGCGCGCGGAGGAAATCGACGAAGCGGTTCTGATCGAGGAGCAGAAGCACCGCTTTCTGGATCTGCGTCGTGCCGGCGAGGTTCTCATAGGCGGCGGCGATGACCGAGCGGTGCGTCGTCTCCAGCCGGTCGAGCCGCGCCTCCAGCCGGGTGACCAGCGCGCCGCGAAGATCGACCACCTTGCGCCCGCCGGGCTTGCCCTCGGCGTCGATCAGCGCCTGCATCACGACGCGATCCTCCAGCACGATGTCCGGATCGGCGAGAATCTCCGTCCTCAGATCCCGGCTTTCGGCCTCTTCCCGGGGCTCGGCGCCGGCGTCAGCCAAGGATTTTCTGCCCGGTCTTGGCCCAGTCCCTGAGGAACGCGTCGAGGCCCTTGTCTGTCAGCGGGTGGCTCGCCAGCGCCTTGATGACGCCGGGCGGCGCGGTGATGACGTCGGCCCCGATCAGCGCCGCCGCCTTCACGTGGTTCACGTTGCGGATGGACGCGGCGAGGATCTCGGTGGAAAAATGATAATTGTCGTAGATCTGGCGAATCTCCTGAATAAGCTCCATGCCGTCGAGAGAGATATCGTCGAGCCGCCCGATGAAGGGCGAGATGAACGTCGCGCCCGCCTTCGCCGCGAGGAGCGCCTGATTGGCGGAGAAGCAGAGCGTGACGTTAACCATCCGGCCTTCGCCCGACAGCGCCTTGCAGGCCTTGAGCCCTTCCCAGGTGAGGGGCACCTTGATCGCGATGTTCGGCGCGATCTCGGCCAGTTTCCTGCCTTCGGCGATCATGCCCTTCGCATCGGTCGCCACGGTCTCGGCGCTGACCGGGCCGTCGACGATGCCGCAGATCTCCCGCGTCACCTCGATGATGTCGCGCCCGGATTTCATGATCAATGAAGGGTTGGTGGTGACGCCGTCGACCATCCCGGTCTCGGCGAGTTCACGGATCTCGTCGATCTCGGCCGTGTCCACGAAAAATTTCATGGGGGTCTCTCCCGTTTCGCGCCCGCGCTTCTTTCCGCAGGTGCGGAGGTCGCGCTTTTCGGGCCTGCCTCTCGGGCGGCAGCATAGGACAAGCGCCACCGCGCCGCCATGGGAAATGACATGACCGGCGGGGCCTTCGCGCCGGGCGCGCTGGTCTCGGTGCTGACGCCGCTGCCGATCGACCGCGCCTATGATTACCGCGCGCCGCCCGAGACGGCGCTCGGCCTCGGCGATTTCGTCGAGGTCGAGGTCGGGTCGAATCGGGTGATCGGCGTGGTCTGGGCGGCGGGGGCGGGGGACGCCGACGCGGCGAAGCTGAAAACGATCCGCCGCCGCCTGGACCTGCCGGCGATGCCGGCGCCGATGCGGGCCTTCCTCACGCGGGCGGCGGAGTACACGCTGACGCCGCTCGGCGCGATGCTGCGGCTGGCGACGCGCGCCCCCGAACTCGGCGAGCCGCCGCGCCCGCGCGCCGTCTATCGGCGCGGCGCGGCGGAGGTCCGGGAGACCCCGGCGCGCCGGCGGGTGTTCGACGCGCTGGCGCGCGCTGCGCAGGCGCCGACGGCGGCGGAGCTGTCCGCTCTCGCCGGCGTCTCCTCCGGGGTGGTGAAGGGGCTGGCCGAAGCCGGGGCGCTGATCGCGGAGAGCCGCCCCGGCGGCCGCCCGTTTCCGCCGCTCGATCCGGACGCCGCGACCGTCGATCTTTCCGAGGATCAGGCGTCGGCGGCGGCGCGGCTCCGGAGCGCGGTGGCCGGGCGGACGTTTGAAGCGATATTGCTGCAGGGCGTCACCGGCTCCGGCAAGACCGAGGTCTATCTTGAAGCCATCGCGGAATGTCTGGCGGCGGGGCGGCAGGCGCTGATCCTGCTGCCGGAGATCGCGCTCACCGCCGCCTTCGTCGAGCGGGTGGAGCGCCGCTTCGGCGCCCGTCCGGCGGAATGGCATTCGGGCGTCGCGGGCGGGGAGCGCCGGCGCGTCTGGACCGGGGCCGCGAGCGGGGCGGCGAAGCTGGTGGTCGGCGCGCGCTCCGCGCTTTTCCTGCCGTTCGCCGATCTCGGTCTGATCGTGGTGGATGAGGAGCATGACGGCTCCTACAAGCAGGAGGAAGGCGCGCTCTATCATGCGCGGGACATGGCGGTTCTTCGCGCGTCGCTGGAGGGGGCGGCGATCGCGCTGGCCTCCGCCACCCCGTCGCTGGAGACCTGGGTGAACGCGAAGTCCGGGAAATACGCGCGGGTCGAGCTGCCGGTGCGGTTCGGCGCGGCGGAGCTCCCGAATGTGCGCCTCCTCGATCTTCGCGCCGACGGGCCGCCGCCCGGGCGCTGGATCGCGCCGGCGCTCGCGCGGGCGGCGGCGGCGCGGATCAAGGCGGGGGAGCAGGCGCTCTTCTTCCTCAACCGGCGCGGTTACGCGCCGCTGACGGTCTGTCGCGGCTGCGGGCACTTCTTCGAATGTCCGCATTGCGACGCGCGGCTGGTGGAGCACCGGTTCCGGCGGCGGCTGATCTGCCATCAATGCGGCCACGCGGAGCCGACCCCCACGCTCTGCCCGGCCTGCGGAAAGGGCGATCGTCTCGCCGCCGCCGGGCCCGGGGTCGAGCGGCTGGCTGAAGAGGCGGCGGCGCTCTTTCCCGACGCGCGCGTCGCGGTGCTCTCCTCGGATATCTCCGCCGGGGAGGTCAACGCGGAGATCGCCCGCATCGCCGAGGGCGGCGCGGACCTCATCATCGGCACGCAGATCGTCGCCAAGGGCCATAACTTTCCGCTTCTGACGCTCGTCGGCGTGATCGACGCCGATCTCGGCCTGCAAGGCGGCGACATGAGAGCGGCGGAGCGGACCTTTCAGCTGATCCGTCAGGTGGCCGGGCGGGCCGGGCGGGCGGAGCGGCCCGGCGTGGCCGTGGTGCAGACCTCGGCGCCGGATCATGCGGTGATGCGGGCGCTGGTCTCCGATGACGCGGAGACGTTTCTCGACGAGCTCGCGGAGGAGCGGCGCCGGGCGGGGGCGCCGCCATTCGGACGGATGGCGGGAATCATCCTGTCCGGCCGGAGCGAGGCCCAGGTCTGGGCGGCGGCGGAGGCGCTGGCGCGGGCGGATGAGCCGTTGCGGCGGATTGGCGCGGATCTGTTCGGCCCCGCCGCGGCGCCGATCGGCCGGATTCGCGGCCGGATCCGCGTCCGGCTGTTGGTGAAGGCGCCGAAGGGGGCGCCGCTTCAGGCGGCGCTTCGGCTCTGGCGGAGCGGCGTGCGGACGCCGGCCGCGGTTCGGGTCTCCATCGATATCGACCCGCAGAGCTTCCTGTGAGCGCGAGGGAATCGCGATTCGATTCTCTCATGCGCGGGCGTGAATGCGCCGCAGGCCCCGCGGCGCGGCGCGTCTCCCCCCGCGAACGCCCGAATATGGGCGCTTTCGTCGCCATATTGCTTCGCGTGCGAGCCATTGCAAACCGCGCGAGGCCCATGGTAGGCAACGCGCGGCTTCGGGAGCCTCGGCGCCCGGGATGAAATCGCCACGCCATTTGTCGGAATCTTCTGGCGCGCGGGCGACCACGACGAGGGAAACGAATGAGCGACAGGTCAGGCTCGACCGCAGGAATCGCCGGGCGCTACGCGGCCGCGATTTTTGAGTTGGCGGAGGAGAGCGATGCTCTCGACGCCGTCGAGGGGCAACTCGCCGCGCTGAAGGCGGCGATCGATGAGAGCGACGAACTCGCCGCGCTGATCAAGAGCCCGATCGTCAGCCGTGAGGAGCAGGGCGCGGCGATGGCCGCGATCTGCAAGGCGATGGAGATCGGCGCGCCGGTCTCGTCTCTCGTCGGCCTGATGGCGGCGAAGCGGCGGCTTTTCGCGCTGCCGCGGGTGATCGAGATCTTCTCCGCGCTCCTGGCGGAGAAACGCGGCGTCGTTTCCGCCGAGGTGGTCACAGCTGCGCCGCTGAGCGCCGCGCAGCGCGAATCGCTCGAAGCCGTGATCAAGAAATTCGCGGGCGCGGACATCGCGCTCGACGTCACCGTGGACGATGGCCTGATCGGCGGCCTCGTCGTCAGGGTGGGCTCGAAAATGATCGACACGTCGATCCGCTCGAAGCTCGCCTCCCTCGAAACCGCAATGAAAGAGGTCGGATGATGAGCATCCAGGCTGCTGAGATCTCTGCGATCCTGAAAGAGCAGATCAAGAATTTCGGACAGGACGCGGAAGTGGCCGAGATCGGCCGGGTGCTGTCGGTCGGAGACGGCATCGCGCGCGTTTACGGCCTCGACAATTGTCAGGCCGGTGAAATGGTCGAGTTTCCCGGCGGCATCCGCGGGATGGCGCTGAACCTCGAGACCGACAATGTCGGCGTCGTGATCTTCGGCGACGACCGGAACATCAAGGAAGGCGACACCGTCAAGCGGACCGGCGACATCGTCGACGTGCCGGTCGGCGACGAACTGCTCGGCCGCGTGGTCGACGGTCTCGGCAACCCGATCGACGGCAAGGGGCCGCTGGGAACGACGCAGCGGAGCCGCGCCGAGGTCAAGGCCCCGGGCATCATCCCGCGGAAGTCGGTGCATGAGCCGATGGCGACCGGGCTGAAAGCCGTCGACGCGCTGATCCCGATCGGCCGCGGCCAGCGCGAGCTGATCATCGGCGACCGCCAGACCGGCAAGACCGCGCTCGCGCTCGACGCGATGCTGAACCAGAAATCGGTGAACGAAGCCGCGGGCGACGACGAGTCGAAAAAGCTCTACTGCGTCTATGTCGCGATCGGGCAAAAGCGCTCGACCGTCGCGCAGCTGGTGAAGAAGCTGGAGGAGACGGGGGCGCTGGCGTACTCCATCATCGTCGCCGCCACCGCGTCGGACCCGGCGCCGCTCCAGTATCTCGCGCCGTATTCGGCCTGCGCCATGGCGGAGCATTTCCGCGACAATGGCCGGCACGCGCTCATCGTCTATGACGATCTCTCCAAGCAGGCGGTCGCCTACCGGCAGATGTCGCTGCTTCTGCGGCGTCCGCCGGGGCGTGAGGCCTATCCGGGCGACGTGTTCTATCTCCATTCCCGCCTGCTCGAGCGCGCGGCGAAGATGAACGATGAGCATGGCGGCGGCTCGATCACGGCTCTGCCGATCATCGAGACCCAGGGCGGCGACGTTTCGGCGTTCATCCCGACCAACGTGATCTCGATCACCGACGGCCAGATCTTCCTTGAGACCGAGCTGTTCTATCAGGGCGTCCGCCCGGCGGTTAACGTCGGTCTTTCGGTCTCCCGCGTCGGCTCTTCGGCGCAGACCAAGGCGATGAAGTCCGTCGCCGGCTCGATCAAGCTGGAGCTGGCGCAGTACCGCGAGATGGCGGCCTTCGCGCAGTTCGGCTCGGACCTCGACGCGGCGACGCAGCGGCTCCTGAATCGCGGCGCGCGGCTGGTGGAGTTGCTGAAGCAGCCCCAGTATTCGCCGCTGACCAACGCGGAGCAGGTGTGCGTCATCTACGCCGGCACGAAGGGCTATATCGACGAGATCCGGGTGGATCAGGTCGTCCCGTTCGAGCGTGGGCTGCTGGCGCATCTGCGGTCCGAACATGTCGACCTGCTCAACGAGATTCGCGACCATGATCAGAAGATCGCGGGCGAGATCGAAGAGAAGATCAAAGCCGCCATCGACGAATTCGCGAAGTCTTTCGCCTGAGCCAATTCGAAGGGGGATAACGCCCGATGGCGAACCTCAAGGTCCTGAAGAACCGGATCGCGTCCGTTACGTCGACCCGGAAAATCACCAAGGCGATGCAGATGGTCGCCGCCGCCAAACTGCGCCGCGCGCAGGATGCGGCGGAGGCCGCGCGGCCCTACGCCGAGCGTATGGACGCCGTTCTCGGCGATCTGGCGCGCGCGGCGAAGGGTGCGGCGAACGCGCCGAAGCTGATGGCGGGAACCGGGTCCGATCAGGTGCATCTCCTGATCGTGGCGACCGCGGAGCGCGGCCTTTGCGGTGGTTTCAACTCCTCGATCGTGCGTCTGGCGCGGCACAAGGCGGATGAGCTGATCGCGGCCGGCAAGACGGTCAAGATCCTGACCATCGGCAAGAAGGGCCGCGAGCAGCTGAGGCGGAATCATGGCCAGCATTTCATCGGCCATGTCGATATGACCGAAGTGAAGCGGGTCGGCTTCGCCGATGCGCGCGGCGTGGCGGCGGATGTGCTGAAGCGGTTCGCCGCCGGCGAGTTCGACGTCGCGACCATCTTCTTCAACCGGTTCCAGTCGGTCATCAGCCAGATCCCGACCGAGCAGCAGTTGATCCCGGCTGTGTTCGATGACGATGGCGAACCGGCGAGGGCCTATGAATACGAGCCCGACGAGGAGGAGATCCTCGCTGAGCTTCTCCCGCGCAATATCAGCATCCAGATCTTCCGCGCGTTGCTGGAGAACGGGGCCTCCGAACAGGGCGCGCGGATGTCCGCGATGGACAACGCGACCCGCAACGCGGGCGAGATGATCGAAAAGCTGACGATCCAGTATAACCGTTCCCGTCAGGCGGCGATCACCAACGAACTTATCGAAATCATTTCGGGCGCCGAGGCGCTCTGACCCGGTCGGAGAGAGACACAATGAGCAAAACCGGCAAGATCACACAGGTCATCGGCGCCGTTGTCGACGTGCAGTTCGATGGCGACCTGCCCGCCATTCTTAACGCGCTGGAAACCGAAAACGGCGGCCGCCGGCTGGTCTTGGAAGTGGCGCAGCATCTTGGCGAGAACACAGTCCGCACCATCGCGATGGACGCGACCGAAGGGCTCGTCCGCGGCGCCGAGGTCAGCGACACGGGCGCGCCGATCACGGTGCCGGTCGGCGACGCCACGCTCGGGCGGATCCTGAACGTCGTCGGCGAGCCGGTGGACGAAGGCGGCCCGGTCGAGGCGACGGAGCATCGCGCGATTCACCAGCAGGCCCCCGCCTATGTCGATCAGTCGACGGAATCCGAAGTGCTGGCCACCGGCATCAAGGTCGTCGATCTTCTCGCGCCCTACGCCAAGGGCGGCAAGATCGGGCTCTTCGGCGGCGCGGGCGTCGGCAAGACCGTGCTGATCATGGAGCTGATCAACAACATCGCCAAGGTGCACGCGGGCTACTCCGTGTTCGCCGGCGTCGGCGAGCGGACCCGCGAGGGCAACGACCTCTATCACGAGATGATCGAGTCCGGCGTCATCGTGCCGGATAACCTGACCGACTCGAAAGTGGCGCTGGTCTACGGCCAGATGAACGAGCCGCCGGGCGCCCGCGCCCGCGTCGCGCTGACCGGCCTGACGCTGGCCGAGCAGTTCCGCGACCAGTCGGGCACGGACGTTCTCTTCTTCGTCGACAACATCTTCCGCTTCACCCAGGCGGGCTCCGAGGTGTCGGCGCTTCTCGGCCGCATCCCCTCTGCGGTGGGCTATCAGCCGACGCTGGCCACCGACATGGGCGCGCTGCAGGAGCGGATCACCTCCACCAACAAGGGCTCGATCACGTCGGTGCAGGCGATCTACGTGCCGGCGGACGACCTCACCGACCCTGCGCCGGCGACGTCCTTCGCCCACCTCGACGCCACCACCGTGCTGTCGCGCGCGATCTCCGAGCTGGGCATCTATCCGGCGGTCGATCCGCTCGACTCGACCTCGCGCCTGCTCGACCCTGCGGTGATCGGCGAGGAGCACTACGCGGTCGCGCGGAACGTTCAGGAAATCCTTCAGCGCTACAAGGCGTTGCAGGATATCATCGCCATTCTCGGCATGGACGAGCTTTCCGAGGAGGACAAGGTGGCCGTCGCCCGGGCCCGCAAACTCCAGCGTTTCCTTTCCCAGCCCTTCGACGTGGCGCAGGTCTTCACCGGCTCGCCGGGGGTTCAGGTGCCGCTGGAGAAGACCATCGACGGCTTCAAGCGGGTCTGCGCCGGCGAGTTCGACCATTTGCCGGAGGCGGCGTTCTACATGGTCGGCGACATCGACGAAGTGATCGCGAAGGCCGAACGCATGGCTGCGGACGCGGCCTGATCGCTGACAGGAGGCTGAGATGGCCGACAAGCTGAATTTCGAGCTGGTCTCGCCTGAGCGTCGTCTGGCGGCGGGCGAGGCGGATATGGTGGTGATCCCCGGCATGGAAGGGGATATCGGCGCGCTGCCCGGCCACGCGCCGTTCCTCACCACGCTTCGGCCCGGCGTCATCGCCGTGACGGGGGGCGACGCGGCCGGCGAGTATTTCGTGACTGGCGGATTCGCGGAGATTTCCGGCGAAGGCGTCGTGATCCTGGCTGAGGAGACTCTGCCGAGGGGCGATGTCGACCGTGAGTTCATCGACGCGCGCATCGCCGCCGCCCGGGCGGAGCTGGAGGAGATCGATACGGACGATCATCACCAGCAGCGCTCGGCCAGCCAGCGGGTCAACGATCTTCTGACGGCTCTCGAACAGATGTTCTGACCGGACCCGGATCCGGTTGCGAACGGCCGCTCCCGCTTGAGGCGAGGGCGGCCGTTCTTCGTTTCATGCGGCGGCGGTTCGCGAGAAAGCGGGCGCGAAGACGGGCCGCGCGCGCCGGAGCCGCCGCAATCCGGCGAAAAGACGTCGCGCCCGTGCGGCGCCTGCGCGCCGTCGTGGCTCATTCTGCCGAGTGAAACCCGCCGCGCCGGAAGAGGAGCCGCAGATGAGAACCCATGCCCGCGCCGTCATCGTCGGAGGGGGCGTCGTCGGCGTCTCCATCGCTTATCATCTGGCGAAGGCCGGTTGGGCCGATATCGTTCTTCTGGAGCGCGACGAGCTGACGGCGGGGTCGACCTGGCACGCGGCGGGCCTTCTGCCGCTGTTCAACATGTCCTACGCGGCCAGCCATATCCACGATTTCAGCGTGAAATTCTACAAGACGCTGGAGGCGGAGACCGGGCTCGATGTCGGCTTCTCGGTCGTCGGCAATCTCCGGATGGCGCAGACCGACGCCCGGATGGACGAATACATGCTCTACGCCGCGATGGCGGAGAGCGTCGGCGTTCCTTTCGAGTGGCTGACGCCGAAGGAGATCGGCGCGCGCTGGCCGCTGGTCCGCACCGATGATCTGAAGGGCGCCATCTATCATCCGACCGACGGCTACATCAATCCGGCCGACGTGACGCAGGCGATGGCGAAAGGCGCGCGGCGGCGCGGCGTGGAGGTGATCCGCCGCGCGCATGTGACCGGGTTCGAGCGGCGCGGCGGCGAGTGGGTCGTGAAAGCGGTCAAGATGCGCGACCAGGGCGGAAACCTCGTCCCGACGGACGAGACGTTCGAGATCGCCTGCGAGCATGTGGTGACCGCGACGGGCAATCACGCGCAGGCGACCGCCGCGATGATCGGATGCTATATCCCGGCGATGCCGGTTGAACATCAGTACATCGTGACCGAGCCCGACCCCGCGCTTGTGGAGTACCGGAAGACGCATGGCGAGCATCCGGTGCTCCGCGACGCCGACGCGAGATGGTACGTGCGCGAGGAGCGCGGCGGCTGGATCCTCGGCCCTTATGAAAAGGGGGCGCCGGCGCGCTTCCAGTTCGGCGCGCCGGAGAGTTTCCGCGCCGATCTCTTTCCCCTCGATCTGGAGCGGATCGAGACCGAATTCATGTCGATGATCCACCGCATCCCGTCATCGGAGACTCTTGGCCTGAAGGACGATTTCAACGGCCCGATCTGCTACACGCCGGACGGCAATCCACTGGTCGGTCCGGCGCCGGGGGTGGAGAACTTCTGGTTCGCGGAGGGCTTCTCTTTCGGGATAACCGCCGCTGGCGGAACCGGCCATTACCTCGCGCAGATGATGACCGAGGGCGAAGCGGAGATCGACATGTGGTCGCTCGATCCGCGCCGCTATGGCGGTTGGGTGAACCGCGGCTACGCCAGAGCGAAGAACGAGGAATGCTACGAGAACGTCTTCATCCTTCATCATCCGGACGAAGAGCGGCCGGCGGCGCGCCCGCTTCGCACCGCGCCCTGCCATGACCGGATGAAGGCGGCGGGAGCGCAGTTCGGCCAGGTGAACGGGTGGGAGCGGCCGAATTATTTCGCCCCCGAGGGGTTCGACGACCATGGGGCGCGGAGTTTCCGCCGGGGCGGATGGTGGAGATACGCCGTGGAGGAGGCGAAAGCGGTGCGTGGCGCGGTCGGCCTTTTTGACGCCACCGCCTTCGCCAAGCATCGGGTCTCCGGCCCGGGAGCGACCGCGTTTCTGGATTGGCTGACCTGCAACAAGCTGCCGCGCGTCGGCCGCATCAGCCTCACCTACGGTCTCACCGGGGCGGGGACGATCCGCACCGAACTCACCATCGTGCGCGAAGGCGTGGACGAGTATTACCTCGTGACCGCCGGCGCGGCGCAGGCTTACGACCATGACTGGCTGGTCAAGGAGGCGGCGGCGAAGCGCGCCGAATTCGGCTGGATCGAGGTGTCGGACGTCACCACGCAATGGGGGGTCTTCGCGCTGGCCGGGCCGCGCTCCCGCGCGGTGCTGGAGGAGATCATCGTGCATGCGGCGCCGACCGAGGCGTTGGGCAACAAGGCGTTTCCCTGGCTCTCGGCCCGGAATATCGATCTCGGCATGGCGCCGGTGAAGGCGATCCGCGTCGCCTATACCGGCGAGCTTGGCTGGGAGCTCCATCACCCGATCGAGATGCAGAATTATCTCTTCGATCTGCTGGTCGCGGCGGGGGCGAAGCACGGGCTGAAGCTTTGCGGCGCGCGCGCGATGAACTGGCTGCGGCAGGAGAAGTCCTATCGCGCCTTCGGCGCCGATCTCGGCCGCGACGCGACCCCGCTGGAGGCGGGGCTGGAGCGGTTCGTCGACATGGGGAAGGAGTTTCACGGCAAGGCCGCGATGGTCGCTCTCGGCGTCCGCGCCAGGTGCGCGACGTTCCTGATCGACGGGCCGGCCGACGCCGACCCCTGGGGCCGCGAGGCGCTGTCGCTCGATGGAGAGACGGTCGGGCGGCTCACCTCCGGCGGATACTCCGTCGCTTTCGGCAAGCAGATCGGCATCGGCTATGTCCGCCCCGATCTCGCCGTTCCCGGAACGCGGCTGAAGCTGCGGATGTTCCGCGATCTCTGGGATGCGGAGGTGGTGGCCGAAAGCCCGTACGACCCGACGAACGCCGCGATCCGGTCGGAAAGATGAAAAAACCCCCGGCGAGGAGGCGCCGGGGGTGCCGTCAGGGAGGTCGCCCCGAAGGGCGAGAGGCAAACAGAACGAGCCAGAGGAGAGTGCGCTCCCCCGACTCGTCAGCGGGTCCGGCCCCCTTTCCGGGCGTCCGCGAAACATGCGGTCGCCTCGGCTCCGGAAACCGCCTGACGCCGGATGATTCCCCAACCCCCCACATTTCGGTCGGGAGAACGATCCAGCGCTGCGCTGTTTACCGCACGACCGTGACACGAGCGTGAGAAACGCACGCTGTCTTATGTGAAATCATGCGAATTTTCCGGAGATCGCCAATTTATCTCCACGCGCGCTCCACCGGATGCCGGCGCCGCGCCGTTTCAAACGCGTCTTTCACGGCGATCACGCGCGGCCGTCCGGCCTTCGAGCCTTGCGGTCTCCGATCCGCTCGAGGCTCGACCAGGCGAGGGCGGAGAGGATCATCGCGCCGCCGATCAGGGTCATGTCGCCCGGATATTCGTCCAGCGCCCACCAGACGATGAGCGGCCCGAAAACGGCCTCGATCAACATGAGCAGGCTGACCTCGACCGCCGGAATCAGGCGCGGCCCCGTGATGATGCACCAGGTCGCGGCTGGCAGAAACACGAGCCCCATCAGGAGAAGCGGCGTGAGCGAGGCGGCGGGGAGGTTGAAATCGGAGACGAAAAACGACGCGAGGACCGCGACCACCAGAAACGACGGCCCCAGCATCGGCGCCATGTCGAGCGGCCGGACGCGCCGGCTGATGACGAAGGATGTCGCGAGGAGGATCGCCGCGCCTAGCGCCGCCAGATCTCCGATCAGCGAATTCGGCCCGCCTTCGCCGCCGGCGCCGAAAGCGATCAGCGCGACGCCGGCGATGGCGATGGCGATGGTGCGGAAGGTTCGCCGGTCCGGCCGCTCGCCGAGCGCCGCCCAGGAGATCAGCGCCGAAAAGACCGGTGAGGTCGAGAGGATGAAAAGCGTGTTGCCGACGCTCGTCTCTCGTACCGCGAAGATGAAGCAGAAATTGGAGCAGACGAAGACCGCGATGAACGCCAGGCCGGGACGGCCGAGCGCACGCAGCCGCGCCGGATAGCGCCGCCCGTGGATAAAGCTCAGGATCAGCGTGATCGTGGCCCCGGTGACGAGCCCGCGCCAGAACATCGTCGGCCATTGGTCGAGCGCCATCAGCCGCAGAAGCAGACTGTCGGGCGCGAAGCAGAACGCGCCGAGCGCGACGAGCGCGAAGCCGCGCCGATACTCCCTGTCGGCCGCGGCGTTGGGGATCAAGGCGCGTCGCCGTAATCGGAAAGCGCGGCGGCGAAGATCGAGGGGTCGACATTGCCGCCGGAGACCGTGCAGATCACCGCGTCGCCCGCGATCTCTTCGCGCCGGAAGAGAACCGCGGCGAGCGCGACCACGCCGCCCGGCTCCGCGACGATCTTCAGGTGCTTCCAGGCCGTGGCCATGGCGCAGCGCACCTCTTCGTCCCCGACCGCGAGCCCCGGGCCGCAGAGGCGGCGCATGATCGGGAAGGTGAGCTCCCCCGGGGAGGGCGTCACGATCGCGTCGCAGATCGAGCTCTGGCCGCCGTCGTTCCGCTCTCGCCGTCCGGTGCGGAGCGAGCGCGCGGTGTCGTCGAATCCCACGGGCTCCGCCGGCCGCGCCCGGAGGCCGGGGGCCGCGCTCTCCAGCGCCAGCGCGACGCCTGATGTGAGCCCGCCGCCGCCGCAGCAGACGAGAACATCCGCGCGCTCGACGCCGGCGGCGGCGGCCTGCTCCGCGATCTCCAGCCCGCAGGTCGCCTGCCCGGCGATGACCAGCGGCTCGTCGAACGGCCTGACCAGGGTGAGGCCGCGCTCAAGCGCCAGCCGTTCGCCAATCGCCTCGCGGTCCTCGGTCTGGCGCTCATAAAGCACGACCTCGGCGCCGTACCCGCGCGTGCCGGCTATTTTGGCCTGGGGCGCGTCGGAGGGCATGATGATGACCGCCGGCGCGCCGTGAAGCTTCGCCGCCAGCGCGACGCCCTGCGCGTGATTTCCGGAGGAATAGGCGATGACGCCCTTTGCGCGCGCCTCGGGGGCGAGCGCGGAGAGCGCGTTCCAGGCGCCCCGGAACTTGAAGCTCCCGGTTCGCTGCAGCGCTTCGGCCTTCACCAGCACGCGCCGCCCGGCGAGGATGTTCAGCGTATCCGATTCCAGCAGCGGCGTGACCCGCGCGGCGCCCTTGAGCCGGGCGGCGGCGGCGTGGATATCGCTTTCGTTCAAAGGGTCAGTCATCGAGAGAATCCAGAAAAGAGTTGATCGCAATCAGCGCGGCGGGCTCGTCCAGCCGGGGAATATGGCCGCGATCGGGGATCACCGCCGCCTGAAGGTCGGGCTTGCGCCGCCGCATCTCCGCCACCGTGGCGGCGCTCAGAAGATCGGAGTTGGCGGCCCGGAGGATGAGCGTCGGGATCGGCCCGAGCGCATCGAAAAGCGGCCAGAGGCCCGGCCCGTCCGGTTTCACCGCCTCCATCTGAGCCAGCGTGGCGTCGCGAAGCCGCGGATCATAGGCGAGCGCGAGCCCGCTTTCGGTTGAGATATAGCTCCGCTCCGCCCAGTCGAACCAGAAAGCGCGTCCCGCGCCGGGGAAGGCGGCGCCGAGCCACGCCTCCAATTCGGCCGCGGCTTCGGCCATCGTCACCGCTCGCGGCTGGACGCCGAGAGCGGCGACGACCTTTCCGATCCCGTCCTTTTCGATCTCGGCGCCGACATCGTTGAGGACGACCCCGGCGAGCCGGCCGGGATGTTTTGCTGCGATCACCGCCGCGAGGACGCCGCCGCGCGAGGAGCCGATGACGACCGCGCGTTCGACTCCGAGATGGTCGAGCAGCGCGACCGCGTCGCCCGCCTCCACCATCCCGTTATAATGGCTGAAATCGGGGTCGTGGTCCGAGGCGCCGCGACCGCGGGAATCGAGCCGGATCAACCGGCGCCGCCCGTTCATGGCGGCGGCGAAATGATCGAAATCGCGCCCCGACCGGGTCAGCCCGGCGAGGCAGAGAAGCGGCGCGCCCGGCCCGCCGGGGTCATCCTGATACGCCAGTGAGAGGCCGTCATTCGTCTTGAAACGCATCGGAGATCCTTCGCGGCGAAGTTGGCGAGGGCGGCCGGGGGATGCAGGCGCGAAAGACCCGAGCCGCGATCATGACGTGAAATCCTTTCTCAGCGCCCGAGCGCGTCCTGCTTCAGGCGAAACGCCACCGGCTGTCCGGCGAGTCGGCTCCGGTAGATCTGTAATCCCTCCAGAACCCGTTGAACATAATTGCGGGTCTCGTTGAAGGGGATCGTCTCCAGCCAGTCGATCCAGTCCACCTCGCCGGTGCGGGGGTCGCCGTTGGCGGCGATCCATTGGTCGACGCGGCTGGCGCCGGCGTTGTAGGCGGCCGCCGCCATCGCGACCGAGCCGCCGAACTGGTCGAGCCGCCGGGCGAGATAGGTCTGGCCTAGGGTCGCGTTATAACGCCAGTCGTCGGTCAGGCGGGCGAGCGAATAGGGTTGGCCAACCCACCCCGCGACCTTCTTCGCCGTGGCCGGCATCACCTGCATCAGACCCCGCGCGCCCGCAGGGCTGACGGCCTCGGGGTTCAACTCGCTCTCCTGCCGGCCGATCGCCATCGCAAGCGCCGGCTCGACGCCGGCGTTGTGCCGGGCGAGATCGGTGACCGGATAATAGATCCCGCGCAGCACATGGCCCTTTCGCGCGGCGATCTTGCCGATGCGGATCGCAGCGTCGGGGCGGCCGAGCGTCATCGCCAGGTCCGCGGCGCCGGCGAGGTCGTCATAGCTTTTCAGCGTGGAGGCGAGATGGGTGAGAAACCAATGCGCCCGGCGCCGGTCCCCGGCCGCGGCCAGCAATTGGGCGGCGCGGACGACGCTGCGCCCGGCGAAGCTCGCGCTCCGCCAATCGCCGTCCGGCCCGGCGGCGAGAGCGGGGTCCGGGCCGACGCCCGCGCGCTCCGCCGCGAGTTGGCCGTAAAAGCTGGTCTGATGCGCGGCGCCCGCCTCGTAGGCGCGCGCGGCCGCCGCCTTGTCGCCCTTCGCCTCGAAAGCGCGGCCGAGCCAGTAATGCCCGCGCCCGAGGCTGATCGGAGTCTCGACCGAGGCGAGGAAGCGATTGAAATGCGCGATCGCCCGATCCGCATCGTTTAGCTTCCTGAGGGCGATCCAGCCCGCCAGCCATTCGAGGTCGGAATAGTCCGAGCCGCTGGTCATGTGGTTCTGGCTGGCGAGGGTGTACGCCTCGCGATACTGGCCTTGCCGATAGAGCCTGCGCGCCAGAAGCGCCCGGCGCGGCCCCCAGACATGAGGCCGGCCCAGGGCTTCGCTCTCGCCGGTCCTCGACAGCAGAAACGAGGCGGCGTTGTCATAGAGGCTCTTGCGCATCCGCCATTGGAACCGCTCCCAGGCGAGGCCGGGATCGTCGCTGAGATTGGCGGGGACGGCGCTGATCAGGCCGTCGACGCCTTTTCCCATGGCGCGGAGCTCCGCGCGCGCCTCGATAAGCGCCGCCCAGCCGGGGGAGACGAGGGGCTTCATCGCCCGCGCCTCGCCGCCAAGGCCGCGCCAGAGCAGCTCATCCGCGCGCGCCGCGTGATGCGGGCGGATGAGCCCCGAATGCGCCGAGCGAAAGAGCGCCATCTCCTCCGGGGTGAGAGAGAGGGTGCGCCAGGCCTGGATCACCTCCTCGTCCGCCTCCGCGTTCCGGCCGACGGCGGCCAGCGCGGCGGCGCGGCGCAGCGCGCCGGTTCCGGTGCGGGCCCCGCGCTCCCCGAGGAACCCGTCGATCTCGGCGAGGGGCGCGCCGACGGGAATCAACGCTTCTCCCTTCGCGCGAATCCGCGCCATGTTCGGCCAGTCGCCATTTTGCGCGACAAAGTCGCGATAGGCCCGCCAGTCCCCCTCCCCGGCGGAGAGCATGCGCCATTGAACGAGGGTGAGCGCGGCGGGATCGCCCACGGCCGCGGCGTAGGCGCGCGCCTCGCCCCAGTTCTGCTGATCGGCGGCGGCCATGGCGGCGGAAATCTGCGCCCCCGCATTTGATTGCGCGGCGACCGGGGAGGCGGAAATGGCGAAAATGGCGAACAGGGCGGTGATAAAGGCGCGGCGCGGCATGGGCGGCTCCGTTACGAGTGCGGGTCGTCGACGCGACCTTATCACT
This sequence comes from Paludibacillus litoralis, assembly GCF_037646705.1. Lineage (NCBI taxonomy): Bacteria > Pseudomonadati > Pseudomonadota > Alphaproteobacteria > Rhodobacterales > Paracoccaceae > Paludibacillus > Paludibacillus litoralis. The sequence goes on from NZ_JBBHER010000003.1 coordinate 451,602, forward strand.
CCGCCCGCGCCGCGCCAGCCACCATCGGCCGGAGGGCCGCCCCCGGCCGGGTCTCGCGCCGAGTCATTCTTGCGGCGGCGCCGCGTCGAGGGTAGGGTCCGCGCGCCGTGGCGGAGCGATGGGCGCGCCGCCGGTTGTCTGAGGTCAGATCCATGTTCAGAGGTTCGCTCCCCGCGCTGGTCACGCCCTTCCGTGATGGGGCGGTGGATGAGAAAACCCTGGTCGATCTCGTCGAGTGGCATATCGCGGAAGGCTCGCATGGGCTGGTTCCCTGCGGCACCACCGGCGAGAGCCCGACGCTCAGTCACGAAGAGCATGAGCATGTGGTCGCGCTGGTCGTGAAGGCGGCGGCGAAGCGTGTGCCGGTGATCGCCGGCGCGGGCTCCAACAGCACCGCCGAAGCGATCCGCCTCGTCCAGTTCGCGAAGAAGGCCGGCGCCGACGGCGCGCTGGTCGTCACCCCGTATTACAACAAGCCGACCCAGCGCGGGCTCATCGCGCATTTCAAGGCGCTGAACGAGTGCGCCGACATCCCGATCATCATCTACAACATTCCCTCCCGTTCGGTCATCGACATGACCCCGGCGACGATGGGCGAACTCGCGAAACTGCCGAATATCGCCGGCGTCAAGGATGCGACGGGCGATGTCTCGCGCGTCTCGCAGCAATTGGCGACGTGCGGCGCCGACTTCATCCAGCTCACCGGCGAGGACGCGTCCGCGCTCGGCCACGCCGCGCATGGCGGGCGGGGCTGCATCTCGGTCACGGCGAATGTCGCGCCGCGGCTCTGCGCGGAGTTCCAGACCGCGCTGATGGCCGGCGACTTCGCCCGCGCCCGCGACTACCAGCGCCGGCTGATGCCGCTCCATCAGGCGATCTTCATGGAGCCGGGCGTGGTCGGCGCGAAATGCGGCCTCTCGTTGCTCGGCAAGTGCGACGAGGAGGTGCGCTCGCCGATCACCGGCTGCCTGCCTGAAACGAAGGCCGCGATTCGCGATGCGATGGCCTACGCTGGCCTGATCGACGGTTGAGATGGCGGAGTTGGCCACCCATCTGACGCAGCGGGTGGCGGGACGGGATGACTCCGCGTCGGGAGGCGCGCGCTGATGGCGCCGAAAAAGGAACCGAAGCTCAAGATCGTGGCCGAGAACCGCAAGGCTCGCCATAATTACTTTATCGAGAGCGAGCTTGAGGTTGGAATCATCCTTGAAGGCTCGGAGGTGAAGGCGCTTCGCGAGGGGCGCGCTCAGATCGCGGAAAGCTACGCCAACATCGAGGATGGCGAACTGTGGCTGATCAACAGCTACATTCCGTCATATGACAAGGCCCGCACCTTCGGCCATGACGAGCGCCGGCGCCGCAAGCTTCTGGCGCATCGTGGGGAGATCGCCCGGCTGTGGCAGGGAATCGGCCGCGAAGGCGCGACGCTGGTGCCGCTGAGGCTCTATTTCAATGAAAAGGGCGTCGCGAAGCTGGCCATCGGGATCGCGAAGGGCAAGAAGATGTCCGATAAGCGCGAAACCGAGAAACAGCGCGATTGGGCGCGCGACAAGGCGCGGCTGCTGCGGGAGCGAGGATGACGCCGGACATCTCTCATCTGTCGGCGGCGCTGGAGGCGACATGGCCTGCGGCCGAGCTGGTCGAGCAGGGCGGCTGGCGGCTCCGGCGCGGCGCGGACGGGGGAAAGCGCGTCTCCGCCGCGACAAGGGCGCCGGGCGCGCCGGACGCGGGGGCGGCGGATGTCGAGGCGGCGGCGGCGGCGATGCGCGCCTGGGGCCAGCCTGCGCTCTTCCGGATCAACGAGGGCGAAGACGGGCTCGACCGGACGCTCGCCGACATTGGATACCTGAAGGCGGACGAGACGACTGTGTTCGCCGCGGAGGCGGGGGCCCTGATTGACGCCCGGCCGGAGACGGCGCGCATCATCCGCGGCGGCACGCGCATCGCGTTGATGGAGGAGATCTGGGCGGCGGGCGGCGTCGGGCCGGGGCGCCTCGCGGTGATGGCGCGCGCGCCGGAGCCGAAAGCCTACATGATCGCCCGCCTCGGCGACCGGCCGGCCGCCGTCGCCTTCGCCGCGACCTCGGGCGAGATCGCGGCCGTTCACGCCCTCGAAACGCTGGCGGCCGCGCGCCGACAGGGGGCGGCGCGCATGCTGATGAGCGGGGCGGCCCGCTTCGCGGAGGAAAACGGCGCGCGTTGGCTCGCGCTCGCGGTCACGGAGCGGAACATCGCCGCGAGCACCCTTTATCGGGCGTTGGGAATGGCGCCCGCGACGAAGTATCATTACCGGGTGAGACCGGATTGAAGGCGGAACCTCGGAGAGATGAGATGATCGAAGAAAACCTGACCGCGCTGAACCTGCCGCAGGAATCCCCGCTGCCGGAGGATATCCAGAAATATTACGACATCTGCCAGGAGAAGCTGGGGCTGGTGCCCAATGTGCTCGCGGCCTACGGTTTTTCGGCCGAGCGTCTGCGGGCGTTCTCGCAGATGTACAACGCGCTGATGCTCGCGGAGAGCGACCTCAGCAAGGCGGAGCGGGAGATGATCGCCGTCGCCGTTTCGGCGGAGAATCACTGCCTCTACTGCCTTGTCGCGCATGGCGCCGCGCTGCGCCAACTCACCGGAGACCCGGTGCTGGCGGACACCATCGCGGCAAATTATCGCCACGCGAAGATCACCCCGCGCCAGCGCGCGATGCTTGATTTCGCGGTCAAGATGACGAAAGCGAGCGCGACGATCGAGGAGGAGGACCGCGAGGCCCTTCGCGCCGCCGGCTTCTCCAATCGCGCGATCTGGGACGTGGCTGAGGTCGCGGCCTTCTTCAACATGACCAACCGGATGTCTTCCGCCGTCGCGATGCGGCCGAATACGACCTATCACGGCATGGCGAGGTGAGACTCGCGGCTCTTGCGATGGCGGCGGCGCTGTGCCTCGCCGGCGGTGCGGGGGCGCAGGAGGAGGATCTGGCGCCTGAGTTCGGCGCGCTCGAGGGCGCGGAGCTCAGTCATGGCCTGACCCGGAGTTTCGACGCCTACAAACTGCCGGTCGGCCGGTTCACCCGCGACGCGCAGCCGGTTCTGGAGATCGAGGGCTCGGTCCGGGAGTATGTCTACCGGCTGGATGGCGAGACCTCGACGCTTGAAGCGGTGCGGAATTATCAGCGCCGCTTCGAGGAGCTGGGCTACGGGGTTCTGTTCGAATGCGGCGGCGATGAATGCGGCGGCTTCGATTTCCGGTTCAACGTCTATCTGGTGGAGCCGCCGGCGATGCGGTTCGATCTCGCCGATTTCCGCTATCTCGCCGTGTCGGACGAGACGGATGAGCGCCATGCGACGGTGATCGCGTCGCGCCAGGGCGGCCGGCTTTTCGTGCAGATCATAGCGGTGGAGGGCGAGACCGCGCCGGAGCGGATGACCGCGGCCGCGGAGGCCCCGCCGCCGCGTGCGAAGCCGGGGCGCGCGCGGCTCTTCGCGCTGGCGCGGCGGCTGACCGAAGACGGGCATGCGCCGCTCGACGGGATCGAGTTCGAGGCCGGCTCCGCCCGGCTCACCGCGGCCTCTGGACCATGGCTGGAGCAGGCGGCCGCGCTTCTTCGCGGCCGGCCCGATCTCCGGTTTCTTGTGGTCGGCCATACGGACGCCCAGGGCGGGCTTCAGACCAATCTCGATCTCTCGCTCGCGCGGGCGAAGGCGGTGGCGGCGAAGATCGTCGAGGCGGGAGGCGTCTCGTCCGAGCAGTTGATCCCGCATGGCGTCGCCTTTCTGGCGCCGAGGGCCAGCAACAGGACGGAAGAGGGGCGCGCGCTCAACCGGCGGGTGGAGCTGGTGCTGGAATAGCCGCCGGGCTCAATCCCGGTGAAACTGCGCGGCCAGCTCTACATGCGGCGACCAGCGGAACTGATCGACAGGCAGGACCCAGTCGAGCCGATAGCCGCCGTCGATCAGCGTCCGGGCGTCGCGCGCGAATGTCGCAGGGTTGCATGAGAGCGCGGCGACTCGCGGCGGCCCGCCCTTCGCCAGCTCCGCCGATTGCGCCGCGGCTCCGGCGCGCGGCGGGTCGATGACGACCGCGTCGAGCCCGGCGAATTCCGCCGCCGTCAGCGGCCGGCGGAACAGGTCGCGGCTGACGGCGACGATTTTTTTCAGGCGCGGCGCGGCGCGCCAGCCCGCGCGGAGCGCGTCGATCATCGCGGGGTCGCCCTCGACCGCCAGAATCTCGGCGGTATCCGCAAGCGGCAACGAAAACGCGCCGCACCCGGCGAAGAGATCGGCGATGCGCCGGGCGCCTCCCACCGCTTCACGCGCCGCCACGACGAGCGCGGCCTCCCCCGCCGCGGTCGCCTGAAGGAAGGCGTGGGGCGGCGGCGTCACCAACGCCGAGCCGAAGCGTTGCGCGGGCGCGCGGCGGGCCGCGACGATTTCGCCGTTCCACGAGAGCCGTGCGAGATCATGCGCCGCGGCGAGCGTGGCCGCGTCCTCCGACATCGCGCGCTCGAGCGGCTTCGCGCCCTCGATCGCGAGATCGACGCCCGCGTCGGAGAGCGTCGCGAGGCCGCGAATCTCCCCCTGCCGCGACGCGCCGAGCCGCGCGGCGGCGCGCATGGGCTCCAGCGCCTTGAGCAGAGCGGGCGCGATCACGTCGCAGCTTTCGATCGGGACGAGCCCGTCGCCCGCGCGCACATGAAACCCGGCGATCACGGTTTTCCTGGTTCGCCGCGCCGCGAATCCCGCGCGCCGGCGGGATTGCGCCGGAGAGGTGACGGTGGCGCGGATCTCGGCGCCTTCGATTCCCCGCGCGGCGAGGGCGAGGGCGATCCGGTCCCGCTTCCAGCCGGCCAGAAACGCGTCATCCGCATGCTGGAGCGCGCAGCCGCCGCAAACGCCGAAATGAGGGCAGCTTGGCCTGATCCGATGCGGCGATGGCGCGAGAATCTCCGGCGTCTCCATCCGCCCATCGGCGATGGCGCCCCGAACCCGTTCGCCCGGCAGGGTGAGCGGCGCGAAAATCTGCGCGCCGAATCCATCGCCGCCGGCGGCCAGTCGCTGAATGCTGATCGTCTCCACACCGATGGCATACCCGCGCCGGCGCGGTTTCGAAAGGGGATGACGCGCATTCGGTCGGCCGAGGAGGCGTCACGTCTCTTGACCCCGACCCGGCTATCGCGATGCTGGCGCCATGCGCCCGACCATACCAAACATTCTGACCATAGGCCGAGTCGTCGCGGCGCCTTTTGTTGCGCTGGTTTTTCTGACGCTCGCGCGGCCTTTGGCCGACATGGTCGCGTTCGCCCTCTTCACCGTGGCGGGGCTCAGCGATTTCCTCGATGGGTGGCTCGCGCGGCGCTGGGGGCAGGTGAGCGCGTTCGGCCGGATGCTGGACCCGATCGCGGACAAGGCGATGGTCGCGATCACGGGCGCGGTTCTGGTCGGGCTCTTCAATCTGTCGGCCGCGATCACGATCCCGGTGGCGGTGATCCTGCTCCGCGAGACGTTGGTCTCCGGGCTTCGCGAATACCTGAAGGGCGCGCGGGTGCTGGACGTGACGGTGCTGGCCAAATGGAAGACGACGGCGCAGATGACCGCTTTCGGCGTGTTGCTGCTGGCGGGCGCGATGGAGCCGGACCCATGGATCTTCGACGTGGGCGTCGCGCTGCTCTGGGTCGCGGGGGCGCTGACCGCGATCACCGGATGGGATTACTTCGCCAAGGGCCTCGCCTATATTAAGGCGAAGGAGGACCAGGCATGAAGGTTCTGTATTTCGCATGGCTGCGCGAGCGGATCGGCGAAAGCGAAGAAACCGTCGAGACGGCGGGCCTCGCCACGGTCGCGGATCTGGTCGAAGCGCTCCGCGCCAGGGGTCCGCGCTATGAGGCGGCGTTCGCGGACCATGGCGCGGTCCGGGTTGCGGTCGACCAGACGGTGCGGGATTTCGACGCGCCGCTCAACGGCGCGGCCGAAGTGGCGTTCTTTCCACCGATGACCGGCGGCTGAGATCCGGATGGCGGTGCGGGTTCAGAGCGCGGATTTCGATCTGGGCGCGGAGGCGGCCGCGCTGGTCGGCGATGACGGCGAGACGGGCGGCGTCGTCACCTTCGCCGGCTATGTCCGGGGCGGCGACGTGCGGGCGGTGACGCTGGAGCATTATCCCGGGATGACGGAATCGGCGCTCGCCGGGATCGAGCGGGAGGCGCGCGCGCGCTGGCCGCTGACCGGCGTCGTGATCATCCACCGAATCGGCCGTCTGCTGCCGGGCGACCAGATCATGATGGTCGCCACCGCGAGCCGCCACCGCGCCGCGGCGTTCGAGGCCGCGGAGTTCCTCATGGATTATCTCAAGACCGGCGCGCCGTTCTGGAAAAAGGAGGAGACCACCGCCGGCGGCGCGCGCTGGGTGGATGCGCGCGAGACGGACGAGGCCGCCGCGGCGCGCTGGGAGCGCTGACGCCGGGCGCCTCCGGCGGGCCGGCGCTCAGGCCTCGTCGAGGCCCCGTCGCCTCAGCAAGGCGTCCACCGTCGGCAGGCGGCCGCGGAACGCGAGATAGGCGCTCTCCGGGTCCTGCCGCCCTCCGGCGGCGTAGATCGTCCTGGCGAGCCGGTCGGCGGCCTCGGGATCGAACGGATCCCCCGCCTCCTCGAAGGCGGCGAAGGCGTCCGCGTCCAGCACCTCCGACCACATGTAGCTGTAATAGCCGGCGGAATAACCGTCGCCGGCGAAGACATGAGTGAAATGCGGCGTCCGGTGGCGCATCGTGATCGCGGCCGGCATGGCGAGCCGCTCCAGCACCTCGGCCTCGAACGCCAACGGGTCGCGCGCCTCGTCGTCCTCGACGAGATGCATTTCGAGATCGACCAACGCGGAGGCGACATATTCGACCGACGCGAACCCCTGGCCGAAGTTCTGCGCGGCGAGGACGCGGTCGATGAGTTCGGCCGGCATCGGAGCGCCGGTTCTGTAATGTTTCGCAAACCGCTTCAGAACGGATTTCTCGGAGAGCCAATGCTCGAAAAGCTGGCTCGGCAGTTCGACGAAATCGCGCGCGACGGAGGTGCCGGCGATCGAGGGATAGGTGACGTCGGACAGCATGCCATGAAGCGCATGGCCGAACTCATGGAAGAGCGTGCGCGCGTCATCGAAGGTCAGCAACGTGGCGTCGTCTCCGCGCGCGAAATTCATGGCGTTGGAGACGATCGGCCGCACGCGCCCATCCAGGTTCTGTTGCGCGCGATAGGCGCTCATCCATGCGCCGGAGCGTTTCGACCGCCGGGCGAAATAGTCGCCGATGAACACCGCGACATGCGCGCCCTCCCGCGTGACCTTCCACACCCGCGCGTCCGGATGCGGCCGCGGCGCATCCCGCAGCTCGGCGAACTCCAGCCCGAACAGCCGCCGCGCGCAATCGAACGCGGCGGAGATCACGGCGTCGAGCGGCAGGTAGGGTTTCAATTCCGCCTCGTCGAGATCGTGCTCGGCCCTGCGCTGTTTCTCGGCGTAATAGCGCCAGTCCCAGGGCTGGATCTCGATATTCGCGCCCTCGGACGCGGCCAGAGCGGCGAGCGCCTCGCGTTCGGCTTCGGCGCGCGCGCGGGCCGGAGCCCAGACCGACATCAGAAGATCCCGCACCCGGTCCGGCGTTTTCGCCATCTGGTTGTCGAGCTTGAACGCCGCGAAGTTGCGGAAGCCGAGAAGCCGCGCGCGCTCCGCCCTGAGCGCGAGGATCTCCGCCGCCACCGCGCGATTGTCGGTCCCGGGGTTGGTCTCGCCGCGGCCGACCCAGGCGCGCCACGCCTCCTCGCGGAGCGCGCGGTTCGCTGAAAACTGGAGAAATGGCGAAATCAGCGAGCGCGAAAGGGTGATGACATGGCCGTCGATCCCGCGCGCTTTCGCAGCGGCCGCCGCCGCGTCGATCAGGAAGTCCGGCAATCCGGCCAGCGCGTCCGCGCCGTCGAGGCGCAGCGTCCAGTCATTCTCGTCCTTCAGCACGTTCTGGCTGAACTGGGCGCCGAGCACGGCGAGCCGGCTCATGATCTCGGTCATGCGCGCGCGCGCGGGGCCGCGAAGCTGGGCGCCGGCGCGGATGAAGCCGGCGCTGGTCAACTCCAGCACCCGGTCCGCCTCGGGGTCGAGGCCGAGATCGGCGCGGCGCGCCATCAGCGCCTCGATCCGGGCGAAAAGCTTCTCGTTCATCACCGTCTCGGCGCGGTGGCGCGACAGGACCGGCGCGACCCAGCGCTCGGTCTCCTGCATCGCCTCGTCGCCGGCGACGCCGACGAGATTGAAGAAGACGCTGGCGACGCGCGTCAGCGTCCGGCCCGACCGCTCCAGCGCGGCGATGGTGTTGGCGAATGTCGGCGGGGCGGGATCGTTCGCGATCGCGTCGATGTCGGCGCGATCCTCGGCGAGCGCGACCTCGAACGCGGGCCGGAAATGCTCCGGCCTGATGGCGTCGAAGGGAGGAATCTCAAATGGCGTCGACCAAGCGCCGAGCAGCGGATTGTTCATCACACCATTCCTTGGAGTTGCTGGCGCGGCGCGCCCGGTTTCAGCCCGTCATTCCGCCCCAGAAGCTCCGGACGCGGGAGAAGAAGTCGTCGGTCTCGGGATTGTTCTCGGCGCTCGCCTCATCGAAGAGCTTCAGGAGCTCCTTCTGATGAGCGGAGAGGTTCACCGGCGTCTCGACCGCGAGCTCCAGGTAGAGATCGCCGAAGCGGCCGCCGCGAAGCTGCGGCATGCCTTTCGCGCGGAGCCGGAGCTGCTTGCCGGACTGGCTGCCGGCGGGGATCTTCACGCGCGTGCGCCCGCCGTCGATCGTCGGCACCTCGATCTCGCCGCCAAGCGCCGCGGTCGTCATCTTCACCGGTATCCGGCAGAAAAGATCCATTCCTTCGCGGGTGAAGATCTCGTGGTCCGCAATCTCGAGGAAGATATAGAGATCGCCCGGCGGGCCGCCCCGCTGGCCGGCTTCTCCCTCGCCGGCGAGCCGGATGCGGGTGCCGTTCTCGACACCTTCCGGGATCCGGACGGAAAGCGTGCGCTCCTTGGCGACCCGGCCCTGACCGCCGCATGTCCGGCATGGATTCTTGATCACCTGGCCGCGCCCGCTACAGGTCGGGCAGGTCCGCTCGATGGTGAAGAATCCCTGCTGCGCGCGGACCTTGCCAAGGCCCGAGCAGGTCGGGCAGGTCGTCGGCTCCGCTCCGCCTTCGGCGCCGGTGCCGGCGCAGGCGTCGCAGGCGACCGACCCCGGCACGGAGATCGTGGTCTCCTTGCCGAGATAGGCGTCTTCAAGCGAGATCCTCAGATTGTATCGCAGGTCGGAGCCGCGGGTTCTGGCCCTGCCGCCGGCGGCGCGGCCGCGCTGGCCGCCCATGAAGTCGCCGAAGAGATCGTCGAACACATCCGAAAAGGCGGACGAGAATTCCGGCCCGTGCCGCGGCCCGCCCGCGCCTCGCGCGCCGGCGGCGCCGAAGCCGCCCGCTTCGAACGCGGCGTGGCCGAACTGATCGTAAGCGGCTTTTTTCTCCGGATCCTTCAGAACATCGTAGGCCTCGTTCACGGCCTTGAAATTCTCGGAGGCGTTCGGGTCGTCCTTGTTGCGGTCCGGATGCGTATCGCGCGCGAGTTGGCGATAGGCTTTCTTGATCTCGGCTTCCGAAGCGCCGCGCTTTACGCCGAGGATCTCGTAAAAATCTCGCTTAACCATGGGAACCCGCCAGAAGCAAAGAGAAACGTAGATAGGCGACGCCGCGCCCGAAGCCAAGCGCGGCGCTCACCTTCTTGACGCCGGACGGCGGGAGCCGCCCGGCGTCATTCCAAGATCTGGCCGTGGGGCGCAAAGCGCCGATCAGGCCTTTTTCTCGTCGTCCTTGACCTCTTCGAAGTCGGCGTCGACGACGTCGTCATCGGCCTTGCCCGTGGCCTTTTGCTCGGCCGACCCTTCGCCGCCGCCGCTCGCGGCGGTCTCGGTTTCCTCCATCTGCGCCTTGTAGATGGCTTCGCCGAGTTTCATCGAGGTTTCGGTCAGGGCCTCGGTCTTTTTCTTGATCGCCTCGATATCGTCGCCTTCGATCGCCTCTCGCAGAGCCTTGATCGCGGTCTCGATCTCGGTCTTCACCTCTTCGCCGACCTTGTCGCCATGCTCGGCGAGCGACTTTTCGGTCGAATGGGCGAGGCTCTCGGCGTGGTTCTTCGCCTCGACGCCGGCGCGGCGGGCCTTGTCGGCCTCCGCATTCTCCTCGGCTTCCTTCACCATCTTCTCGATATCTTCATCCGAGAGGCCGCCGGAGGCCTGAATGGTGATCTTCTGCTCCTTGTTGGTGCCCTTGTCCTTCGCCTTGACCGAGACGATGCCGTTGACGTCGATGTCGAAGGTGACCTCGATCTGCGGCATGCCGCGCGGCGCCGGGGGGATGTTCTCGAGATTGAACTGGCCGAGGAGCTTGTTGTCCGCCGCCATCTCGCGCTCGCCCTGGAAGACCCGGATGGTGACCGCGGACTGGTTGTCCTCCGCAGTCGAGAACGTCTGGCTCTTTTCGGTCGGGATCGCGGTGTTGCGGTCGATCAGGCGGGTGAAGACGCCGCCCAGGGTCTCGATGCCGAGCGAAAGCGGCGTGACGTCGAGAAGCGTCACATCGGTGACGTCCCCTTTCAGCACGCCGGCCTGGATCGCGGCGCCCATGGCGACGACCTCATCCGGGTTCACGCCCCGGTGCGGCTCCTTGCCGAAGAACTCCTTCACCGTCTCGATCACCTTCGGCATCCGCGTCATGCCGCCGACGAGCACGATCTCGTCGATATCGGCGGCGCTGACGCCGGCGTCCTTCAACGCCTTCTTGCAGGGTTCGAGGGTGCGCTTGATCAGATCCTCGACGATGCTCTCCAGCTTGGCGCGGGTGAGCTTCAGCGTCAGGTGCTTCGGCCCCGTTGCGTCGGCGGTGATGTAGGGCAGGTTGATCTCGGTCTGCGTGGTGGAGGAAAGCTCGATCTTCGCCTTTTCGGCGGCTTCCTTCAGCCGCTGCAGCGCGAGCTTGTCGGTGCGCAGATCGACCGAATTCTCCTTCTTGAACTCATCCGCGAGATAGTCGACCAGCCGAAGGTCGAAATCCTCGCCGCCGAGGAAGGTGTCGCCATTGGTCGACTGGACCTGGAAGAGGCCGTCGCCGATCTCCAGGACCGAAATATCGAACGTGCCGCCGCCGAGGTCGTAGACGACGATCGTCTTGTCGCCCTCCTTGTCGAGCCCGTAGGCGAGCGCGGCCGCGGTCGGCTCGTTGATGATGCGCAGCACCTCAAGCCCGGCGATCTTGCCGGCGTCCTTGGTGGCCTGACGCTGGGCGTCGTTGAAATAAGCCGGAACCGTGATGACCGCCTGGGTGACGCTCTCGCCGAGATAGGCTTCCGCGGTCTCCTTCATCTTCTGGAGAATGAAGGCGGAGATCTGAGAGGGCGAATATTTTTCGCCCCGGCTTTCGACCCAGGCGTCGCCGTTGCCGCCCTTGACGATGGCGAAAGGCACCATCTCCTTGTCTTTCGCGACGGCCTTGTCCTCGTAGCGCCGCCCGATCAGGCGTTTGACCGCGAAGAGCGTGTTTTCGGGATTGGTCACGGCCTGCCGTTTGGCGGATTGGCCGACCAGCCGCTCGCCGCTTTCCGTGAAGGCGACGATGGAAGGCGTCGTGCGCGTCCCTTCGGCGTTCTCGACGACTTTCGGGGTCGCGCCGTCCATGATCGCGACGCACGAGTTCGTGGTTCCGAGATCGATTCCGATAACCTTGGCCATTGATGCAGTTCCTTCTTTCCGGCGATGTGCGGCCGTCGGGTCCAGAGGGCCCCCGAAGCCTATCCCTTGGGTAAGTGGCGCATGAGCGCGCCCATGCGTTCTGGCGGTATATAGTTGCGCCTTTTCCACCTCGCAAGCGGACCGCGGCGGCTTTTCCGCCTTCCGCGCCGGGTTCCGCGGCGCGCAATCTCTGGTTTTCGTGGGCGCGATATACGATATTGCACTGTGTGATATGCGATATTGCGTTATGGATCGCGCCCGCACTTGTCCGCGGACGCGCATGAATTGACCAATCCGGAAGGGGCGTCATGAGTAAGTGGTTGATGATCGGCGACCGGACCCAGGGACGGGACAACCACTTCAACCTCATACGGATACTTGCCGCGACGGGGGTTGTCGTCGCGCACGCTTTTCCATTGAGTCGCGGCAGTTCGGAGCCGCTGCTGCTCGAGTCGGTGTTCGGCGTGAATCTCGGCCATATTTCCGTCCTCGTCTTCTTTGCGATCTCGGGCTTTTTTATCGCAAAGAGCTTTGATCAGGGCGGCTCCCTCTACCGCTTCACTCTCGCTCGCGTGTTGCGGATCTTCCCCGGGCTGTTCGTCATGCTGCTTCTGACGGTGCTGATCGCCGGAGTGTTTCTGACCACCGCGCCGCCGAGGGAATACTGGCCGTCAGCCGTGGAATACGTCATGCGGAACATGACGCTCGGGTGGCTGCGCCCATACCTGCCCGGAGTGTTCGAAACCAATCCCGGCGGCGCGACGGTGAACGATCCTCTCTGGACCTTGTTCCACGAGGTCGTCTGCTACTTCGGCCTCGCCGCAGCCGGCCTGCTCGGTCTCCTCCGGCGGGGCGTCGTGGCTGCGGCCGCCTTCGCGCTGGCGCTGGCGCTGCTGCTGGCGGCGCCATACTTGGCTTTGCCCGTGCGCATTCAGGCGCAGGCGGATCTCTCGATCACCTTCCTGCTCGGCGCGGCCGCGTATGTCTGGCGGGACCGTATCCCGCTCACCTTCTGGATTCCCGCGGTCGCTTGCGGCGTGGCTCTGCTCGCCAATGGAACGGAGATGTTCAAGCCGCCTTTGTATCTGGCCGTCGCGAGCGTGTCGCTCTGGTTGGGCTTCGCGCGCGCGCCGCTCCTGCTGAATTATAATCGTCTCGGCGATTATTCCTACGGCGTCTATATCTACGCCTACCCGATTCAGCAGATAATCGCTTCGTCCGGAGTCGATAGTCCGCTCCTCAATATCTCTATGGCGTTGCCTTTGGCGCTCTTTTGTTCTGTACTCTCGTGGCGTTTTGTCGAGAGGCCGGCGTTGAAATTCAAACCCGCATCGCAGCGATTTGCGCTGGCGCGACCAGCCGCATGAACGATGGAAGAGGCCTTCCCCCGGGGGTTCTTCTTTTCGACGGCTTTCTGGATGCTCCGGCGCAAACCGCGCTGCTGGAGGCGCTGCGCGGCGTCGCCGCCGCCGCGCCTCCCCGCCGGATGGAGACGCCGAACGGGCGGCGGATGTCGGTGGCGATGACCTCCGCCGGGCGGGTCGGCTGGGTCGCGGACCGGAGCGGCTATCGCTATGAGCCGCGCCAGCCGAGCGGCGCGCCGTGGCCGCCGATCCCGGAGCAGGCGCTGGCGATCTGGCGCGCGGTTTCAGGTTGGGCTGAGCCGCCCGACTGCCTCCTGCTCAATCATTACGAGGCGGGCGCGAAGATGGGTCTGCACCGGGATGCGGACGAGGGCGCGTTCGCGGCCCCCGTCGTTTCGGTCTCGCTCGGCGATCCTGCGCGGTTTCGCCTCGGCGGGCTGCGGCGGCGGGATCCGACCCGGTCGTTCGAACTGCGATCCGGCGACGTTCTGGTGATGGGCGGCGCCTCCCGCTTGATCTGGCATGGCGTCGACCGGATCGATTTCGGCGTCTCTCCGCTGCTGGCGCAGGGCGGGCGGCTCAACCTCACGATGCGGGTCGTGCGGCCCTGATGCGACGGGCGGGCCGGGGTCAGTCGGCCTCTTCAGGGTTCGCCGTCGCCACGCCCTCGGCGCCTTCCGCCGCGGGGGCGGCTTTCGCCACGCCCACCAACGCCGGGCGAAGCAGGCGTCCGGCGATGGTGAAGCCGGTCTGCAGAACCTCCATCACCGTTCCCGATTCCGCGCCGGGAACCGGAGCTTCGAACATGGCCTGATGCAGGTTTGGATCGAACTTGTCGCCGATCTGGGGCTCGACCACTTCGATCTTGTGCTTGCCGAAGGCGGAAAGAAGATCGCGCCGCGTCAATTCCACGCCTTCGATCAACCCGTGCGCGTGGCGCCGCGCCTCATCGTCGGCGGCGGCGAGCGCGCGGGCCAGATTGTCATGCACCGAGAGCAGATCGCGCGCCAGCCTGGTCCCGCCATAGGCTTCGGCGTCCTTGCGGTCGCGCTCGGCGCGCCGGCGGATGTTCTCCGCTTCGGCCAGCGCGCGCATGAGCTTGTCCTGCAATTCGTCGCGCTCCGCCATCAGCGAGACGATTTCGGCGGCTTGCGGGTCGGCGGGCGCGTCACCGTCTTCCTGCGTTTCGAATCCCGCCTCGTCGAAAGCCGCCTCTTCCATCGCCGCGGCGTGCTTCATGGCGTCTTCGGTTTTTTTGTCAGTCATGTGATCTTACCCTTTTCCACCGGTCCGCGGCTGCGCGAGCTTTCTGCGCCCCGCGATCATCTCGCCCATCATACGGGCGGTGTAATCGACGATCGGCACGATCCTGCCGTAATTCAGTCGCGTTGGGCCGATCACGCCGATCGCGCCTACGAGCTTCCGGTCGGGGTTCATATAGGGAGAGATCACCAATGTGGAGCCTGAAAGCGAAAAGAGCTTGTTCTCCGAGCCGATAAAAATCCGTACGCCTTCACCCTCCTTGGCCAGATCGAGGAGTTGCGCGATGTCGCGCTTGCGTTCGAGATCGTCGAGAAGGTGGCGCATCCGGTCGAGATCCGCCGCCGCCTCGGTCAGAAGATTGGCCCGGCCGCGAACCAGGAGCCGGTCCGGCTCGATCTCTCCCTCGCCGTTCCAGACGGCGACGCCGGTCTCGATCAACGTGCGCGCGGTCTCGTCCAGCTCGCGCCGCCGCCGTTCGATCTCGCGGGCGACGATGTCCTTCGCGTCGCTGAGCGTCTGGCCGACGAGCATCGCGTTGAGAAAATTCGCCGCCTCGCGCATCGCCGAGGGCGTCATGCCGTCCGGCGGCGCGATCATCCGGTTCTCGACCGAGCCATCCTCGGTCACCAGCACGACGAGCGCGGCCCCCGGATGCAGCGAGACGAACTCGAGATGCCGGATCGGCGCCTCCCGCTTCGGCGCGAAAACGAGCGAGGCGCAATGGCTCAGACCGGACAGCATCGATCCGGCCTGGTCGA
This sequence comes from Paludibacillus litoralis, assembly GCF_037646705.1. Taxonomy (NCBI): domain Bacteria; kingdom Pseudomonadati; phylum Pseudomonadota; class Alphaproteobacteria; order Rhodobacterales; family Paracoccaceae; genus Paludibacillus; species Paludibacillus litoralis. The sequence goes on from NZ_JBBHER010000003.1 coordinate 466,769, forward strand.
GCGCATGCGCCATGTCGCCGTCGTGATCGCTGTTCAGCTTTTCGATCTCGGTGCGCTCCTCGGCGGAGATTTCGCCGAGTTCGAGCAGCCCGTCCACAAACATCCGCAGCCCCGAATGGGTGGGGATCCGCCCGGCGGAGGCGTGCGGGCTTTCGATGAAGCCGAGCTGCTCCAGATCCTGCATCACGTTCCGGACCGACGCGGCCGAAAGCGGCGATTCCAGCCCACGAGAGATCGTGCGCGAGCCGACCGGCTCTCCGGTTTCGATATAGGTCTCGACCAGCCGCCGAAAGATCTCGCGGCTGCGATCGTTCAGGTCGATGGCGTCGGTGGAGATGGACATGCGCAACACGTAGAAACCGCCACCCCTTTGTCAACTGCTCTCTCGTCCGGCCGGCGGCCGGCTGAACGGGAAGGGGGCGGGCCCGCGCGGCTGGACCCCGTCCGCCGCGCGCGGTATTGCGCCCCGAGGACATGAAAAGGATTCCATGATGCGCCCTTCCGGCCGCGCGCGCGACGAATTGCGCGCCATTTCCATTGAGACCAACGTCTCCCGCCACGCCGAAGGCTCATGCCTGATCCGGTGCGGGGACACGCATGTCATGTGCACCGCATCGTTGGATGAGAAGGTGCCGTCCTTCATGCGCAACTCCGGCCTCGGCTGGGTGACGGCGGAATACGGCATGCTGCCGCGCGCGACCAACACCCGGATGCGGCGCGAGGCGAAGACGAGCCAGAGCGGGCGCACGCATGAGATCCAGCGCCTGATCGGGCGCTCCCTCCGCATGGGCGCCGACCGCGTTCTGCTGGGCGAGCGGCAGATCACCATCGACTGCGACGTGCTTCAGGCCGATGGCGGCACCCGCTGCGCCGCGATCACCGGCGGCTGGGTGGCGCTCAGGCTCGCGGCGGACAAGCTGGTCGCCTCCGGCGTGCTGAAGGAGAACCCGATCGAGGAGCATATCGCGGCCGTCTCCTGCGGCGTGCATCAGGGGCAGGCGGTGCTCGACCTCGACTACGCCGAGGATTCGGACGCCGGAACGGACGCGAATTTCGTGATGACCGGCTCGGGCGCTCTCGTGGAGTTGCAGGGCTCCGCCGAGGGCTCGCCCTTTTCCGAGGCGCAGTTCATGGAAATGCTGACCCTGGCGCGAAAGGGCGTGGCTGAGCTGATCGCGGCGCAGAAGGCGGCGATCGGATGAGCCGGCGCCTGGCGGCGGGGCGGCTGATCGTCGCCACTCATAACGCCGGAAAGGTGCGGGAGATGGGCGCGCTTCTCGCGCCTTACGGCGTCGAGACGGTCTCCGCCGGCGATCTCGGCCTCGCCGTGCCGGAGGAGACCGAAGAGACGTTCGAGGGCAACGCCCGGATCAAGGCGCACGCCGCCGCGCGGGCGGCGAACCTGCCCGCGCTTTCCGACGACAGCGGCATCGAGGTCGCCGCTCTCGGCGGCGACCCCGGCGTCCACACCGCCGACTGGGCGGAGACCGAATCGGGCCGTGATTTCATCATGGCGATGAAACGGGTGCAGACGCTTCTCGACGAGGCGAACGCGCCCGAGCCGCGGAGCGCCCGGTTCGTTTCGGTGCTCTGCCTCGCCTGGCCAGACGGGCATGACGAGGTCTTCCGCGGCGAGGTCCCGGGCCGCGTCACCTGGCCGATGCGGGGCGAGCGGGGGTTCGGGTTCGATCCGATTTTCATCCCCGATGGCGAGACGGAGACCTTCGGCGAGATGGATCCGGCGCGAAAGAACGCGATGAGCCACCGCGCGCGGGCGTTCGAAAAGCTGGTCCGCGGCTGCTTCGGCTGATTCGGCTGAAACGCGCGCCCGCGCCGACGAAAGGATGACGACGGGCGCTGCTTTCCGGTTGCGAGAGGCTTCTCTGGGGATACCATGCGCGGGGCCGGACGGGGCGATGGCGTGGGGGAGTCGGGAGATGGACGATCGTGGCGGACATGCGGCGCTCGCCGCCTCATCCCTCGCCGGGCAACTGCTGGAAGGGTTGCCCGACGCTCTTGTCGTTGCGGATGTCGAGGGCGTGATCCGCTTCTGGAACGCGGGCGCCGAGCGCATCTTCGGGTTCCCGGCTGCGGAGGCGCTTGGCCGGCCGCTCGACATCATCATTCCCGAAAATCTTCGCGCGCGGCACAACTCCGGCTATGAGCAGACGATGAAGACCGGCGAGACGCGCTATGGCGCCGGCGATCTCCTCGCGGTTCCGGCGCTGCGCAAGGATGGCGCGCGGATCTCCGTGCAGTTCTCCATCCTGCCGCTCGTCGGCGCGGATGGCGGCATGACCGGGATCGCCGCGGTCATGCGCGACGTCACCGCGGATTTCGAGGAGCGCAAGCGGTTGAGAAAAGAACTCGCCGCGGCGCGGAAGGCCGCGAGGGGGTGAGCGCCGATCCCGGTCGGCGGGGCCCGGCCGCGCGCGGCTCTCTGGCTCCCCTGTCCGGCCTGTGCTAGGCGGCGTCGATGAGCGCTCAGGATGAAGATTGGCGGGCGGCCGGGTTCGGGATCTATATCCACTGGCCCTTCTGTCTCGCCAAATGCCCCTACTGCGATTTCAACTCCCATGTCTCCCGCGAGGTCGATCAGCCGCGCTGGCGCGCCGCGCTCCTGCGCGAGATGGAGGCGATGCGCGCGCTGACCGGGCCGCGCCGGGCCGATACGGTGTTTTTCGGCGGCGGTACGCCGAGCCTGATGCCGGCGGAGACCGTCGGCGCGCTGATCGAGGCGGCGGACCGGCTCTGGGGCCTTGCGCCGGATGCGGAAATCTCTCTGGAGGCGAACCCGACGTCGGTCGAGGCGGCGCGGTTCCGCGCTTACGCGGCCGCGGGGGTGAACCGGATTTCGATGGGCGTGCAGGCGCTCAACGACGCGGATCTGAAGCGGCTCGGCCGGATGCACAGCGCCGCCGAGGCGCGGGCGGCCTTCGATATCGCGCGGGCGGCCTTCACCCGCGTCAGCTTCGATCTGATCTACGCCCGGCAGGATCAGACGCCTCAGGCATGGGCGGCGGAGTTGGCCGATGCGCTGGCGATGGCGGTGGATCACCTCTCGCTCTACCAGCTGACCATCGAGGCGGGGACGCGGTTCGGCGAGCTTCACGCGCGGGGCCGGCTTCGCGGCCTGCCGGTGGATGAGCGCGCGGCGGACATGTACGACGCGACGCAAACCGTCTCCGCCGCCGCCGGTCTGCCGGCCTATGAGATTTCCAACCACGCCCGCCCCGGCGCGGAAAGCCGGCACAATCTGATCTATTGGCGCTATGGCGATTACGCCGGGATCGGCCCTGGCGCGCATGGCCGCCTGACGCTGGACGGGCGGCGCATGGCGACGGAGACGCCGCGCGACCCGGCGACGTGGCTGGCGGGCGCGCCGGTCGCGCCGGACCCCTTGCCGGACGGCGCGGAGGCCGACGAATACGCGCTGATGTCGATGCGCCTCGTCGAGGGGATGGATCTCGACCGCTACGCCCGGCTCGCCGGCGCGGCGTTGCCCGAGGCGCGGCTCGACGCGCTGGCGGCGGAAGGGCTGATCCGCCGGAGCGGGCGGCGCATCGCGGCGACGCCGACGGGGCGCCCGGTCCTGAACGCGCTTCTGGCGGCGTTGCTCGTCTGACCTGCTGAACGGGCCGGCGCCTGCGGACTCTGCGGCGGGCGCGCTTTGTGATAGTGTTCCCGCCAAGATAGAGAGCGGGGCTTGAGCGATGAACGAGATGCGTCCGTCAGAGCCGACCGCCCCTCCGGCCGAGGAGCGCAAACCGGCCGGCGTTCAGATGCGCGAAGCCCGCGCCCTCCGCCTCGTCATCAGGATCTGGAGCTGGCTGTCGCTCTCCTTGCCCAGCACATCGCGGGTGATGTTCCGCCAGAAGTTGACCGGGCTGAGGGTTGCGCAGCTGATCCAGCCCAATTCCGGCGGCGCGCTCGACCGGGCGATGATCGAAGCGCGGATCGCGACGCTCCGCGCGAAAGCGGAATCGTCGCCGCATTGGGGCGAATGGCGCCTGGTGAACGAGATCGAACTGCTGGCGCTCGGGCTCTGGGATCTGGCGACGATGCGGGTGGAGGCGAAACGCCAGCTGTTCGACGCGCAGGCGCTTCAACTGCCTGGCGCGGCGGAATACGCCGCGCTGATCGAGGCGAACGACAACGACGAGGCCGCGCTCCGCGCCACGCTTTTCCGGCTCATGCTCGACGTGCAGGACCGGTTTCGCAAGCGTCACCTTCTGCGCGAATACGTCGCCGCATATACGGCGCGGGTCAGCCTGATATTCGGCGCCGCGACGCTGTGTCTGATCCTGCTCATCATGACGCTCGCGTGGATGGCGCAGGCGCATGTCGTCTCGGCCTTTCTCACCGCGCAGACCGGAATCGGCCCGCCCGCGCCGCCGCCGCCCGGCGGAATGCGCGCGTTCTCCAGCTTCTATGTCGCGCTTACGGCGGGCCTGTTCGGCGCGGCGTTTTCGATGATGGCGCAGACGAAGAAGCGGGTCGAGATCAGCACCCTGGAGAACATGCGGACCAACGCGCGGTTTTCGATGCTGTTTTTCCGGCTCGGCGTCGGCGTCGGCGCGGCGATGATTCTCTATTTCGTGTTCGACACGGATTTTCTGGGGCAGGGCGCGCTGACGCCCAATCTGCCTGAGGTCGGGTTCGAGGTCTCGATGCAGACGACCGCGCTTTTCACATCCATCGGGGGGCTGTCGCCGAATCGCGATCTGTCGCTTCTGATGCTCTGGAGCTTCGTCGCGGGATTCTCGGAGGTTCTCGTCCCTTCCATCCTTCGCCAGGCGGAGGCGCGGGTCGAGAAAAAGTGACGCCGGGCGGCTCCGCGGCGTCCGCGGTGTGGGCCGGCGGCGGGCGAAGCGGCGTCGCCCGATCGTCTCCGCCCGCGGCCGCCTTCGCCTGCAGCGACCGCAAGCGCGCCCGAACGTCGGCCCGGACGCGCTCCGCTGAGCGGCTTGATGCGCTCAGTGGATCGTTTCGGCCTCGCCGAGCCGGGAAATCTCGTCCTTCAGCCGAAGTTTTTCTCGTTTGAGTTTGGAGATCTGAAGCTCGTCGGCGGCGGGACTTCGCATCTCCATCTCGATTTTCTGTTCAAGATTGGCGTGCTTTCTCCTGAGTTCGGCCAAATGGGACGACAGGCTCATACGGCACCTCCATTGAGTACGTTCTGAACAATCAGAGAGTACACTGAAAAATGGGGCTGTCACGGGTTAGTTGCAACGCTTTGTCACTGTCGCGGGGGCCTCAAATCCGCGCGATCAGAATTTGAGAGCCTGCCCCCGCCGGAGGACCGCGTCGGCCTCCGGGCCGAAATCGTCGGTGTCGGCGACATGCGCGGATCCCGCGTGAAGAACCAGCGGCGGCGCGAGGCGGAACGGCGCGCGCGCGCCCTTGCAGGCGGTGACGATCACCCGCTTGGCGCTTTTCCCGACGCGGGCCTGAAGCGGAAGAACCGCGATATCGCCGGCGCCGCGGAGCCCCGAGAGGATCGCGGGAAGGCTCGCGGCGAGGTGGATCATCGCGAACCGGCCGCCGGAGCGGACGCGGGCGAAGGCGGCGGCCGTCCAGGCGGCGGCCCCCCGTCCCTCCGCCACGCGCCGGGCGGCGTCGCGGCCCGGATCCGGGGAGCCGGCGCCGGTGATGTCGAAATAGGGCGGGTTGGTCAGCACGAGATCGAAGCCGATCTGGCGGAGGGCGGCGGGCGGATGGAAGATGTCGCCGTCCCATATCGTCGCGTCGACGCCGTTTCGCGCGGCGTTCAGCCGGGCGAGATCCGCATAGGGCTTCTGCAGCTCCAGGCCGTGCGCCTCGAGCCCGGGAACCCGGGCCGCGAGACACAGCAACGCCGCCCCGACGCCGCACCCCGCGTCGAGAACCCGCGCTCCCGGCGCCGGCGCGGTCGCCGCGGCGAGCAACACCGGGTCCGTCGCCGCGCGATAGCCGGCGCGGGGCTGAAGCAGGCGCAGCCGGCCTCCGAGAAAGGCGTCCTCAGTGAGATCCGGGTCCTGAAGCGGGGCCGGCTCCGTCACGCGGGTTCGCTGAGCGCGATCCCGTTGTCGCGCAGGATCGCACGCGCCATGAAGAGATTGCGGCGCATCACCATCAGCCGGCGCGGCAAAATGCCGAGCGAACCTTCGATGATGCTCGTGTGGACGTCGAACACGAAGCAGTCTATATCCTCCGCCCGCAGGAGGGCTGTGGCGAAACTGATGACCGTGGGGTCGTTGGTTTTTAGCAGTTCTTCCATGGCTCCGGCGATTTTAGGGGCGCTGCGCGATCCGTATCGAGACCGCCGACGCGACAAGGTGACCTTTGCTCCGACCAGATGCAAACGCAAATGCGAATTCGAATGTGACTGAAGATGCGTTCAGCCGTCTCGCCTCCCTGGTCGCGCCAGAACTGGAGGCGGTGAACCAGACCATCCGGGAGCGGATGAGGTCGGAGCATGCGCCGCGGATCCCGGAACTCTCGGCGCATCTGATCGAGGCCGGCGGCAAGCGGCTGCGCCCGGTTCTCACGCTCGCGGCGGCGAAGCTCTGCGGTTATGAGGGCGAACATCAGATCCGGCTCGCGGCGGCGGTGGAGTTCATCCACACCGCGACATTGCTTCATGACGACGTGGTCGACGAGAGCGCGAAGCGGCGCGGCCGGCCGACGGCGAACATCCTGTTCGGCAATCAGCAGAGCGTGCTCGTCGGCGATTATCTTTTCGCGCGTTCGTTCCGGCTGATGGTGGAGACGGGGAGCCTCCGGGTGCTCGACATCCTTGCGGGGGCGTCGGCGGTGATCGCGGAGGGCGAGGTGCTTCAGCTCACCGCGCAGCATGACCTCTCCGGCGGCGAAGAACGGTATTTTCAGGTGATTCGCGGCAAGACGGCGGCGCTTTTCGCGGCGGCGGCGGAGGTCGGCGCCGTGGTGGCGGCGGCGGACGAGGCGGAGATCGCCGCGCTGCGGAGCTATGGCGACGCGCTGGGCGTGGCGTTCCAGCTGATCGACGACTGCCTCGACTATGACGGCGCCGCCGCGGCGATGGGCAAGAATGTCGGCGACGATTTCCGCGACGGCAAGGCGACATTGCCGGTTCTGATCGCGTATCGGCAGGGCGACGCGGCGGAGCGGGCGTTCTGGGAGCGCGTGATCGGCGATCACGAGCAGAAAGAGGGCGATCTCGCCGAGGCGCTTTCGCTGATCGCGGCGCATGACGGGCTCGGACGAACCCGCGCGCGGGCCGCCGAATGGGGGGAGAAAGCCGTTCGCTCGCTCGACCAATTCGCCGACGGCGACGTGAAACGCGGGCTGGCCGACGTCGTGGAGTTCGTCACCGCCCGGGCCCGCTGAGGGCCGGGGCGACGTTCAGCCGCGCTCAGACGTGACGAGCCCATTTTCCATCCTTTGCAACCCGGCGATTTGCGCGGCAGAGTGCGCGGAGAACGAGGGGGATGACGGATGAATGCGGATATCGGCCTGATCGGCGTCGGGGTCATGGGGTCGGCGCTTGCGCTGAATATGGCGGAGAACGGATTTCGCGTCGCGGCGCATGACCGCGACTATGATCGGATGCAGGCCGCCGCGGACCAGTCGGCGGGGATGAAAGGCGCGATCGAGATCGCGGAGACGCCGGAGGCGCTTATCGCCGCGATCCGCCCGCCGCGCCCGATCATCCTTCTGGTGCCGGCCGGCCGGCCGGTCGATGCCATCATCGCCGAGTGGCGCCCGCTGCTGGAGCCGGGCGATCTGCTGATCGACGCCGGCAACGCCAATTTTCACGACACGCGCCGGCGGGCGCGGGAGCTGGAGGCGGAGGGATTCGCCTTTCTCGGCCTCGGCGTCTCCGGCGGCGCGGAGGGCGCGCGGCGCGGCCCGTCGATCATGGCCGGCGGCTCACCCGCCCTCTGGGGGAGAGTCGAGCCGGTGTTGACGGCGATATCGGCGCGTTTCGGCGACGAGCCGTGTTGCGCCTGGTTCGGCCCGGACGGCGCGGGCCATTTCATCAAGACGATCCATAACGGCGTCGAATACGCCGACATGCAGATGATCGCCGAGACCTATGGCGTGATGCGCGATGGGCTGGGCATGGATGCGGCGGCGATCGCGGCTGTGTTCGAGAAGTGGCGGGCGGGGCCGCTTGGCTCCTATCTCGTCGATATCACCGCCGAGGTTCTGGCGACCGGCGACGCGCGGAGCGGCGGCCCGCTGATCGATATCGTGCAGGACCGCGCCGGGCAGAAGGGCACCGGCGGCTGGGCCGCGCTCGAGGCCTTGCACCTTGCGTCGCCGGCCCCGGCGATCGAGGCGGCGGTGGGCGCGCGCAACCTCTCGGCGCGCAAGACCGAGCGCTTGCGGATGGAGGCGCTTTTCGGCGCCGCTCCGAAGCCGCTCGGCGATGCGCTCGGCGACCCGGAGGCGGCCGCGGCGGCGCTCCACGACGCGCTTCTGGCCGGGCGGATCGTCGCCTATGCGCAGGGGTTCGAGGTGTTCCGCGCGGCTTCGGCGGAATACGGGTGGGCGCTGGACCTCGCCGCCATCGCCCGGGTCTGGCGGGCGGGATGCATCATCCGCTCGGTTCTGCTCGATGACATCGCCGGCGCGCTGGACGCCTCGCCGGAGACTAATCTGATCGGCGCGCCGGCGCTGGCGGCGGTCATGAAAACCGCGGAGGGCGGGCTTCGCCGCGTGGTCTCGGCGGCGGCGGCGCACGGGTTGCCGGCGCCGGCGCTCGGCTCGTCGCTTGCGTATTTCGACCAGATCCGAACCGGGCGCGGAACCGCGAACCTGATCCAGCTCCAGCGGGATTTCTTCGGCCGGCATGGGTTCGAGCGGCTGGACCGCAGAGGCGTCCATTTCCACGGGCCCTGGGCGTAGGCGCGCGGCGACCGGAGGCGCGGACCTCCTGCCCTCAGGGGGGCGCCGTCAGGCCCGCCCGAGAATAAGCCGCGCCGCCGTCTCCGCGCCGGAGAGATCCGCGAGACCAGGGGGCGGGCCGGGCGCGCCGATGGCGGCTTCGACGGCGGCGGCGAGCGCGTCGGGCCCCGGCCCCGCGGGTCTGTGAAAGCCGGGAAGTCCGGCGAAGGCGGCGGCGCGGATTTGCTGCTCTCTCTCCTCACCCTCGCTCATCGGGAGGATCACCGCGGGCGTGCCGGCGGCGAGAAGATCGGTCGCGGTGTTGTAGCCGAAAAGGCTGACCGAGCAGGCCGCGGCGGCGAGCCGGGCGCGATAATCCGCCGTCGCCGGCTCGACGATCACCGGCGCGCCCCGTCCGAGCCGTCCGAGCCGGATCGCCTCCGCCTCCGCGTCCGCGCCGCCGACGCGAAGCCGCCAGCGCCGCCGCCCCAACCGGGCGGCGCCGATCGCCATCTCCAGGAGCCCGCGCCCGACGCCCCCGCCGCCGACCGAGACGAGCACTTCGCCTCGCCCCGCGACATCCGGCGCGGGCGGCGGCGCCGCGACATAGCCGGTATGCCGGATCATGCCGCCGAACGCGGCCGCGCGCGGCCAGGTCGCGGCGAAGGGGATCAACGCGGGGTCGCCGTGAACCAGAACCTGATCGTAGAACCGGGTGAGATGCGCCGCAGTCTCCTCCGCCCTGCCGGGTTTGCGCTTCGGCTCGAGCACGTCGCGGACCGAGGCCAGAATCCGCGCGCGCCCTTTCGCGTGAGCGAGCAGCGCGGTGAACTCCTCCCGGAGCGCGCGGCGCCCGAACGGGAAAAGCTCGGTCACCAGCGCGCCCGGCGCGGCGTCGTCGAACAGGGCGGTCAGCCGCGCCGCCCGGTCGGTGAGATACGCCGCCGTGGCCGGCCCGTCCGGGGTGAAGAGCCGGCTGTAATCGACGCCCCGGATCCAGACGGGAGGGAGCTGCGCCAGGTCGACGCCGCCGGTGTCGAGATGGCCGATCGCGCGGCCGCCGGAGACGAGGAGCGGCGCCGCCCCCGCCGCCTTCAGCGCCTTCGCGATCAGCAGCGTCCGCGTGAGATGGCCGGAGCCCATCAAGCCGGTGACGACGAGCATCACCCTCATCGCGGCGTCAGCCTTTCCTCCGGGCCATGGGCGACGGGCGCGCCGTCGGCGTCGATCTCTATGGGGTAGATGCGCTCCCGTTTGATCCGGAACGGTTCGGGACGGTCGAAATGCCAGTCCCAGGCCTTGGCCAGGATCACCCGCATCACGCCCCGATGAAGGACCATCAGCGCCGGCCGGCCGGCTGCGGCGACGCGCCGGAGCGCAGGCGCGATTCGCGCCCAGGCGTCGGCGGGACTTTCGCCGCCGGGCGGATGTTTCTCCCAGCCCCAGGTCTCGACATGGGCGAAACCGGAGGCGGGCTCATGGATCAGGTCGACGCCGCGCCGCCCCTCCCATGCGCCCCATGACAGTTCGATCAGGTCGGGTTCGATCTCCGGGGCGCGGTCGGCCAGAAGCCGCGCGGTCTCCTTCGCGCGGGCGAGCGGCGTCGCGATCAGGCGCGCGTCGGCCCAGGGAGCGGGAATCCGGAGCGCGCGGGCTCTCTCGCGGGCGGCCGGCGTCAGCGGTCGGTCGGTTCGCCCCTGCATGCGGCCCGCGGCGTTCCAGTCGGTCTCGAAATGGCGCGTGAGGCCGATGAGCACGCTCATGACAGGGCCTCCAGCGCCACATTCAGGCGCGCCGCCGCTGCGCTGACGCCGTGGCGCGCCTTGACGTGCGCCCGCGCCGCGCGCCCTGCCGCCGCCAGCGCGCCGCGATCCTCCGCCAGCGCGGCGATGGCGGCGGCGAAGGCGGCGGGGTCGCCGGGCGCGGTCAGGCGGCCGGACGGGCCGATCACGTCCCGAACGCCGATGCGATCCTCGGCGACGCAGGCGACGCCCGCGGACTGCGCTTCGAGATAGGCCATGCCGAACGCCTCGTTCACGCCGGGCCAGAGAAAGAGGTCCGCGGTTTCATAGGCGCTCCGGAGCGCGTCCCGATCGTTGATCTGGCCGCGGAAGACGACCCTCGGGCGGAGGGCGGCGAAGGCGGCCTCGACTTCGGGCCGCGCGGCCCCGTCGCCGATCACCGTGAGCCGCCAGTCGAGCGTCAGCGCCGAGAGCGCGCTCGCGAGCGCGCGATAGGACGCGAGCTTGTCGCCCGGGCGCATCATCGCGACGGTCAGGAGATTGAGCCGCCCTTCGTTCGGGGCGCGCGCCGCCGGCTCCGCGCCAAGCGCGGTGAACGGCGGCAGGGGGATCAGCTTCTGACCCTCCGGCCGATCGCGCTCCAGCGCGTCCAGCCCCCGCGCCTGCAGGTGAAAGATGAGCCGCGCCTGGTCCAGCGCGCGCTCCGACGCGTGCGCGAACCGCGCGTAAGGCCCGTCGAGGCGCTTTCGCGCGCGGTAGCCCTCGGCGACGACATAGGGGATCGAGAGCGCGCGCGCGACCGTCGGGCCGATCAGGTCCGGCGCCTTGTAATAGCAGTGATAGGTGAACCAGATCGCCGGCGGCGCGCCGGCGGCGTAATCGTTCAGCAGCTTGTCGGCGACCCGCTCCGCCTCCTGGAACAGCATATCCTGCGCGACGGGGTTCCCGACGCTCTGATGGGTGCGAAGGCGGGAGGCGAGCTTCGTCTCCCAGCCCGCGCGGTCGAGCGCGCGCATCAGCAGCCGCGCGACCCGCCGGTCGCCCGAAGGGTTGGGGTGATCCGGGGCTTTCATCGGCGCGTAGAACGCGATTCTGCGGTGGGCGGGCGCAGTCATCGGGCGCGCGCCTTCGCCGCGTCGTTCAGCGCGGCGCCGATGAGGCTCTCCAGCACGTCGATCCCCTCCTCCATGCCAAAATCTCGTTTCAGTCTATCATAGGCTGAGCGCGCGAGGGACGCCCGGTTCCCGGCTTTGCCGATCATGTCGATCATGGCGGCGGCGAGCGCCTCTGGCGCGCCGGGCGGGGCGAGCCGGCCATGAACGCCATCTTCGATGAACTCCGGGATTGCGGAAACGGCGGTGGAGAGGATCGGCAGCCGCTGGCTCGCGGCCTCCATCAGAACGTTGGGCAGGCCGTCCCGGTCGCCGTCGCCGGCGATTTTCGACGGCAGGATGAAGATATCCGCCTCCCTGAGCGCGGAGATCACCTCGGTCTGATCACGTTTCCCGCGCCAGTCGATCCGGTCCGCGATCCCGAGCCGCTCGGCGGCGGAGACCATGGCCTCTTTCAGCGGGCCGCCGCCGATATGGACGAAGCGCCAGTGGATCGCGGCCGGCAGCGCGGCCAGCGCGGCGAGAAGGTCGTCATAGCCCTTCTTCGCGACCAGGCGGCCGACGGAGAGAAGAACGATCGGGGCGCCGGGGGTCCGTCCGTCGCGTTCGGGCCGGCGCTCCGGCGGCGGCGGAAAGCGGGAGAGGTCGAGCCCATGATAGATCAGCGAGACCGTGTCCTCGCGCGGCGCGAGCCCGTTCAGATGGCGCGCGCCGGTACCGGTGCATGTGACGCCAAAGCGGCAATCGGCGAGCTTCTCGCGTTTCTCCCAGTCAGGAATCGTCCAGATGTCCTTCGCATGCGCCGAGAAGCCCCAGGCGACGCCGCGGATCATCGCCGCGTAGCGCGCGACGGAGGCCGGAGTGTGAAGGAAATGCGCATAGATGAAATCGGTCTCCGGAGCCAGTTCCGCGGCCAGCGTCAGCGCCTGCCCCCAGCGCCGGATCCGGTTTCGCGTCCGATCCCGCGCGAGGTCGTGGAGCCAGACCCTGCGCGCGGCGGCGTAGCCGGGCATCCGCCGGGCGGCGCGCCAGCCGCGCAGAACGCGGAGCGGCTCCTGATGCAGGTATTCCGGAAGATAGCGCGCCCGCGCGCGGATCGCGTCGTGGATCGGGTGGGTCTTGTCGTCATAGGGGTGGCGAAGCGACCAGATGTCGAATGCGAAGCCGCGCTCCTCCAGCGCCTTCAACTCCTGCGCGATGAACGTCTCGGATAGCCGTGGATACCCCTTCAGCGCCACGGCCAGCCGCGGCGCGGATTCAGCTTCTCTCGCCGTCATCCCGCGGCTCTGGTCGCCCAGGTCGTGGCGGCGCTGGCCGTAATCGTGTCGAGCCCGCCCAGCAGGCCGCGGATCGGGTTTCGGGACGGCGGCGGCTGATCGACGAGGCTGCGGATCGCCTGCGCCATGACGTCCGGCGTGTCGCCATCGCGGGGGCGATGCAGCATCCGCAACAGGCCGAGGCGCTCCGCCGCTTCGGTCCGTATGTATTGCTCGAGCCGGGGCCGCACCCGCGGCGCGATGATGGCGGGCTTGTCGAGGCTCAGGATCTCGCAGAACGTGTTGTAGCCGCCCATGGCGACGACGCCGGTGGCGTCCGCCAGAAGCCGCTCCAGCCGGGGGTCGAAGCTGAAGGCGGTGACCCGCCCCGCCAGGGCCGCGACCCGGCGGTCGAAATCGGCGCGTTTCTCCGTGTTCATGAACGGGCCGTAGACGAGAACGCCGTGCAGCGGAATGCCCGGATCGGCCTCATAGGCGGAGAGCGCCCAGTCGATCAGCGCCTCGCCGTCGCCGCCGCCGCCGGTGGTCACCAGCACATAAGGCACGGGCGGCGGCGGCGGGCCGACATCCGGCCAGTCCGGGGTGTCGCGCCGCAGATAGCCGGTGTAGCGGACCGTCCGCATCATTCTGTCGGATATCGGCAGGCCGGCCAGCGGCTCGCAGATCTCTGGCAGGCCATAGATCCAGATTTCGTCGTAATAGGTCTCGATGGCCGTGAACGCGTCCTTGCGCTCCCATTCGCGGCGCAGCGTCTCCGGCTCGTCCAGCACGTCGCGCAAACCGAGCACCAGCCGCGCGCCGCGCGCCTTCGCGGTCTCCAGCGTCGCGGTGAGCTCGTTCCGGAATCCCCATGGCTCCTTGTCGATGATCAGGAGGTCGGGATCGAAACTTTCTTCGGTGGCGGAGAGAATGGCGGCTCGGAGGTTGACCGTGTCCTCGATGTCCAGCCCGAGATTGTGGGACGCGTAGGTGCCGTCCGGCATTTTCACCACGCCCGGCAGCCGCACATGATCGACCCGGTCGGCGAAGTCGAATCGCCCGACAATCGGCGAGCCCGTGGTGATCAGCGCCGAGAGCGACGGATCGTCGGCGGCCAGAGCCTGCGCAATGGTTCGCGACCGGCGCAGATGCCCGAGTCCAAATGTGTCATGACTGTATAGCACAACCCGACGGCCGCGGTCCGCGCCTCTGATCCGGCCTGCGCCGCGCCCGGCGAAATGAGTCATCCCTCTGCTCTCCCCGCGTCGGGAATGGGCGGCTTCGCCGCTTCCTCGCAAGCTGTACAAGCCGATGGCGCGAAACGCCAGCCCGGAGCGACCTGCCGTGAACGCTGTTTTAAATCTTTGCGCCCAGCTCCGCGGTGAAGCCGGGCGAGCCGCCGCCGCCGCCGCGCGGGGGTGGAGCGCGGATCCGCGGCCCGCCGGGCGCCTGAAGAAACCCGCGTTCCTCCTGCGCTTCTTCTTCTCCTCGCCGTGAAAGAGCGTTAACCTATCACACGGTAACATCTACAAGATTCGGGTTGGTGCGACCATCGGCGGCGGATTTGTCGCCCGAAAATCGATTTCGGGCCAAATCGCTCCGATTTGTCGCATCTGGCGCTATGGATTTCGAATGGTTGAAGGGTAGAACCCAGCCACGCCACGCGAGGGGTCGACATGCAGATCTACCTCCCCATCGCCGAAGTTTCGGTCAACGCCTTTCTCCTTTTGGGGCTCGGCGGGGTGATTGGCGTGCTTTCGGGGATTTTTGGCGTCGGCGGCGGCTTTCTCATCACGCCGCTCCTGATCTTTATCGGAATCTCCCCCGCGGTGGCGGTCGCCACCGGCGCGAACCAGATCGTCGCGGCGTCTTTCTCCGGGGTGCTCGCGCATTTGCGCCGCGGCACCGTGGACATCAAGATGGGGCTGATCCTGACGGTGGGCGGCGCGCTCGGCTCGGTTATCGGCGTCGAGATCTTCATGTTGCTGAGGGAGATCGGCCAGGTCGAGCTTCTGGTTTCGCTCTGCTACGTCGTCTTTCTCGGGATCATCGGCGCGCTGATGCTGATCGAAAGCGTGAACACGTTTCGCCGCTCCGCGTCCGGCGCGCCGCGGTCGCTGCGCCGGCATCACCGCTGGATCCACGGGCTGCCGCTGAAGATGCGGTTTCGGGCCTCGAAGCTCTATATCTCCGCGATTCCGCCGTTCCTGATCGGCGTCTCGGTCGGTGTTCTGGCGGCGATCATGGGGGTCGGCGGCGGATTCATCATGGTCCCGGCGATGATCTATCTGCTGGGCATGCCGACCGCGGTGGTCGTCGGCACTTCGCTTTTCCAGATCATCTTCGTCACCGGCCTCACGACCGTGCTGCATGCGGTCCAGAACCAGACGGTCGACGCGCCGCTCGCGGTGCTTCTTCTTCTCGGCGGCGTCGTCGGCGCGCAGGTCGGCGCCCGGATCGGGGTTCGGATGAAGGGCGAGCATTTGCGTATTTTCCTGGCGCTCATGGTGTTGGCCGTGAGCATCAAGCTCGGTTTCGATCTGGTCGTTCAGCCGTCTGAGCTTTTCTCGTTCGGCGAGGTGGCCCGGTGATGAAATGGCTTCTGGTCTGCGCCGTCTGGCTCATCGCCGCCGCCGCCCCGACCCTCGCGGCCGGGCCGAGCGAGCGGGTGATCGCCGCGCTCAGCCAGAACGCGGTCGGCATCACCGCCGATTTCACCGGCTCCGAAATCTTCGTCTTCGGCGCCATCGCCCGCGATCGGCTGCCGGACGCGACCGATGACGCGCTCAACATCATCATCGCCGTCACCGGCCCGAAAACGAACACGACGCTCCACAAGAAAAACCGCACATTCGGACTCTGGATCAACACCGAGAGCGTGAACGTCAACGACGCGCCCAGCTTTTACGCGATCGCCACGACCGGCCCGCTGGAGAGCATTCTCTCGCATACGGAGGATCTCCGCTATCGGATCAGCATCGAGCAGGCCGTGCGCCTGGTCGGCGCGGCGGGCAAGGTCGCGGAGCCGGACGAGTTCCGCGAGGCGATCATTCGCATCAATCGCGCGGCTGGCGTCTATTTCGAGAATATCGGCGATGTCGAGCTGACCGAACGGACCCTGTTTCAGAGCCATTTCGAGTTGCCCTCGAACATTGTCGAAGGCGATTATCAGGCGCGCGTGTATCTTTTGCGCGAAGGCGCGGTTCTGGACACGTTTTCCACGACGATCGAGGTGCGCAAGGTCGGGTTCGAGCGCTGGATCTACGAGCTGGCGCACGAGCAGTCGCTGCTCTATGGCCTCTTGTCGATCCTGGTCGCGCTCATCGCGGGCTGGGGCGCGTCGGAGGCGTTCCGTCTGCTGCGCCGTTGAGCGTGACGCGGGCTTCGGCGCGCGGAGGGCGGCGCCCTCGGCTCGTCGCTTCCACCGCCGTTTCCGACGCCGGCGACCGCTTCGCCCGGAGTCCGGCGCGCGGTCCTTGGTGCGGGCGGCGGGACTCGAACCCGCACGGCGCAAGGCCTCCGGATTTTAAGTCCGGTATGTCTACCATTCCATCACGCCCGCCACATCCCGCGCCAGCCGCGCGGGGCGGGATGCGGTCCGCACGATATGCGCCTATATTTCTTGTTGAAAGTCCGCAAATTTGCCACCGGCGCGTCTATGGTGCATTTTCTGCGCGATTACATGGAGACTCAGAGGATGGCGCGACCGATTATCGGCGTTTCGGGTGGCTCTCAGATCGTCAACAACGCATATCAGGTGCAGGCGTCGGGGGAGCGCAACATCGCCGCCGTCGCGCAGGCGGCGGGAGGATTGCCGCTGATCATTCCCGGCATGCCCGATCATCTTGCGCTGCAGGAGATTCTCGGCGCCATCGACGGGCTTTTCCTCACCGGGGGGCGGCCGAACGTGCATCCGTCCTGCTATGGCTGCGAGCCTTCGCCCGCTCATGAGCCGTATGACGAGGGGCGCGACCGTGTGACGCTGCCGCTGATTCGCGCCGCGATCGAGATCGGCATGCCGGTATTCGGCGTCTGCCGCGGAATTCAGGAGATCAACGTCGCCCTCGGCGGCACGTTGCATCCGGAGATTCGCGATCTGCCGGGCAAGATGAATCATCGGATGCCGCCGGGAGAGACCGACCCCGAAGTGGTGTTTCGCAAGCGGCACAAGGTGACGTTGAAAGCGGGCGGCTGGTTCGCAAGAACGATCGGCGAGAGCGAGATCGTGACCAACTCGCTTCACGGACAGGCGTGCGTCACCACGGGCGAAGGGGTCGAAGTCGAGGGGGTGTCAGAGGACGGCGTGATCGAGGCGATCAGCGTGCCGGGCGCGCGGGGGCTCGTCATCGGGGTCCAGTGGCACGCCGAATACGATGCGCATGTCGATCCGGTCTCGCGCGCGCTTTTCGGCGCGTTCGGAGAGGCGGCGCGGAACTGGCGAACCAACCGCGCCGCCTGATGCGGCCGCGGGCGCCCGGCGGATAGGATGCGGCCAGGTCGCCCGGCCGCATCTTCGATTCCGCGCCGTCCCGCAGGGCGGCCGCCCCGACTTCAGCGCGCCTTCTGGCCGAAGAGCACTTTTTTCGCTTCTTCGTCATCGGCGATGTTGCCGCGTTTCTCTTCGCCGTGGGCGCGGCCGATCTTCACCGCCTCGCGCGCGCCGACCCGGTCGAGCCACGCCTGCATGTGCGGGAAGTTGGAGATATCCTGCTCCTGCTTTTCCCAGAGGCTCGCCCAGGGCCAGATCGCCATGTCGGCGATGGAATAGGGGCCCGCGACGTAATCCCGGTCTGCGAGACGCTTGTTCAGAACGCCGTAGAGCCGGTTCACCTCGTTCCGATACCGGTCCATCGCGTAGGGAATCCGCTCCGGCGCGTAGTTGAGGAAGTGATGCGCCTGACCCGCCATCGGGCCGACTCCGCCCATTTGCCACATCAGCCATTGTTCGATTTCGATCCGCTCGCGTTCCGTCTCGCCATAGAAGGCGCCATGCTTGCGCGCGAGATACATCATGATCGCCGCGCTTTCGAAGATCGAAACCGGCTTTCCGTCCGGCCCGTCCGGATCGACGATGGCGGGCATCCGGTTGTTCGGCGCGATGGCGAGAAATTCGGGAGCGAACTGCTCGCCTTTCCCGATATTGATGTAATGCGTCTCGTAAGGAAGGTTCAGTTCTTCGAGAAGAATGCTGATTTTCCAGCCGTTCGGGGTGGGCCAGTAGTAGAGGGCGATGGGTTCGGACATGCGGGTCTCCTTGTTTCGCTCCCCTGCATGTAACCGGCTTTGGCGGCGAGGCAACCCGGCGCCGGGCGCCCGGACGGCGCCGCGGCGTCTTGACGGCGCGGGGCGCGGCGCTTGTCCGAAGGAGGCGCCGCCGTTAATTGAGGGCCGAAGGAGAATGCCCCGATGAGCAAGAGAGCGATCTTCGAAGAGGTTGGCGCGGGCGGCGCCGTCGCCGCCGCAAGGCCCGGCGCCGCGGATGCGCGGAAGGCCGCGGCGCGCCGGACGATCCGGATCTGGCTGGTCGTTCTCGGGCTCCTGGTCGCGGCGATGGTCGTCGTCGGCGGATTGACCCGGATGACCGGCAGCGGCCTGTCGATCACGGAATGGAATGTCATTCTCGGCGCGGTGCCGCCGCTCTCGACGGCGGATTGGGAGCGCGCCTTCCAAGCCTACCAGACGACCGACCAGTTCCGCCTGCAGAATTCATGGATGACGCTGGCCGATTTCAAGCCGATCTTCTGGTGGGAATGGGCGCATCGGTTTCTGGGCCGCCTGATCGGCGTCGTCTGGCTGCTCCCGCTGCTCTGGTTCGCGGCCCGGCGGATGATCCCGCGCGGCTGGGGGCCGCGGCTGGTGCTGATCGGGTGTCTCGGCGGCCTTCAGGGGGCGATCGGCTGGTGGATGGTGTGGTCCGGGCTTTCGGATCGGGTCGAGGTCGCGCCCTATCGGCTGATGACGCATCTTGGCGTCGCGTTCCTCATCTTCGCGCTCATCGCCTGGTTCGTCTACGGGCTCGGCCGTGAGGAATGGGAGCTGCTTCAGGCCCGTCGGCGGCGGACGGCGGCGCATCTGCGGTGGGCGCGGGCGGCGGTGGCGGCGCTTTTCATCCAGATCCTTCTCGGCGCGCTCGTCGCCGGGACGAACGGCTGGGCGGGCTGGAACACCTGGCCCCTGATGGATGGCGCGCTGATGGCGCCGGAGGCGCTGACGATGGCGCCTTTCTGGCACAACTTCTTCGAAAACCCGGCGATGACGCAATTCGTGCATCGCTCATGGGCGTTCATGGCGTTGGCGGCGGCGCTGATCTTCGCCGTGAAGGCGCGGCGCGGCGCGCATGGCGCCACCCGCCGCTGGGCGGGCTGGCTCATGGCTGGGGTTCTCGCTCAGGCCGGGCTCGGGATCGCGGCGTTGCTTCTGGCCGCGCCGCTTTCGGTGGCGGCGGCGCATCAGATCGGCGCGCTGGCGCTCCTCGCGCTGGCGCTGAGGGCGATGTTCGAGGCGGCCTATCCCTCGGCGCAGAAAATCACGGCCTGAGTCCGACGGCGCGGCGGACATCGGCGGGGGTCCAGCCGGCGGCTCTGAGCGCCGCGAGCGAGACGTCGTCGGCGCGTTTCGCCAGCCGCCGCCCCGCCTTGTCGCGGATGAGCCGGTGGTGGCGGTAGACCGGCGCGGGGAGGCCGAGGAGAGTCTGCAGGAGCCGGTGAACGCCGGTCGCGCTGAAAAGATCGGCGCCGCGCGTCACATGGGTGACGCCCTGTTCGGCGTCGTCGACGACCACCGCCAGATGATAGGCGGCGGCGGCGTCTTTGCGCATCAGGACGACATCGCCGAATTCCGCGGCGAGCGCGCCGGCCTCGACCGAAATCTCGCCGGTCTCTCCGTGCGGCCCCGCGCCGATCTCCTGAAACGCGAGCGGCGCCGCGCGCCTGGCGGCGCGCGCGACGTCGAGCCGGATGGCGGCCGGCCCAGGCGGCGCGCCATGGAGGCGGCAGCGGCAGACGCCGGGATGGACCGGCGCCCCGCCTTCCTGCGGCGCGGCGGCGGCGGCGATGTCGCGGCGGGTGCAGGCGCACCGATAGGTGAGCCCCATCGCGCCGAGCCGCGCCAGCGCCGCCCGATACGCCGGGCCGCGGTCCGATTGCCGGAGAACGGGCGTGGGCCAATCCAGCCCGAGCCAGAGCAAGTCCTCGACTATCCCGGCTTCGAATTCGGCCCGCGCGCGCCCCTGATCGAGGTCTTCGATGCGAAGAAGGAACCGGCCCCGCGCGGCCCGGGCCGCGCCGAAGGCGGTGAGCGCGGAGAAGGCGTGCCCGAGATGGAGCCGACCGGTGGGCGAGGGGGCGAAGCGTTCGACATGCATGGCCGCGATCAGGCTCGCGGCCGGGCGCGCCGTCAAGCCCGGCGCCGCCCCCCGGCGGGGCGCCCCTTGACGAAACCGCCCCGCGCCGGCCTTCTCCGCGCATGAGGATCATCGAGACCGAGCAGGATGTCGCCGAAGGCGCGGCGGCGCTGGCCGCGTCCTGCCCGCGCATGGCGGCGGCGCTGGCCGTCATCGGCCGGCCGCCGCTTCGGCGCCGGGCGGACGGGTTTTCGGCGCTCTTGCAGACGATTGTCGGCCAGCAGGTCTCCACCGCCGCCGCCGCCGGGATCTGGGCGCGGCTGGAGGCCGAGGGCCTGACGGCGGAGGACGCCGTGCGCGCCGCTTCCGACGACGCGCTGCGCGCCGCCGGCCTCTCGCGGGCGAAGGCGCGCTATGCGGCGGCGCTGGCCGAGGCGCGGCTCGATTACGCCGCGCTCCGCGCGATGCCGGAGGCGGAGGCGATGGCGGCGCTCACCGCGGTTCCCGGCGTCGGGCGCTGGACGGGGGAAATCTATCTCATGTTCGCGGTCGGCCGGGCGGACGTGTTCGCGCCGGGCGATCTCGCGCTTCGCGAGGCGGCGCGCGCGCTTTTCGAGATGGAGGCGCGCCCGTCGATCGCGGCGCTTGACGAGATGGCGCTGGCGTGGCGCCCGTGGCGCGCCGTTGCCGCGCGCATCCTCTTCGCCTATTACCGCGCTCTGAAGGGCCGGGAGGGCGTCACATGAGCATACTGTCAGGGCCGCGCGCAGCGGCGCGGTCGGGCGCCGCGCGCTCGCTGGTGATCTTTCTGCATGGATACGGCGCGGACGGGGCCGATCTCTTCGGGTTGGCGGAGGCGCTGGCGCCGCATTTGCCGGACACCGCGTTTCGCTCGCCGAACGCGCCGGAGCCGTGCGCGGTGAACCCGGGCGGGCGGCAATGGTTTCCGATCTCGTGGCTGGACGGGACCCCCGAGGCGGAGATGCGCGCAGGCGCGCGCCGGTCCGCCGCGACCCTGGCCGCCTATCTCGCCGAAGCGATGGAGGAGGAGGGCGTCGCGGCGGATCGCACCGTTCTCGTCGGATTTTCGCAAGGCACGATGATGAGTCTCTCGGTCGGGCTCCGGGCGCCGTCGCAACTCGCCGGCATCGTCGGCTTTTCCGGCAAGCTGGTCATCGACGAGGAGGAGGGGCCGATCTCCTCATATCCGCCGGTGTTGCTCATTCATGGCGATCAGGACGAGGTGATCCCGGTCGAAGCGATCCACGAGGCGCGCGCCGGGCTGGCGGCGGCCGGCGTGCCGGTCACCTGGCATATCAGCCCCGGCGTGGGACACGGGATCGGGCCCGACGGGCTCCGGTTGGCGCTGGATTTCATCAGCCGCGTGGTGTCGCCGACGAAAAGCTGACTGCGGCGCCGCTTCCGGCCGACGCTGCGGGCAGGCGCGCCGAATTCACGTTGCGGGCGCCTGTTGTCGCTTGATCCCGACTTGCGTGCATATATAGTGCGCATACGGTTCGTGAAATGGGCGGGAGTGATGCGACCCAGAAGCCGGTGCTCGGTATGATCGGAACGGCGGCGATGAACTTCGTTCGCTCGCCCGGGCGGCTGCGAGATCACCCCGCGCTGGTCCTGAACGCCGACTATCGCCCGCTTTCCTATTTTCCGCTGTCGCTCTGGCCCTGGCAGGAGGCGGTCAAGGCCTGCTTTCTGGATCGGGTGCAGATCGTCGCGGAATATGACGAGGTCGTGCACAGCCCGTCGGTGGAGATGCGGATTCCATCGGTCGTCGTGTTGCGGGACTATGTGCGCCCGGCGCTTTATCCGGCGTTCACCAGGTTCAATCTCTTCCTGAGGGACGAGTTCACCTGCCAGTATTGCGGCGCCTCCGGGGATATGACCTTCGATCATGTGACGCCCCGCTCGAAGGGCGGGCGCACGACCTGGGAGAATGTCGTGGCGTCCTGCCCGGCGTGCAATCTCGCCAAGGCCGATCGATCGCCGTCGGAGGCGCGGATGACGCTCCGCCGCCAGCCGCGCCGGCCGATGGCTGAGTCGCTTCGGAACGTCGGCAGGAAATTTCCGCCGCATCATCTGCACAAGAGCTGGCTGGATTTTCTCTACTGGGACACCGAGCTCGAAGCGTAGGCGCGCGCCGCGCCCGCCCAGACGACCGCGAGCGCGGCCGAGAGGACGCCGTTCCAGCCCGCCATCGAAACGCCGAGAAAACTCCAGGCGACCTCGTCGCAGCGCACCAGCGGCGCCGCCTTCAGCCGCGCCACCACCTCCGCGGGCGTCAGCCCGGCGACGGAGCCGCCGGTGCATGTGGAGGGCCCGTCCCAGTATCCGAGCTCGACCCCCGCGTGAAAGCCGCCGAGCCCGGAGCCGATCGCGAGCGCCAGCGCGCCGAGGAGAAGCGCCAGCCCGCCCGGCCGCCCCGGACCCGCCAGATACCCGGCGACGCCGAGCCCGATCGCGATGGCGTGCGGCCAGCGTTGCCAGAGGCACATGTGGCAGGGAAGCAAACCGCCGACATATTGGCTGAAGAGCGCGCCGCCAAGCATCGCGGCGGGCCCGAGCGCGACGAGAAGCGGGAGCGCGCGGCGGGTCATGCGAGGTAGCCCGCGGCGACGAAGCCGCCGATGAGCAGGATGACGAACACGGTCGCCGTCAGCCCCAGCCGTTTCTCGATGAAGGCGCGGATCGGCGGCCCGACCCGCCAGAGCAGCGCCGAGACCAGGAAGAAGATCCCGAATCGGGCGATCGCGCTGGCGACAAGAAAGGTCGGAAAGCCGAGCCCGGTCGCGCCGGAGAGGATGGTGATGATCTTGAACGGAAACGGCGTGACGCCGGCCACAAGCACCGCCCAGGCGCCGTATGCGTTGTATTTCAGCGCGAAGGCGTCGAACCGGTCGGCGTAGCCGTAGAAGTCCAGAACCGGCCGGCCGATGCTGTCGAAGGCGAACGCGCCAAGCGCGTATCCGAAAACGCCGCCAGCCACCGAGGCGGCCGATGCGACCAGCGCGATCCGCGCCCAGGCCCGCGGCTTCGCGATCACCATGGGAATCAGCAACGCGTGCGGCGGAATCGGAAAGAACGAGCTTTCGACGAAGCTGACGATGGCGAGCGCCCAGAGCGCATGGCGCGTCTCCGCGAGAGAGATGGTCCAATCGTAAAGGCGACGCAGCATGGTCGTCGCCGATAGCAGCGCCGCGCCCCGCTGTCCATGCGATCCGGCGCCTGTTCGGCCGATGACGCGCCTTATTCGAATTGGCGCCGGCGCGGCGCTTGGTGCCCGGCGCGCCTTTCGTATACAAATCATCCGATGTTCATCCCTAGCCGCCAGAGGGCCCGTGCGAGAAGCGCAAGGAACGCCGGTGATCGAAGTGCGCGCCTTGGGCGCGACCACCCTTCATGTCCCGCCATCGCGCGTCGCCGCGCCTCTGGGGATGAAGGCGCTCGCGCTTCTGGTCTATCTCGCCGATAACGCGCCGAGGCCGGTGACCCGCGACGCCTTGGCCGAACTGCTGTGGGAGCGCGTCCCTCCGGCTCAGGGCAGGGGAAGCCTGCGCCAGGAGATTCGCCGGATCAAGAAAACCCTCGGCGACGAGACATTCAACAAAGCCTTCACGGTTTCGGACAACCAGATCGGCCTCGTCGACGGCGCGTTCAGCTACGACGCCGGCGAGATGGAGAGCGCCGCGGCCGCGGACGCCGCCGAAGGGCTGGCGCGGGTCCTTGCGCTTTATGGCGGAGATTTCCTTGGCGACAACGCGTCGCGCGCGGACAGTTTCCAGCATTGGGCGACGGAGCGGCGGGAGTATTTCAAGGATACGGCGGTCGCCGCCTTGTCCCGGCTCGGGGTTCTCGATCTGGAGGCTGGCCGGACCGACCGCGCGCAGCGGGCCGCGGACCGGATCATCGCCATCGATCCGCTGCATGAGCCGGGGCACGAGATCCTGATCCGGTGCCATCTGGCGAATGGAAGACGGGGGCAGGCGCGGGCCCATTTCGAGCGGTTCCGCGCGTTGATGCTGCGGGAGCTGGCGATCGAGCCGATGCGCGAGATCGCCGCCCTCGTCGCGCCCGGCGCCGCGCCCGCCGCGCGCAAACCGGCTGCGGCGGGGGGCGAGGATGGCGCGCGCCCGATGATCGCCGTCCTCAACGTCAGCTCTCCGATGGCCAAGGAACACGCCTATCTCGCTGGCGGCGTGGTGGATCAGATCGTCGCCAACCTGTTGAAGACCGCGTGGATTCGCGTCGCGTCGCTCAGCCCGGGATTGTTTTCGCAAAGCGGCTCGGGCGTTGAAATCGGCCAGCGCGACCTTCGCGATTACGCCGACTACGTCCTTCGCGTCGACGTGCGGGTGGCGGCGGACCGGATCGCGATCGCGGCGATGCTGACCCGGGTCGCCGACGGCGCCGCGATTTTCTCCGACACGATGGAGGATGAATTCGCCGAACTTCTCACCCTGCAGCGCCGCGTCGCGCTCCGGATCGCCTCGGTTTTCGAGCCGCTGGTGCTCGACGATCAGGCGCGCCGGGAAGCGGCGGTGAATTGGAGCGAGACGGAGGATCTCAATCACTGGCGTCTCCTGATGCGGGCGCGCTGGCTGTTCTGGACCACGACGCGCGAGAACAATCTCGAGGCGCGCCGGATTCTGATCCGGGCGCTGAAGACGGATCCGAGAAACGTCCCGACCCATTGCATCCTCGCCTTCTCGCACATGCTCGACGCTTGGAGCGACTGGACCGCCGATATCGACGGCGCCGTCGGAGAGGCGCGGAACTGGGCGGAGAAGGCGGTTCAGATCGCGCCGAACGACGGGTGGGCGCAGTTCGCGCTCGGCGTCGCCTGTTCGGCGCCGGAGACGCTGGAGCAGGCGCGGGACCGGCTTCTTCATGCGCTCCGCCTCGCGCCGTCGCTGGTCGCCGCGACCGGCGAACTCGCGCGGGTTCTGGTGTGCCTGGACGAGACCGCGGAGGCCCGGCGGCTGGCGGATGAGGCGCTCGCGCTTTCGCCCTATGATCAGCATGCGGGCCTCTGGCTGCGCACGAAAGCGCTTGCGCACTGGCTGGAGGGGGATCTGGCCTCGGCGCTGGACCTCATCGACTTCGCGTTGATCGTGCGGCCGGGGTGGCCTCAGAATCACTATCTTCGCGCGGCGATCCTCGCCGAAATGGGCGACGACCCGGCGGCCCGGACGGCGCTCGGGCGGGGTGTGGAGCTGATGGGGTCCTATTCCGACGCGGCGCTCCGCATTGGCCATCCTTTCCGCGACAGGGCGCATTACGCGCGGCTGGTCAGGGCGCTGAACCGCGCCGGGGGCGGCTTCGCCGGCTGACTGAAATGCGATTTGCGGCGCTCACCCCGTCGCGGCGCCGCCAAGGATCCAGAGCCACCCCGCCACCGAGACGACCGAGGCCGCGGTCGCGATGATGATGGTGGATGCGACCTCCCCTGTCGCGCGGTCGTAAATCGAGGAGAAGACATACACGTTCACTCCCGGCGCCATCGCCGCCATCACCGTCGCGGAGCGCACGAAGCCCGGCTCCAGATTGAAGACATGGTGCGTGAGAACGAACGCGATCGCGGGATGGACGATGATCGAGAGAAACGTGACCGTCATCGCCTCGCCGAGGGCCGACCGGATGCGGTAGCGGCTCAGAACGGCGCCAAGAGCGAAAAGCGCCGTCGGCAGCGCCGCCCGGGCGACCATCTCCGCAGCCGCGGAGACCGGCCCCGGCAACGGCAGGCCGCTGAAATTATATGCTATTCCCGCGGCGCTGGCCATTGTTATGGCGTTGTGGAACATGCCCCGCGCGGTGACCTGGATGGTGGCGGCGAAGCTCCGCCCGTCGGCGCGGAGAAACTCCATGGTGGTGATGCCGATCAGATAGCAGGCCGGGGCGTGAAGCGCGATCAGCGCGTAGTTCGGCGCCAGCGATTCGGCGCCGTAAGCCCGCTCCATGATCGGCAATCCGAGAAGCACGGAGTTGGAGAAGAGCGCGCCGAAGCCGATGGCGACGCTTTCGCCCGGACGGCGGTGAAAGATGCGCCGCGCCGCGACATAGCCGAGCGCGAAACAGATGATCGCGCCGCCGTAGAAGCTGACGATCAGCCGCGGGTCGAAGACCCTGCTGAAATCCAGCCGGAACAGCGCGAGAAAAAGCAGGCACGGTATGGCGAAACTCTGCGCGAATCCCATCAGCGCGGAGACGCCCGTCTCGGGAAAGAACCGGTATTTCGCGGCGAGGTAGCCGGCGCCCACGATCAGAAAGACCGGCAGGACCGTGTTGAGAATGTTCAGCATGGCCAGACGCCATCGGCCGCAAGGCGCGCCGACGCGTCAGATCGGGAATTCAAGCCGCATGCCGTCAAAAGCCGGCTCCACATGGGCGGGGATCTCCGTTTTCACGGTTTCGTAATCGATATCGATATGCATGTTCGTGATCACGGCTCTCGGCGCGCCCGACCGTTCGATCCATTCCAGAGACTGCGCGAGATGGGTGTGCGTCGGGTGCGGCTTGTAGCGGAGCGCGTCGAGAACCCAGCATTCGATCCCGTCGATTTCGGCCCAGGCTTCATCAGTCATCTGCGCGACGTCGGGGAGATAGGCGAGCGGGCCGATCCGGAAGCCGAGCGCGTCGATCGAGCCGTGGTTCACCCGGAACGGGCGCGCCGTCACCGGGCCGCCCGCGCCGTCGATGGTGATCGGGCCGTCGAGAAGCCGAAGGTCGAGGATCGGCGGGTAGGGGCTCCCCTCGGGCTGGATGAAGGCGTAGCCAAACCGCGCAAGCAGCGAGTCCGATGTCTTCCGGTCGGCCCAGACCGGCAGACGCTGGTGCTGGTTGAAGACGATCATCCTGAGATCGTCGAGGCCGTGGACATGGTCGGCGTGCTCGTGGGTGTAGAGCACGGCGTCGAGATTGCCGACGCCCGCGTCGAGCAATTGCTGACGGAGATCGGGCGACGTGTCGATCAGCACGCGGGTCGCGGCGTCGCCCTCGAACCGCTCGACCAGCATCGAGCAGCGCCGGCGGAAATTCTTCGGGTTTGAGGGGTCGCACTGGCCCCAGCGCCCGCCGAGGCGCGGCACGCCGCCGGAGGAGCCGCAGCCGAGGATGGTGAAGCGGAGCGTTCCCATCAGGAGGCGCCCGCGCCGGTCCAGGCCGCGGCCTTGGCGAACAGCCGCTCGAAATTGGCGGTGGTGGCGGCGGCGAATTCCGGAAAGGGGAGGCCCTTCACCCGCGCGCCGACGGCGGCGGTGAGCGCGGTGTAGGCGGGCTCGCATGGCTTGCCCCGGTGCGGCGGGGGCGCGAGATAGGGCGAGTCGGTCTCGACCAGGATCCGCTCCAGCGGCGCCGCGGCGAAGACCGCGCGCACCGCATCCGCGGATTTGAAGGTGGCGACCCCCGACATCGAGAGATAGAATCCGAGGTCGAGCGCGACCTCCGCGAGAGCCGCGCCGGAAGAAAAACAATGCATGACGCATGAATAGGCGCCGTTGGCGTGCTCCTCCGCCAGGATCCGCGCCATGTCGTCGTCGGCGTCGCGCGAATGAATGATCAGCGGCAGCCCGGTGCGCCGCGCGGCCTCGATATGCACGCGGAGGCTTCGCTGCTGCGCGGCGGCGCTCTCGGCCGTATAGTGATAGTCCAGCCCGGTCTCGCCGACGCCGACCATTTTCGGATGGGCGGCGAGCGCGACGATCTCCGCCACCGTCGCCTCCTTCTCCGTGGCGACATTCATCGGATGAACGCCGGCGGCGAAAAACACGCCTTCGTGCGCCTCGGCGATGGCGCGGACGGACGGCGCGGAGGGCAGGCGGGTGCAGATCGTGACCATGCGCCGGACCCCGGACGCGGCGGCGCGGGCGACGACGTCAGGCAGATCTCCGGCGAGATCGGGAAAGTCGAGATGACAGTGGCTGTCCACCAGTTCGGGAGGCATTGTTCGCTCCGGGCGCTTTATCTTGTCGGTTAAACGGGGCGCGCGCGGATTTTTCGGGCGGCGGCGTCAAACATGAAGAAGATATCCAGCATGACCATCGCAGGGTCAAGGTTGACCGTCTGCGCGCGCGCGGCCTTTTCCTGAATCCCGCTGGCGAGGTCGGCCCAGGCGCGGGCGGCGGCGGGATCCGGGGCGAGCTTCGCGAAAATCGCCCCCTCGTCGGGCGCCGCGGGGCTGGCGAGGCCGAGCGCGCCCGCCCGCGCCAGCCGCGCGAGAAGGATATCCATCAGCCGCAACGTGAGATCGAACATCTCCGCCTTCTCGCGCCCGGCGCAGGCGTCGGCGATCGCGATCATCTCCCGGCGGTCCATGTCCGGGGCGCCGGCGATCAGCCGAACGAGGCGGCGATAGAGCTTCGGGCCGTCCGCCTCGACCAGCCGCGCCGCCTCTCCCGCGGCGCCGTCGGCGAGGATGGCGAGCGCATCGAGATCGTCGGCGGGCGCCACGCCCGCGTCCGCGAGGGCGGCGGCGAGATCCGCCGGCCCGAGCGGAGAGAGCCTCAACGTCCGGCAGCGGGAGCGGATCGTCGGCAAGAGGCGCGCCGGCGCATGTGAGACGAGCAGAAGAAGCGCGCGCGGCGGCGGCTCCTCCAGAAGTTTCAGGATCGCGTTGGCGGCGGCCCCGTTCATCTCCTCCGCCGCGTCGACGATGGCGACGCGCCAGCCGCCATCCGTCGCGGTGAGCTGAAAGAAGCTCTTGAGGCGCCGGACGTCGTCGACCCGGATTCGCGTCGCCAGCTTGCCGGTCTTGGCGTCGGCCATCCGCCGGAGCGTGAAGAGCCGCGGCTCCGCCCCGGCGGCGACGCGCCGCGCGACCGCGTGATCGGCGGGAAGATCCAGCGTCTCCGGCGGCGCCGCCGCTTCGAGAAGCCCGCCGCCGTCATCCGACGCCAGCCTGCGGCGCGCGATCCGGTAAGCCAGCGTCGCCTTGCCGATCCCACGCGGCCCGGTCAGAAGCCAGGCGTGATGGAGCCGTCCCGCGCCCCACGCTTCGAGAAACGAGGCCTCGGCGGCGCTCTGGCCGTAAAGCGCGCGCGTCTCTCGCGGGTGCGGCAGATGGCCGACGCGGTCGGCCTCCGCGGGCGCGTCCTCCTCCGCCATCAGCGGAGCGCCGGCGAGATCGCGGCCCAGACGCGCTCCGCGACCTCCGCTTCCGGCCCGGACGCGTCGATCAGCCTGCAGCGGCCCGGCTCCGCCGCGGCGAGGTCGCGGAAGATGGCGCGAAGCCGGATCTGGAAGGCCTCTCCGAGCCGCTCGAAGCGCTCCTCGTCGCCCGCGCGGGCGAGGCCGCGCGTCAGGGCTTCGCCTGGCTCCATGTCGAAGATCAGCGTGAGCGCGGGGTCGAGGCCGATGGTCCGCTCGTGGAGGAGGTCGATCAGCTCGCGCGCGGCGCCGGGGCCGCCGGGGCGGGCCGCCGCCTGATAGGCGCGGGTCGAATCGGTGAACCGGTCGCAGACCACCACCGCGCCCCGATCCAGCGCGGGGCGGATCGTCCGCTCCAGATGGTCGCGCCTTGCGGCGAAAAACAGCAGCGTCTCCGTCACCGGCGACCAGCGCGCGGGATCGCCGGTGAGAAGAAGGCGGCGGATCTCCTCCGCGCCGGGCGCGCCGCCGGGCTCGCGCGTCAGCACAACTTCATGGCCCGCCGCGCGCAAACGCTCCGCGAGCCGCCGCGCCTGGGTGCTCTTGCCGGCGCCGTCTACCCCTTCAATGGTGAAGAACACCCCCGCCATCAGGTCGGCTAGTCGCTCAGGCCGGGCACGCCCCGGCCCCGCAGTAGCGTGCGGGCGGCGGCCTTGACCCGGGTGAAAAGGCCGCCCTTTTCGACCGCCGCCGCCGCGATGAGCGGCGTCGCAACCGGCGCCAGCCCCGGCGCCTCGACGACCAACTCGCCGATCGGGTCGCCCGCCGCGATCGGCGCCGCCACCGGGCCTTCGTAGCGGATGGTCGTCTTTATGTCGTCGACGCCGTTCCAGGGCGCGGTGGCGATCACGTCATGCGCCGGCGTCAACGGCACGCTGGCCTCCTCGCCGACCCAGACCTCGGCCTCGCCGACGACCTGCCCGGCGGTGGCGATGCGTTCCGTCCGGAACTCGCGGAACGCCCAGGTCAGAATGCGTTCGGCCTCCTGGCTGCGCGCCGCCATGCTTTCGAGGCCGGTGATGACGAAGCCGATGCGGCGCCCGTCGCGGATCGCGGAGCCCGTGAGCCCGTAGCCCGCCTCTTCCGTGTGTCCGGTCTTCAGCCCGTCGGCGCCGAGATCGAGATAGAGAAGCGGGTTGCGGTTCTGTTGCTTGACGCCGTCCCACTCGAATTCGGTCTCGGCGAAGATCGGGTAGTATTCGGGGAACTCCTCAACCATCCGCTTCGTGAGGATGTAGAGATCGCGCGCCGACATCCGGTGATTTTCGGCCGGCCAGCCGGTGGCGTTGGTGAAGGTGGAGTTGGTCATCCCCAGCTCGCGCGCGCGGGCGGTCATTTTCTCGGCGAAGGCCGCCTCGGACCCGGCCAGCCCCTCGGCCAGCACCACGCAGGCGTCATTGCCCGATTGCACGATGACGCCGCGCAGAAGATCCCCGATCCGGACCCGGTCGCCGGCGCGCACGAACATCCGGCTGCCGCCCATCTTCCACGCCTTTTCCGAGACGGGGAACGTCTCATCCAGCGAGAGCCGCCCCGATTGCAGCGCTTCGAAGGTCATGTTGAGCGTCATCAGCTTCGACATCGACGCCGGCGGCAGCGGCTGATCGGCGTTCTTCTCCAGAAGAATGGCGCCGCTGGTCATGTCGACGACGATCGCCGAGCGGGCTGCCGTATCGAAGGCGCCGGCAGGCGGGGCCAACATCAGCATGGCGAAGAGCGAAATTAGAAAACGGCTCATGGCGTCACCTCGATTGCGTCGACAACCCCCTCCGCCTCGGCGGCGGCGCGCGCGGCGGCGATCTCGCCATCCGCGAGCGGACCGATGAGGATGATGTTGATGTTTTCCGCTCCGGCGCCGCCGCGGATCCGATGGGCCGGCTGTCCGCGGGCGCGGAGCCGCTCGGCGAGCGCCGCGGCGTTGGCCTCGATCTTGAAAACGCCGACCTGAAGATAGGCGCCGTCGGAGGGCGGCGCGGCGGCGCGGCCCGGGCGCGCGCGCGGCGCGGGCGCCCGCGTGTCGAGGGCGGCCGTTTTCTGGGCGGGCGCCTCCAGCGTCGGCCGCGGGAGCGGCGGAGTTGGCGCGTCGGCGCTTCGGCGCGCCGTCGGCGGAACGGCGCTCGGGGCGGGAGACGCGGCCGCGATCTGCGTGGCCTCGATCGGCGCCTCCGGGGCGGCGGCTTCGATCGGGCGCGCGCTGGCCTCGTCGAGCAGGTCGATGGGCGCTTCGGCGCCGCCGATCGCGGTGATGGCGATCTCGGTCGGCTCTCCCGGCGTCACCCCCAGCGTATGAGCGGCTTCGGACGATATGAGGATCGACGGGCCGGGCGTCTCGGCGTCGCGCGGGAACATCGCGCTCTCGGTCTCGCGCCCGGTCTGCGTGTTGCGAACTCTGACGCGCTGCGCGCGCTTCGCCCTCGGATGCGCGATCCAGACCCCTTCAAGCGTCGCGGCGCCGTCCCATATCGTCAGGCCGGTCGTCTCGAAGCGGTCGGGCGTGGGCGGCGGCGTCGGCGCGGCGGCGGGCGGCGGCGCGGACTCCGCGGTTCGCGCGGCCGACTTGATGAAATGCGCGCCGAGTTCGGTCTCCGCGCAGCCGGAAAGCGCGGAGACGCAGATCGCCGCGGTCACGGCCCGCCCCACCGCACCAAAGGAAAGGTTCATCCCCAATGTCTCCGCCTCAGGGTGCACCGCCGACTACCGCGACGTTCGCGCCAGCCTATCGCAATCCAGGCGCGATGAAAACCGCGCGCGGCGCTGGACGGCGTGACGCCGCCCGGATAGAAACCCGCACTGTCAAGGTCCGCCACGCGCTTGGCCGACCCTGAGGAGAGATGGCAGAGTGGTCGATTGCGGCGGTCTTGAAAACCGTTGAGCCGAGAGGCTCCCAGGGTTCGAATCCCTGTCTCTCCGCCATGACTTGATTGCACTCTAAGCACAAAACATTGTGATTAAACGATAATCGAAAATCAGGCCGGATTACTGGCCATTTTTGCTCCACAATTTGCTCCACAAATTCCAGCGCTGCGTCGTCTTTTGGCGCTCCCCGCCCACACTGATGCGCCCCGGCCGAAGCCGGAGCGCTGACGGCTCTTGCGGGTTCCTCTACCGCTTCGCCGAGAGGCTGCGTCGCCGGCGGATATCATGTTCAGCGACGATGAGATCCGCGACTCGGTGGGAGAGCGCAAGGGCGTCGGCGAGGAAGCCCTGGAGGCGGACGATCCGCTGCTCCATCGGTGGATCATCCGCCGTGAACCCGGAGAGATACTCCAGCGCTTCTTCGACGGCTTCGCGAAAATCGTCGTCGAGAACCTGTCGTTTCCGGACGAGATCGGCCAGCATTCGAAAGGTGGGGTCGAGCACCCCCTCGGCGATGGATTCCGCTTCATAGGCGCGCACCGCGGCGCGGGCGGCGGCGATGGCGTCGGCGGTGGAGATCGCCGCCCGGGCCAATTCGTCGGGCCGAGCCTCGGCGGTGAAGACGAGATGGCGGTGCGTGTTCTGGGTGGAAAAGCTGTTCGGAAGCAGCGTGGTGATGTCGATCGACATTTGGATGTTCTCTTTCATTTGGATGAAGCGCAGCCGGGATCGTCCGGGCCACATCAGGTGGGCCCGGACGGGTCTTGGTCTGCGGAGTTCAGGAAAGACTCAGGTGCTGGTCGCAGGCCTGCGCCGGCCCGGCCAGCGGTGCTCGACCTTGACCGGGCGCGGCTCGGTGCGGCGATGGCGGGCCGGCTGCGTCTTCCGCCGCCTGGATCGGTGATCGGCGGCGATGTCGGCTTCGGCTTGAATCCGGGCGCGCACCCTGTTCATGCGCTCGAAGGCGTCGCCCGAGAGGCGGCCCATCACCGGAGCGCCGGTCGCGGCCCAGAAAACGATCCCCGGATGATCGAGGGAGACCAGCAACCGCCGCGCTCCGACGAAGCGGGTCGAGCGACGCAGGCCGGAGGCCAGAGCCTCCGCCTTGCTCAACCGGATTTCATAGCCGTGGTTGGCCTTGGTGTAGGCGCTGGTGCCGTAAGCCAGCATGGCGTAGCGGCGCTCGCCCAGCCGGGCGATGTCGAGCACCAGGCAAGGCCGCTTCTTGGGCGACTCGTCCGAGCCCTCGACGGGGAAGCGGAAGCTGATGATGTCGCCCCAGGTGAGCGTCTCCCGCCAGTCGGCTGGGCTGATGGCGATGGCGGGCGTGGATGTAATAGTGTCGAGCATGTGCGGTCTTTCGCGTTGAGTTGATCAAGGCGACGCGCACGAACCAGAGAGACCCCGGGCGACCCGTGTAGCAGCACAAGGCGTGAAACCTTGCCCGGCAGCCTCTTTTCCCCCTCATTTTCAGAGGCGATCCGCTTCGTGCGCGTCATCACGAACGCGCACGGAACGGCTCGAATCTTCTCACTGCGATCTCGAAGCGGATCGCGGATCAACGCGGCCGCCTTGGCGGCCGGCGGCATTCGGGGAGAGCGTCGAGAGGGGGCGCCCCTCTCGATTTCTGTGGTTCTGGGTTTGGATAGTTACGATCAGGAAATTCGAATTGAACTGAGAACTGAACCTAACCAATGATGAGCGCGTTTTCGGCGCTTTGCTGACGTTCGCTTCACGGGCTTCGCCGCAACGCGGGTTGCCGATAGCGGACGTTGCCGGCCTGACCCAAACAGGCATTGGATACTTGGCGGGCGCTTCCCCAGCCGCGGTTAAACGGATCAGAACCGCAGTCGAGGATCAACCGGCGCGGCCATCAACAGTTTCCGTGAAAATATTCAATACGACCTGATTGTCTTCATAGATCCTTCTTCGAAGATCTTCATTATCCGCAATGAAATCCGCAACATCGAGATATAGGTAAGACGAGCAGCTGAACACTCGCCCTCCTTGGAGCTGAGCGACTTTATTGGCCTGATCTAATTTTGCCATCGCCTTTTGAAGATCACCCAGAACTCCGTCAAGAACCGCTTGACATTGGATAAAATTCGCGTCCGCATGAGCCCCCCTGGTTGGCATGAGTACGTTCAGCTCATCCGCGGCACCTACATCTGGCTCACCAGACAAACCCCACATCGCAACAAATCGATTGAACCTGGCAGCTAGAGTGGGGGCGGCACTCTCTGCATTGAGATCGCCGAACTGAACCACCGCCTCCGCGAACCGGCCACAGCCGATGAGGGCAAGTCCGAGATGATGGCGGGCGTGCCCCAATTCAGGCGCGGACTCATCATACGTGGCCAAAGTAGTCATAAGCTGGTTAGCGAATTTTTTCAGATGCCGTCTGTCTCTCTGCGCAACTTCTGCAATCGAGTTTAGGATCGGAAGGCCGAGATCGCGTCGTTCAAGTAATTTACCGATCGCGTCATCATAGTCTTTGTCGGTCCGCTCAAGCATTCGTAGGGCAGACGTTACCTCAGCGCCCGAACTATTTTCATGCTGCAAGATATAACGAAGGTCGACAATAGATTCATCTGTCATATTGATCGCTTGGAAGGCTCGGGCACGAACTCCCCTGAGGCGAGCACTATTATCGCCCAAGTCAATCGCGACAGACAAAGCGGCTATGTTGCCCTCAAGATCACCGATGGCGGCTCGAATGCGCGCCACAAGGACCGCGATGTCGCGATTGCGCATGTGCAGAGAGAATATATGATCTATTTTGGACGCAATTTCGTCCCTCGTCTTCTTCAATTTTTGGCGCGGCTCGTTCTTTACCTCTTTGAGCATCCTTTGCAAGGCTAATTTAGCCCCCTCTGCGTCTTCAACATTGTGAGCGATGATGCTTCGCGAGAGGTCTGCGTATTCCTTTGCAAGGCGCGAATTCGGCCTGTCTTGTGCAAATATGCCGTGTGATAGCACATGGAGGCTTCCATAGTGATGGACGAGATTGAGGGCGTCGCGATCATAGCCGAGCCGGTCTGATGCAGTCAGAAGAAGGTCGCTGAGAATGTGTTGCTCATCGTCAAGGTCCGGCACATTTGCTGCGCAGAAAACTAGCTCGACCGGACGCCTGCGCCGGGACTGGTCATTCCGCACTTCTTCTATGATTGGCGCAAGGCCCAAGATGTTCTGCATTGTCGGGAGGTACATGGCGACGACGAGATCGGGAAGTTGCCGTGTGCAGATGCCACCAACGTCCGTGTACCCTGTTCGGCTATCGACCAGGACGTAGTCGAATCCGTACTGTTCGAACGTATGCCATTGCTGCTTTAAGTCCTCGAAAAGCAGATAGCCCTTCTCCTTTTCGTAAAGCGTTTTCCAATCTATCGAAGCAAGTTTGCGAGAATAGTCGATCGTCGACGCATCTCCTGCAGGCATCAACCAAATCGTGCTGTCGCCATGGTCGCTACGATAAATGTACTCTGACGAATTTGGGGCAATTCCCGTCTCCCTGTACTGTGAAATATAGTCCACAAGCCCGCGTTCAACATTTAAATTCGATAGGTGTCCATAATTCGGGAGGCTGGGTGCTTCGAGGTCGAAATCGACAACGAGCACACGCTTGCCCTTCTGAGCAAGGAGCGTCGCGACGTTGGCCAAGGCCATAGTGCGGCCGACCCCGCCCTTGTATGAGTAAAACGTGACGGTATACATGTCAGTTTACGCGCGCGGACGCAGCTGAAACAGCGCTGCATCGGAGATCATGTGAACTTTGATTTCCGTCCTGAAAACCGGTGTAAACCGCCTCTTTTCCGCCTCTTGGCGACCTGTGTTATTAGCCACTCGCCGCAAGAGGCTGTCCATTGAAGCGTTCTGGACAACCGCGCCAGTTTCCCAGCGTTTGACAGATGCCAAGCCGGCATTGATCTTTGCCGCTAAAGCCTTCTGTGTGAGTTGCAGCCCTCTGCGGATAGCCTTGATCTCTGATGGTGACAGTCGGCCAAGATAATTACAGACGGCCTCGTGTCGCGCTATTTCACCTTCCTCTCCGAGCAACACCTCTCCGCAGGCCCGACAATACTCGACAGGCACATCGGCCGTAAGGAGTACATCTCGGCGGCTGTCGGCATAAATGAATTGCTGAGTCTCTATCCTCCTTTCGATAGAGGCAGCACCACACATAACACATGTATCTTTAGCGGTCTTTTTCGTCATTGAAGTCTCCCAATTCTTACGCTCACGTGAAAGCTCCGGCCTATTACGCAACCTGAACCCATTTGAAGCTTAATATAAATCTTCTCCGCCGCGACGCCGTCACTTTTAAGTACGTACCCTTTCTTTCCCGGCGGTTTGTTGAGCATGATCACTTCAACTGGATATCCAGAGTCCAGCAGATCCGCTACAAATAGCCATGCCCCCTCATCCGTAAATGCCTTACCGGTCTCAGGGTGCCTAACTTGCTGCGGAGCCCAGTGAGTGGGCAAGGTTGACGAAAATGCGCTCTTACGCGTACGCCGGCTACGGCAAAACTTGGCGAGCTCCTTTCGTAAGCCCTCATCAATCGTCATGGCGACTCTCTTCGACGAGCCGCCGCCTCGGTATCATATGATGCCGGGGCGGGCTGGCGTCAACACGAATGCGATGTTCGCCGGCGCTTCTGGGCTTATGGGTGATGCCATGGCGGAGCGAGACAAGCCCCGCTACGCGCGCCGCTTCTACGGCCCCCACACGTTTTATCAAGCTGTTCGCAGGCATCTTGGCCAACCGTGCGGTCGGCTCCGGGTCATGATGTCGTCCGCAGTGTGAATACACTACGCGTGTATGGATTCGCGCATGCTTCCGGCAACAGAGCCGCATGAGATAATGCGCAAGATACGAAGGTGAGGCCGCAATGGAAGCCTCGTTCGCCCAAGACGAACACAGCGATTCCCGTGAGCCAGGATTATGGGTCTCAAGATTAATCATCCTGTGGTAATAGCCGTCATGCAGTTCGCGGGCTACCCTGCACATTCACAATGTACAAACAGGAAAAAAGACCGAGCCCAATCTATCCGACAATGACTACTTTTGACACGTGCTCACCTATTGCTGCGCAGTCGCCGCGAATTATCGCTTCCCGCCAAATGCGTTGTTTCCTCTCCATCTCCAGGGCCTCCCGAGCGTGTTCCCCAGAGATCTGCCCGGGAGGGTCTGTCTCTCTTTCGGCCGATTAGCGCGCGCAGGGGCGTGCACTAATCGGCCGGCCCGCCCGCCAGGCGAGCTGGTGGGGGTCTTGGGGGAGGCGTGCGGAACGGCCTCCCCCGAGCGGGTCCAGGGCGGCGTCCTGGCGAACGACAGCCTGCGCACAAAGGCGCGCGGAGCGCGCCGACTGCGCAGGCTGATTAGTGAGTAGAGGACACTGCGCAGCGCCTCCGCACGCCTCATCGGAAGATTTCTCCACCCTTGAAGCCTGGGCACCCAAAATACGCCAGATTTTCACATAGTTTCGCCGGGGATAAAAGCGGGACTGAATTCAACCTGAGAGTCGGTGGCGCGCAAAGATTTATACTCGCTTGCGAGAAGGAGCAGTCGTTCGCGACACTGACTGATCCGGCCCAAAGCCGGTCTCGGAGTCGGTTGCGGTCAAGGTCCAAATCGAACCTTCTTCTACCAAAGCTGTAGCTTGGTTGAACACCGGCCTTGGAGAGCATTCGTATAAACTGACTATATTCCCAATGCTTCTGGAAGCCCACCCAGAAGCTGTCTCAGCTTGTTTTGCAGGCCCTGGTTCTTCCGAACATTCCGTCTGACGGCACTCTCATAATCCTTGAAGCACTGAAACCTAAGGATCCTAGAAATTTGGTTCCTGGCACCGCATTCGCGCAACTTATATCTTCGAAGTAGCGTTACGAGATCGCTGCTTTCGACTGCCTCATCGAAGCGCTTTTGTTCGGTCGTGAGCGCGGAGCCAAGATCGAGAGAGATCGTGCGTTCTCCGCCGACCAGAACCTCCTTCCAAGTAGGGAGCTGCCGCCGCGCCTGCTCTTGGATATCCATTTCAGCCGCCCTCGCGCAGAGGCGATCGCGCTCTTTGGTAAGCTCTTCGACAGCAGCGTCGATAGCCTGTTTTTTGCTAGCAGCGGCATCAAATCCATCGAGGTTGTCGGCCTGCCCCACTGCGACGCTTTCGATCACGTCGGGGTGGTAATACATTGCCTCGACCGCATTGAGTCCGAGAACGTAGACCCGATCGTGTACATATTCGCTGCCGGCAGGGTCATCACGTCCGTCGTGGTCAACCAGACCAAATACCTCGACGTGGTGAAGTCCGGATGCGCCCTGCACGCCTTTAGTGGCGGCGATCACGTTGCGCGCCGTCCCCTTGGGAATGACCGAGATGCCTGGCAAGAGGATCGAGTAGAGGCCTCCGTCAAGGCTCGCATCGCTGCCCTCAACGAAAAGGACGCGGCGGCGGGCACCGAGGATGTCGCGCCGGGTATCTTCGGGAATGGCGGAACCGGCTTCAAGAAAATCAAAATCCCAAGAGATCTCGTGAATTGAATCGGAACGGCGGACGTCACGCATAAGTAGCATTCGCGCTTGAGGATGCTCGACGGCGAGGTCGATCGCATGGGTTGAAACAACCATCGCGCAGTCAGGCCGCTCAGCGAAGAGATCACGCAGGAGAGGCGCGATGATTGCATGGTTCAGGTGCCGCTCCGGCTCATCCAGGAGAAGAACGGAGTCGCGCGGCGCTATCAGCACTGTCGCGGCGAGAAAGATCGCAGCCCGTTCGCCATCTGAGACTTCTGCAAAATCGAACGGAGTGCTACCTTGCCGTTCCGCCTGCACCGCGCGAACGCCATCCACCTTGACGGAAATTTTGATTTGAGCTGAGGCGAGAAGACGGTTGAGTTTATCGACAGGTGTCTCCTTGGCACGTGCGAGCCTGAATTCCTCACCGCCCGGATCTGTCCGTCCAAGCTTCGCGATCTCCTGATCCAAGCAAACTTGTTCATTCACGAGGTCGAAAATGAGAGCTTGGACGCGCGCCTCGCCTTGTTGCTCGGAGTATCGCGCTTTCTCGTTTTGATCCCAGTGAAAGACATTCTGTGCGTGCTGCTCGCGCCGAATAGCGGTCATTCCGATCGCGCCGCTTTCAGTCCACATCTGCCGGTGGGCTGCAACACGGATCACCTTGGTCTTGCCGCCTGGAGATTGCATAAATGACTGGAGGAGAGATGACTTTCCGGTACCGTTGGCACCCAACAAGAATACTCGATCGCCGGCACAAAGGGGTAGCGGCATCGGCCGCACTTCGCTGTCAGGGCCAAACCGTTGGATCATCGGCGCGAGAAGCTGATTGCGGCTGACGCTGCCGATGCTCTCCTGATTCATTCGTGCCTCTCGTTCAGTCGGGACAACTTGGTACCGGAGCGTAAGCGGGTCGTCGAGGCCGCCGTGGCTAGTCGCCATCACGTAACCACTTGAGCGGCGAAAAGCCGACCGATGATATTCCCAAATCAACGACCTGCCCGCTGCTTAGTCTGCGTGTGCGCGAGGAGAAATCAAGTGGGGCAACAATCTCGAGCGTCAAATCGCCCGGGCTTCTGGCGTCCGTAGCAATACATCTTGCGCACAAAGGCGCGCGGTGCGCGCCGGCTGATGAGTGATTGAAGGGCCCCGCAAGGCGCATCACTCGCCCTCTCGCACCTTTTTCCACCGTTGATTTCCGAGCCCACCGAATGGGCTCCATCTCCCGCGCAGCTTCATCAGGGAGATGCGCATGGCCGAGCAGAGTCCACCCGAACACCCCGTCGTTCTTCGTTTCGCGGGCATGTTTCCCGCGGATCTCGGCGGCTATGAGACGCACCGGACCCGCAAGGGCGGCGATCTCGGCCATGTGAACCCGAACCCTCCTCGCCCGAACCGGGTGCTGATCGGGCCCAGGGACTGGGCGGCGCGGGCCCGGGCGATGATCGACAAGATGAAGACGGAGAACTACGCCGACGAGCTCGAACCCCTCACCCGACAGCGGCGAACCTCTCAGATCAAGAAGCGGATGGTCGAAGGGCCGCGCGATCCCTGGCGGGCGACCCGGCATGGGCCGCTCCGCGAAGTGATCCTCACCGCCAACCGCAAATGGTTCGAGAAAATGGATCCCAATCCTGTTGGGACCACCCGCGAGCGCGCCTTCGAAGACCTCGCCGTCGCCTGGCTGAAGGACAGTTTCGGCGACGATGTCGTCCACGCCCGCGCCGATCTCGACGAGACGACGTATCACATCCACGCCGTCATCGTCCCGGCGGTCGAGATCAATCTGAACGGCGCCACGCGGCGGATGCTGCAACCCTCCAAGCATGCGCTGATCAAGGATTACGAGGCGGCGCAGGACAGCGTCGGCGCATGGTTCGCGCCGATCGGCCTCGTCCGAGGCGAGCGGCGCGCCGCCGCCGTCAAGGCGGCGCGGCAGGTCGACGAGGAGCCGCCGGAATACCGCCAGTATGCGAGGACCGCCGAATGGCGCGCGGATCAGGAGCTGATGATCGAGCGCGCCACCGGCAAAATAGAGAAGCGGGAGGCGGACTGCGCGACGGCGGAAGCCGCCATCGCGGCGCGGCGGGCCGATATCGCCGCACGCGAAGACGCGGCGCGGGGTGAAGACCAGCGCCTCGCGGCTGAACGCAAGAAACTTCGCGAAGAGCGGCGGGCGGCGAAGGACAAGGCCGAAGCCGCCGATGCGGTGCTCGCGGTCGCCGATGGGCTCGCCAGCGGCGCACTCGAAGTGAGCGATGACGGCGGCGCGCCGAGGCTTGGGTTCGCCCCGGACGCCGCGCCCGCCGTCAGGCAAGGTCTCCGCGAGCGCATCAGGCGCTCGCCGCTCGGGGCCTCCCGCGCCGGCCGCGCCTTCTCCGCCGCCTTCCACAGGTTCCGCGCCAGGGCGTTGGCGGAGGCCGAGGCGGCGGTCAGCCGCGACGCCGCGGAGATCAAGCGCGCCGATGACGTGATCTTCGAGATCGCCTCGCACCTGCCGATGGCGGAACGAAAACGGATCGCCGACATCCGGAAGCGCCTCACCGCCGCGATCATGGCGCTCGACCCGCGCCGCAGGGAGGCGCGCAGAGCGCGCGGATCCGATCAAAAGCCGGATCGCGGGGCGGAAAGATGAGGAAGGAATCGAGGCGCGACAGGAGCTTGTCGATAGTTCGAAAACTTTACGGAAGAAAATTCAGGAAATCATGGAGTCGTCCAAAATATCGGACCGACCTCCCTTTAGACGCCGATGTTCGGCGTCGCGAACGGAAACTCAAGCTCTCCCGAAAGGAGACCCTCGCATGCTCAAACTGTTCAAGACGTCCCCTCTCTTCGCCCCCGCCGATGGCGGCCGCGGCGGCTTCACGCCGAAGCAGGCCGGCACCCAACGCGCGCTCAATTCGCTGGCCAAGGCGATCGAGCGGGAGGCCAAGGCGGACGGCCGCGCCGAAGCCGCCCGCCGCAGGGCGATCGCCGAGACCTTCGGCGCGTGGCTCGAGATGGAGGAAGACCAGGACCTCGTCCGCCGCGTCTTCATCGGCCTCGAGATCGCCGCGAGCAAGGCGAGCCGCAAGCGCATCGCGTCTCACCCTCTGCGGCCCGCCGGCGTCGATGCGCCGGTCGAGGAGCGCCTGGCCGAGATCGCCGCGGCGAAGGCCGAGGCCGAGGCCGAGCGTGAGGCCATGGAGGCGCGTGAAGCCGAGGACGCGCGCGGGCGCGCCCGCAAGGCGCACGCTTCCGCCGACGACAACGGGAGCGCTCCTGACGACAGCGCCGACGCGCCGGCCTGATCCGCCTCTCTTCGCCCCCGCGATCATGCGGGGGCGACAACCTTCGCTGACGCATTCCCCGACCCCGAGACCCGATGATGCCGACGATCACCCCTCTTCACGCCAGGAACGGCGCCGGCCTTGCCGGCGGCGCTCGGCGTGAGGGCGTGGCGCCGGCGACCTCCGCCAACCAGGCCCGGATCGAACGGCTCACCGACGCCCGGGATCGCGTCGCCATGCTCCTCGCCGATGGAGAGGAGTGGGCGCTGCCGCTCTTCACCCGGCTCGAAGCCGAACTCGCCCTCCTCTCCGATCAGCAGGACGCCCTGGCCCGCGCCCGGGCGATCGCCGAAGCGGCGGCCCAGAAGCGGCGCGCCGCCTGGCCAGATCAGCCGGGCGCCGTCAGGCCAGATGCGCCGGCACATCCAGCACGACCTGCTGCGCGAACTCCAGCTTCGTCTTCAATGGCATCTGGTCGCCATAGATCTCCCGGTTCCGCGCCGAGGCGACTGAATGTCCCATCATCTCGCCGCGATCGTCATTGGGGAGAAGCACCGCCTTGAGCCGACTTTCCCAGGCGTGCCGCGTGCCGCCGATCGTGTGCTTCGGCGAGGGCATCAACCCATTGGCGCGCATGTATTTGTTGACCAACCCGGAATAGCCGCGCTTGTCGCGATA
Organism: Paludibacillus litoralis; assembly: GCF_037646705.1. Taxonomy (NCBI): domain Bacteria; kingdom Pseudomonadati; phylum Pseudomonadota; class Alphaproteobacteria; order Rhodobacterales; family Paracoccaceae; genus Paludibacillus; species Paludibacillus litoralis. The sequence continues at coordinate 509,546 of NZ_JBBHER010000003.1, forward strand.
GCGCGGGAAGCCCTGCGGATGACGCCGGGCCGCAGCCAGCGCGACCCCGATCAGCGGCACTTCCCGCACCGATGAGGTGTTCTTGATCTCCCGGCGCTCATCGCCGTCCTCGAAGGCGAGCCGCAGATGCGGGATCGGGGCGTCGAGCACGATGCCGTCCGACGGCAGGTCGTGGATCTCCGACTGCCGGCACCCGGTCTCGATCGACATCAGCAGAATATCGCGCGCCTCGGCGTTCAGGCCGTCGAACGCCCCGGGCGCGAACCACTTCTCCACGATCCACTCCACCGGGATCTCCAGCTTGCGCGCCTTGACCGCGTGGCGGTCCCTGATCGTCACGCCGAGATAGGGGCGTGGCGGGTCCGCCTCGTCGAGACTGTCGTAATAGCGCGCCAGCATCGAGGACATGTTGTAGAAATCCTTCTTCGCCGTCTCGACCTTCTGACCTTCCCTCTCGATCCGCGTGCGCCACCATGACCGGTGCCGCAGCGCCTCGGCGTTTCCGATCGACCGGACCGGGCGATCCTCGCCGAGCGCCGCGATCAGGTTGGTCGCCGCCCGGATCCGCGGATTGCGCCAGAGCCGCATCTGCACCGCGCTCTTGTAGCGATTGTCATGCGTGGAGATCTTCTCGACCTCGGCGACCAGCTCCGACAGCATCAGGCTGGGCGCCTCCACGCCGCCGAGAAGCGCCCGGGCCGGCTCGCGCCCGTCTCCGGGCTTGAGAGCGTCGAGCCGGGCCAGGATCTCGTCCAGCGGACCCGACGCCAGGTCCTCCGCCGAGCGATAGGTGAAGCCGCGCGTCGCCGCGAGCGCGACGGCGGCGGAGAACACATCGCCCGACGGCCCGCCCCGCGCCAGCGCCAGCCGCGCGTCCAGCTCGGCCAGCACCGCCGCCTCCGCCGCCGGAAGCCGCGCCAGCGCCTCGCGCTCGCTCTCCGTCCTCAGGCTCCGATGAATCTCGCTCCGAGGGTCGATCTCCCGATACCGCCGCGGCATCCGCATCCGCAGATGCCAGGTCCCCGCCCGCTTCTTCAATCCCGCCATGTCATGGTTCCCGTTCGCGTCGTAAGAAACGACTATCCCGCGCCCGCTATTCCGGGCAAGGCGTTGCTCCACTATTTGCTCCACAATTTCGAGGAGTGTGGATCGTTGCATTTCAGTTAAGCAGTTGGTTATGTTGGATATATTGAAATCTCGGACGGCAGTATGAATCCCTGTCTCTCCGCCATTATCCCCATTGCGAACCAGTGACACCGCCCTGACGGGCACGGATTTTTCCGTTTTATCAAAGGGGTTTGCGGGAATCGACCGAACCTCATAGACGCGCAGCTAGGCCGGAGTTGGGCTCAGAATGGCCCTTAGTCTCAGTTTGGGCGAACCTCGCTCGCTTCGGTTTGGTCCCATTTCTATATTATATCTCAATACTATGCTGCCGAACCCCGCCAAAACCCAAACGCGCGTTCCGAATGATGTCAATGGCAACATAGACGGAACACACGGTGGGCACGTTGCTCGGGATGCCAGCGTAAAGTTGCGGATTGCTTGGGTGGTTTCGCATCCCAATCCCCCGTCGAAACCCGTGATGAAAAACCGTCCGGCACCGCTGGCGCTTCAGGGACCCCGGATCGCCTCAATCTGGTGCAGAGGCCATACGGCGGCCTCGCAAAGGCGCGTCCTTCGAGCAGGATGGACATGTGCCGATGTCATCTTGCGAGCGGAGTGCGAACTACCGTTGCGGGAGACCGAGCAATGATCGGCTGTCCAAAGGTGCAGGTCACACTTGTTCTGTGTGCTTTGTTGGTGATATTGAATACAGGTAAGATAACAGGAGCAGCGCGATGTCCCGAACGACAACGATGACCGTCCGCCTTGGTGGGGCCTTGAGCGACTTCGTATCCGTCAATGTCGGCGATGACGGGTCGTACGAGAGCGTCAGCGAATACATCCGTGACCTGATCCGCCGGGACAAGGAGAGAGCGGAGCAGGAAGCCTTCAGCAGGTTGAAGGCCGAGTTGACGCATGCCTTCTCCGCGCCGGAGGACTCCTATCAGTCGCTGACGGCGGCCGAGGTGATCGCGCGGAACCGGGCCTGACCCGGTGCCCGCAATCCATATCCAGGAAGGGGCGTCCCATCGCCTCGATGACATCTTCCGCTATACCCGGGACAGGTTGAGTGACGATCAGGCCGAGACGTACATCGCCCGTCTGTTTGCCGCATTCGACAAGATCGCAGCCCACGGTGTGGTGTCAAAGCCCATCCCGGCCGAGTTTGGCCTCAACGGGTTCTTCTTTCGCTACGAGCGCCATTTTGTTTACTGGCGTCATCTCTCGAATGGTGACATCGGGATCGTGACAATCCTGCACGAGCGGATGCATCAGATCGACCGCTTCCGGGATGATTCCTATGAGTAGCGTCATTTTCCACCGTACTTTGTATGGTTTACAGACCAACTCTCTGTCGGTCAGGTTTGTGGATTCTTGGGAGTGGAGCCAAAAAAAGCATAACGGGGCTCGCCGATGGATCGCCCAAAATAAAACTGGGGAGAATTGGCTTGGCATATGATGCTGAACGCGCAAGAGAACTACTTAGAATTGGTTCGGGGCATAGATCTGCGGATTTTCGAGAGGGTCAGGAAGATGCCATTCGCCATATTGTTGAGGGAAAGGGGCGGCTACTAGTCGTTCAAAAAACTGGCTGGGGGAAGAGTTTTGTATATTTTATTGCTACAAAACTGCTGCGCGAAAGTGGCGGCGGCCCTTCCGTTCTGATTTCGCCATTGCTTTCTCTGATGCGAAACCAAATCGAGGCGGCTGAGCGCATGGGTTTGCGTGCCGCGTTGATCAGTTCCGAGAACAATCCCGAATGGCAGGAGATTGAAGCCAGATTTGCTCGCGGGGAGGTCGATATTCTTCTTGTAACGCCGGAGCGCTTGAACAATGAGGGATTTCGCGCCCGGGTTCTTGCCAATGTAGCCCAACAAGTCTCGTTGTTAATTGTTGACGAAGCTCATTGTATCTCTGATTGGGGGCACGATTTTCGCCCAAGCTATAGGTTGTTGGAGCGACTTGTGAGATCGCTGCCAGCCAATTTTAGAGTGCTGGCCACAACCGCAACGGCCAACGATCGCGTGATGGAAGATCTTATCACAGTCCTCGGACCCGGGCTCAATGTTTCAAAAGGGGATCTAAACCGAACGTCACTTACTTTGCAGACGATCAAACTGCCTAGCCAGGCGGAACGTCTCGCATGGATCGCGGAGCAATTAGCCTCACTGGACGGACACGGCATAATCTACACACTGACGGTTCGGGATGCTAATCTGGTGGCGGATTGGTTGAAGACCCGAGGCTTCAATGTAGAAGCGTATACCGGTGAAACAGGCGAGCGACGAGAAGAGTTTGAACAGGCTTTGCTCGGCAATGGAGTCAAGGCGCTTGTTGCGACCACCGCCTTGGGCATGGGCTATGACAAACCAGATCTTGCTTTTGTAATTCATTATCAAATGCCTGGATCTGTAGTTGCCTACTATCAACAGGTCGGCCGAGCAGGGCGGGCTCTGAGCGCGGCCTATGGCATTTTGCTAAGCGGCGAAGAAGAGGTAGACATCACGGACTGGTTTATTCATAGTGCTTTCCCAACAAGGCAGGAAGTCGCAGACGTACTTGATGCCTTGGATCAGGCACCTGATGGATTGTCTGTTCCTGAATTGCTGAACATTGTGAATCTTAGTAAAGGCCGCGTCGAAAAGACAATCGCTTTGCTTTCGCTGGAATCACCTGCGCCGATCGCCAAGCAAGGCACAAAATGGCAGCTTACGGCCGCGACATTGGGGGACGGGTTTTGGGAGCGGGCAGAGCGCCTTACGTCTCTTAGACGTGACGAAAACCAGCAGATGCAGAACTATGTCACGTTGCCGTTCGGTGAGCACATGGGCTTCTTGATCGACGCACTCGACGGTGACCCGAGTTTGGTTACTGCGCCGACCTTGCCACCGCTTCCAGTGAGGACTGATTCAGGTTTGGTCCAAGAAGCGGTCAAATTCCTGCGTAGGACTAACCTGCCAATCGAGCCCCGAAAGCAGTGGCCCAGCGGTGGGCTGCCTGAGTACGGCGTTCGGGGAACGATTCCGTTAAATCATCGAACTCATCCTGGAAAGGCTCTCTGTGTTTGGGGTGATGCCGGTTGGGGAGGACTCGTTCGCCAAGGGAAGTATCGCGACGGTCGTTTTGCCGACGACTTAGTTAACGCCTGCGTGAAGATGCTCCAACAATGGACCCCGCAACCGGCTCCAACTTGGGTCACCTGTGTACCTTCGCAACGTCATCGAGAATTGGTCCCGGATTTCTCTCAACGTTTGGCAGACGCACTGGGTTTGCCGTTTCATGCGGTCATAATGAAAACAGACGAACGACCGGAACAGAAAACTATGGCGAACAGCACTCAACAGGCGCGAAACATCGACGGGTCGCTGGCCATTGAGGAGAAATCCATGCCGCATGGCCCAGTATTACTTATCGACGACATGGTGGACTCGCGCTGGACTTTGACGATAGCTGCATGGCTACTTCGCAAGAATGGGGTGAGTGACGTTTGGCCAATGGCGCTTTCTCAGACGGGAAATGACAAATGATGCCGGACCTCTCACCAAATACTCAAGCAATACTCATGCTGACGGCACCACTGATTGCCGGACGTGGCACCCCGAAATCGGACGTGCTTACACCCGGTGAATACAAGCGCCTAGCTCGGCATCTTCGCGACATCAAAAGTCAGCCTGCCGACTTGGTATCTACGAACGCTGTAGAGATCCTGCGCGCCTGTAAGCCAGTGATCGAAGAAGACCGTCTCCAGAGTCTTCTTGGCCGCGGATTTTTGCTAAGCCAAGTCGTAGAGCGGTGGCGGGCTCGTGCGATTTGGGTCGTCAGTCGCGCCGATCCAGAATATCCAAAGCGTCTGATAGATCGTCTTCGAGAAAATGCGCCCGCTGTCTTATATGGTTGCGGCGAAATGGGGCTTCTTGAAACTGGCGGTTTGGCGGTGGTCGGCTCACGCCATGTGGATGATTCACTGATCGAGTACACGCTGCAAATTGGACAACTCGCTGCACGCGCAAAAAGGACGTTGGTATCAGGTGGAGCCAGAGGCATCGATCAGGCCGCAATGCGTGGTGCATTAGAAGCCGGTGGAAAAGTCTGTGGTGTTCTTGCGGACAGTCTCGAGAAGACGGCAATGAATCGCGAAAATAGAAATATGCTGCTCGATGGTCAACTCACACTGATTTCACCGTATGATCCCAGTGCTGGGTTCAACGTAGGAAACGCAATGCAGCGCAACAAGTTGATCTACGCGATGTCGGACGCTGCCCTAGTGGCTAGTTCCGACTTCAATAAGGGCGGGACGTGGGCGGGCGCAGTCGAACAGCTTGATAAACTCCATTTCGTGCCGATCTACGTCCGGTCGACTCATGATGGATCAATTGGCTTGGATGAGCTAAGGAAAAAAGGAGCTCTCTTGTGGCCGAATCCTCAAGATCCAGTGTCATTTGAGTCTGTACTTGATAATCCGGTTTTGACTTCTTCTGCGTCGAGCCAAGAAGCCCTATTGTTTTCAGAGCCAGATAAACTGAACAAAGAAGCGCCAGTCGCAACAGAGCGCGTCGAGCGACTTAATCTTGAGAACGCTGCTTTTGCCGACGAAGGTTTAGATTTGGCTGATCTACCGCGGCAAGGCGCGGAAGAAGAATTAGATATTGAGCAAACAGCCGTAACGCCAGAGCCAGAACTCGAAACTCCGATCGCCCGTGTTAGCAGTCTCGTCATTGAAGAATCGTCCCCGGCTGAATTACTTTTTGGAGCTGTACGCGCTTCTATGCAGCAGCTTCTGAAAGAGCCCATGAAAGAGCCGGATATCGCAGAGGCGCTAGATATTTCCAAAGCGCAAGCAAAGATCTGGTTACAACGTCTTGTCGAAGAAGGTGTAATTCAGAAAAACAAGAAGCCGGTTAGCTACGAAGTTAAACAGCCGAATTTCTTATAGGGTAAGATGGTTTATTCAAATAATTATATGCAACCTTTGATTGAGAAAATGTCGCCTGTTGTTGCATGGGTTATATAAGGCGTGCCCGAAGTCGACGTTCAGTCAAACACGCGCCCGGGCTGCTCGACCCACGGCAGCTCCGCCACGCCGCAGAGGTCGAAGATCGACAGCACCGTGGGTTCGCGCCGCAGCACCAGCCGTTCCAGCACTGATGGCGCCAGCCATGCCAGCCGGATCACGCGGCTGACATAGCGGTCGGAGATGCCTTCCTCTCTGGGTAAGCGGGGTTTTGCTCCCACCTACTTTTCCGCCGTTTGATCGAGGAATCTGCCGACCCTGAGGAGGGCTGGCATGATGGATGATTCTGGCAGAAGTTCTATCAGTAAGTACAGGCGC